>PABJ01000132.1 GCA_002699105.1 Ectothiorhodospiraceae bacterium | reverse complement strand
TCTCCGAACGGCTGTACTTTCTTGATGTGCGCGGCGAGACCGATCCGCCCGGCGGCGGCAGGCACGGCATACTGCGGGCGTTCGGGTTCCGGGATTTTGACGTCGCGGAAACCGACGTCGGCGTCGATCCCGAGGGCATTGCCGTGTACGACGACAGCTTCGAAGTACTGATCGCACTGAGCGGAACGGCGGATGTCTCGAACTACGATACCCGCTCTCTCGGCCCCACCAGCGGATTCGATCTCGGCGAGAGCGTGGATGCCCTCGCACTTTCGAGCGACGGCTCGAAGATCGTCGTTGCGAATGCACTCGGCGAAGGCGACCGGCTGTCGTTTATCGACATCGCTTCGGGAGAATCGGAAACCGCGCGCACGGGGATGTATCCAACGGCACTTGCTCCCGCAGCCAGCCCGCCTTCGGCGGTGGCGCTGAGCCATTTTGACGGGCGGGCGTACAAGCACCGCGTTTCGGACGGTTCATTCGAGTGGGATAGCGAGGTTGTTGCGCACGGCAACTCGGATCAATACCCTGCCTTCGTGGAAGATCCCGAGAACCCTGGCATTGCAATGGCGCTCTTCCCCGAGCATGGGCAGCGTGCATTCGTGGATCTGAACAACGGGGAGACGCGGTACAAAAACTTCGTGGAAAGTTACTTCGGTCTCGGAGGCGAAGGACACGGCCTGCTGCAAGGGGCGTTCATACCCGGCACGGATTGGTATTGCATCTTGCTGTACCGGGGCAGGCTGCTCAATCTCTATCATCGCAGCGATCACCGGCTACTGAATCAAATCACGCTGGCGAACGCCGATTGGGATGCGCTCGAACCGTTCGGCAGGATGGCGCTGCGCGCCGGGCCATCGCCGAAAACCATCATGCTTGGGCCGCACCTGCTGGAAGTCCAATCGATCGATCTGCGGGGAGAATTCCTTCCTGCGAATTCCGTCTATTTGGGCAATGTAAATGCCTGGACGGATGCCGCACTCGGCTGGCGGGACAGCACCCTGCAGCTGCAACTCATCGATCCGGAGATAGGGGCCATCGTACAGACGCTGCCACTCCGTCCCGGTGTCCACACGCCGCCTGGCACGATGTACTACGATATCACACGCGCCATGCTCGCACTCGGATACCCGCAAGAGCCGGCCGTGTTCCTTCTCGATCTGCGGAGCGTGACCGGTATCGCACCGCAGCCGCCGGCCCCGGACGAACATACTTTGGAAGTCTATCCCTCGCCCGTCAGTCTTTCCCGGCATACGGAGGCATTGCTCCGCGGCAAAGATTTGGATGAATCCAGCATCGCGGTGTATACCTTGCTTGGGCAGAAGCTGGATATCACAGTTCGCACCTCTTCTGCCGCGGCAGCCCTCCAGATTGGCGGATTTGTGCCCGGTTTGTATATCGTACGCCAGGCTACGGGTGGAATTCAGCGCTCCGCATTGCTGCATATTCATCCATAGCGGGTTCTGCAAATATTTCAGGTGCGGCGGGGTCGCGCTTGAATTTCCCTAGATTCCATGGTTTCGATTCTGTAGATTCATTAGACAAGAACGGTAGCAGCCGATAATGCATCTATGACGATAATCGAACACGAAGAAATACTGCACGCGCTGGAGCGTACCGGCGAGGCGTTCATCATCACCGATACCGGCGGTATCATTGAATACGTCTCTCCCGGCATTGAAGCATTGACAGGCTATCAGCCTGAAGAACTTCATGGAAAGCACACCAGGATCTTCAAGTCCGATGTCGACCCGCAGGAATTGTACGATCAGATGTGGGAGACGATTCTCGCGAAGCAGCTCTGGAGCGGCGTCCTGCATAACAAGCGTAAAGACGGAAGCGTCTACCTCGAAAAACTCACGATAAAACCGATCACCGGGGATAACGGCGAACTGCGCTGGTTTCTCGCTACCAAAAGCGATATCGCTTTTGCCGATTCCCAGCAAGGGAATGCAGGCATCTCCCTCACGAACGATATCCCGAAAGAGAACATTCTCGATATCGTCACGAACCTGACCGGGGAACTGCAAAATTCGCTCCAGATGATTCTTGGATTTACACGAATCCTGAGCGACGACCTCGATCATAAACTCACCGGCGATCAGCGGGAGTATTTCGAGATCATTTCCCGCGGAACGCACCGGCTCCTCCGGATGCTCGACGATACGAAATTGGTTTCGCGCCTCGAATGCGATGCCGTGACGTTCGAACCCGTGAGCTTCAACGTGGCCGAGGAGTTGCGCAATGTTATCGCCACGATATATCCGATCCACAACGCACAGCATGTACGGCTCATCAAGGTGATCGAAGATGCAGGTGCAGAGATCGTCGCGGACAGGCACAGCTTCGCGATGATTATCACGCATCTCGTGATTAACGCGATGAAGTTCACGAAGGAAGGCAGCATCACTATCGGCTTGCAAATTCAGGCGAACCAGGCCGTCATCTGGGTCATCGATACAGGTGTCGGTATCAGCGATCAGTTCAAACCTTCCGTGTTCAAATCCTTCAAGCAGGAAGAACTTGGATTCCTCAAGGAATTCGAAGGCGCCGGGCTCGGGCTATCCATCACCAAGAAACTCGTCGAGCACATGGGCGGCATGTTATCGTTCGAGAGCTACAAGGGCAACGGTACAACCTTTATTGCATCCTTCCCCATATCGGGTTGGGAAGAAGGCCGTGACCGGCCGATTACGGTATCGCCGAACGGCTCGCATTGAACCGCCATAGGCGTAGAAGATATGACAACGAACGCGCAAATAATTAGTATTGGCGCGTTTTTTGTTCTCTAGTTATGACACACGTTTGGATTTAGCACGGAATTGCCTAACATCAGAGGAGGCACTCCAATCCTATTCCGGCATTGAGCATGATCGAGAAAAAATACGACGTACTTGTTATCGGCAGCGGACCCGGCGGCGAGGGTGCGGCAATGAAACTCGCCAAAAGCGGGAAGCATGTCGCTATAATTGAAAAGAACCTCAAAGTCGGCGGAAATTGTACGCATGTGGCCACTATTCCCAGCAAAACGCTGATAAACGTGGTCCGGCAGCTTACCGATCTTCGCCGAAATCCGCTCTTTCTCAAAGTTGCCCGGCGGGTCAATATCAGTTGGGAAGAGATCATGCACGAGGTAGAGGTCGTCGTGAACAAGCAGGTGCAGGAACGGCAAGGCTTCTACGACCGGAACGACGTGGATGTGCTCGAAGGAAATGCCGCCTTCCACGATCACGATACTGTAAAGATTGTCGATCCGGAAGGTATAGAGAAATTTTACACCGGTGATGCTATTATCATCGCTACTGGCGCCCGGCCCTACCGCCCTCCCGATGTGCCCTTCGAAGTACCGCGCGTCGTGGATAGCGATACGATTCTCGAGCTCGGCTTTATCCCGAAGACTGTGACCATATACGGTGCGGGCGTCATCGGCTGCGAATATGCATCGGCGTTCAGAGGATTGAACACCAAGGTCAATCTCGTGAACACGCGCGATCAGCTTCTCTCCTTCCTTGACGACGAGATCAGCGATGCGCTGAGCTACCACCTGCGCGAACAAGGCGTCATCATCCGGAATAACGAGGAGTACGAGAACGTGGAAATCCACGGAGACAGAGTTGTTTTGCATCTCGCTTCCGGGACGAAGGTCAAGTCCGATGTCCTTCTCTGGGCAAACGGCAGGTCCGGCAACTCCGCCGGGTTGAATTTGGAATCGCTCGGCATAGAACCGGATCATCGCGGCAATATTCCCGTCAATGAAAACTACCAGACCTCGGTGCCGAACATCTATGCAATCGGCGACGTCATCGGTTATCCATCGCTATCGAGCGCTGCATACGATCAAGGCAGACTTGCCGCCACGCACATCATCGAAGGCAAGGCAGAATTCCGTCTCGTGCAGGATATACCGACAGGTATTTATACGAATCCGGAAATCAGTTCCGTCGGCAAAACAGAGCGCGAGCTGACACTGGAGAAAATTCCGTTCGAGGTCGGCCATGCATTCTTCCGGAACCTGGCGCGCTCGCAGATAAGCGGACACGAAGTGGGCGTTCTCAAGCTGCTGTTCTCCCCGACAACGCTGGAGATTCTCGGGGTGCATTGCTTCGGACCGCAATCATCTGAAATCGTCCATATCGGACAGGCAATTATGTCGCAGAAAAACGGCGGCAACAACATCAAGTACTTTGTCAAGACGACATTCAACTACCCGACGATGGCAGAATCGTACCGGGTAGCGGCCTTGAACGGGCTGAACCGTCTGTTCCAATACGAAGAGCAAACCTAGACGCACGTACGACCGAACCATCACACTGGTGCAGGAAAAAGGCAAAGCAATGGAAGGCGAAGAAAAACAAGAACTGTTCTCCGAATTCGAGTCCATGCTCGATAAAATATCCGACCTTGAAATGGAGGTCGAAGAGGAGGACACGGAAGAAGTCTTCAAGTTCGACAAAGCATCGTTTGAAAAGGAACTCACCGGAAAGAGCTCCCTTGGCGACGTCGTCGATGCGTGTTTCGATCAGATCTTCAAGCTCTCCGGCATCGACGCCGGGGCGTTTTATCTCTTCGACGAGGAGAGTAACAGGCTGCACCTGTTCAAAGCGTTTAAAGTCGACGAAGCCGAGCAGGACGAGATCAGGGAATACAGCTCCGGCTCAATCATCGTCAGAAGGCTGCGTGCCGGGAAGCCGACATTCAAGAACACGCTCGGTATCAGCGTACTCGACGAAGTGAACCAAAACAGCGATGCACCCACGATTATCGCAGTGATGCCGGTGCATCACAACTACAAGATTATCGCGGGTATTCATCTCTTCGGATCGGATGAAAGCGAAATCCCCGACTATGCGCGCCACGGAATCCAGGTGATCGCCGGAATATGCGGCAAGGTGGCGGGGCGGTTCATCAATGCCGAAGCGCTCGCTGCAATCAAGGCAAAGGCTGCCGGGGCCGCACCCAAGCCAAAGCCCGAAGCACCGGCCCCCGCCAAGGCCCCAGCGCCGCCCGCGGTACAGCAAGCACCCCAGGCGAAACCGGCTCCGAAACCGAAGCCTGCCGCCAGCGGTCAAGCCGAAGAGGAAGCCGCCAGCAAGGTGCATATCACCCACAAGCCGCCCAATGCCACGCAGCTTCTCATCAACTCTATCCCGGCGTTTACCTTCGTCATGAGTACCGACGGCAGGATTGCATACATCAACCAGTACACGATTAACAGAATGGGATTCCCGAAGAAGGACATCATCGGGAAGTACATCACCAGCTTCTATCCCACCGGAAAGCAGTACGCCGATCTGGATAAGAAGTACGCCCTGCTGGAGACCACAGAGGGAGAAGTAGAATACGCGCTCCAGTCCAAAGACGGCGATATTCTCGATCTGGAGTTTTCGGTGCACCGCACGCGGTTCAACAAGAACGACGCCGTCATCTGCATCGGGCACGATAAGGGAGATACCACTGCCGAAGCGCACATGCGCGCTATCAAAATGCAGGACGATACGAAGCCCGATATGCCGATCGGCGATAGGGTCGCAGCGCTATCGCGGGAGTTGATGACGATCCGCCGCGATATGGAGGAACTGAAGCAGTATTCGGAAAGCGAAGAGCAGAAGAAGGGTTCCTTCATCGAAAAGATCAGTTACGAGATCCGCTCCATGCTCAATGCCGTTATCGGGATGACGGGCTTGCTGATGGATACCGATCTATCGCCCGCACAAACCGACTACGTCGAGACGATCCGGAAGAGCGGCGACACGATGCTTTCGCATATCAACGACATTATCGAATCCCTCGGCGGCAGCGAGCCTCCCCGTGCGCTCCGCGCACTGAAAGAAGCGGGGTCCAAGCAAGATCCGCAGCCGCAATCCTATGCATCGCTCCGGAGCAAGCATCTCCTTATCGTCGATGAGAACAGCGACCTGCGCAACGAACTCACATCGCAATTCACGGAATTGGGAATGAAGGTGAAAGCGGTAGCGACCTCGAAGGAAGCGACGGAGATCATACAGAGCTACGAGCGCGTGGATGCCGTCATCATCGACGTCCAGATGCGGCGCGGCGATGCAATTGAACTGGCGCGGCAGATACGGAAGTATTACTCCCCGTCGACGCTCCTGCTCCTGCTTATGACCGAGGGCGCCTACGACCAGGCGCAGGCCAACGAACTCGGCGCTGCCGAATTCATCCGTAAACCGTACGATCATGAAGAGGTTGTGTATCATCTCGTCGGCTTCTTCGAAAAACGGGCATCGAAGCGGCTTTCGAAGATTCCGGTCAAATCCGAGCGCGAGGATACCATAAAGATTCTCCTCGTCGAGGATAATCACATGGATCAGAAAGTCGCGATGTGGCTGCTTGAGGGCATGGGCTACAGCGCAGATCTTGTTCCGAATGGGAAGGAAGCCTTGAAGGCGCTCGATAAGGCCCGGTATGATATCGTGCTGATGGATATAGAAATGCCGGAGATGGACGGTGTGGAAACCACGAAGAAAGTCCGGGACACGCTGCCGGTCGACCGTCAGCCCAGGATTATCGCCATGACGGCCCATGCGTTGAAGGGCGCACGCGAACAGTACCTCAGCGCCGGCATGGACGATTACATCTCGAAGCCAATCAACGAAGGCAAACTCGTTGAAGCAATGCGGCGCTGTATTTCGATGATCGATCTGGACGATCGCTATTTCGGCTAGCCCTCGATCTCAGCAGAGCGCATACGAAAAAAGCCCCCGGATCCGGGGGCTTTCTACATTCCGAGTTAGGAGCGGTTCTAGTTTTGCACACCGACGCTGTTTATCACATGGCGTGAGCGGGAGTCCGTGAACTCTGCCTCAAGGACACGGCGCGCACCAACGTATACACGTTTGTAATACCCATCGGCCAGTGTCGAGACGATGACGCCGTTACGCGAGCTGGCATGCGCGAACATGTCATCGCCGACGTAAATACCAACGTGACTCACCGGAGCTCTGCGGCGGCGCGTTTTGAAGAACACAAGATCGCCTACCTTCAGCTCGTCGCGATTGATCTTGCGTCCAACGCCGAACTGCTGCGCTGAGCTTCGCGGCAGACGCACACCAATTGCACGGCTATATATCGTACCCGTAAAAGCGGAGCAATCCAGACCGCGGACGGCATCGTTGCCGCCGTAGCGGTACCGCACTCCAAGGAGATTCACGATCTCCTTCATAAGCGCAGGCCGGTTGATAGCCGGATTGAATTCAGCAATCTCATCGGGCTCGCCGTTCTGCATCGAACGGTCGACGACCTGGCGGATAACGGCTTCTTCGTACGGCGGTTCTTCCGGGGAGGCGCCTTCGGCCAGGGATTCGTCCTCGCGCTCCATGATGGACGCATCGATTCCGGCCTTATCCCGAATCTTCAGCGATGCAAGCGAGCGGTTAATGATACCGTATTCCTGCTCATCTTCTTCCGCGTTCAGCCGGAGGGATTTTTCCTTCAACGCCGAGTACGCGCCAAGCACGACAGGATCCACGAGATCGTTCGTGGAACGCTTTGCCAGGGGAAGTTGATCGGGTGCGAAGGATGTAGAAGAGGTTCTGTACTTGGGGAGCGGCTGCAACATCGAGCAAGCCTCAAAAATGAAGGCCACGACGAGCAAGACGCTCACCGTTGCCGCATTACGAAGTAGAACTTTTCTCATGAACTGTTCCTGCATTGTTGATACAAACGCAAGAACGTTTGAACGACACGCGATGGATAACAACCAATACACTCAACCTGATTACCAGGCATCACCAAATGTGACGGTCTCCGGGATGGGTGCATTCCATTCTTTCGTGTTCGTGCATCGTTCAAACGCTCTGTTCTGCGTTACCGGATGCAAAGACTCATGCTGTGAGACATGATATCCGGCGCCTGCATTAACTCCAAGGTTATGATTTCAGAATCTATGGTTCGTGATTTCACAGGCACATCAAAGTAGGATAAAATTATCCGTCTTTACGGTGAAATCCAAATTAATTCCGGACCTGTTTTGTCGGGATTACAGCACGGCACCGCAGACAGATTCTTTGCAAAACGGAACCGCAATGCCTACCTTGCTTTGGTGTTTCACAGGATATATCTACAAGAAACACCCACTTGAATCTCCATCATTCATTCTCGATACCGGTTCATACATGACGCTGAAGAACATCCTTTTTCTCATCGTTCTGCTTGCTGCATTCGGCATCTTCGCCTGGACGGCTCGCAGAATCGTCCGATATCTACAAGTCGGCAAGCCCGATAACAGGTTCGATAACTTCCCAAAACGCATAGATAACTTTCTGACGATCGGACTTGGGCAAAGCAAAATCCTCGCGGATCCCGTTGCCGGGCCGCTTCATGCCGGTATCTTCTGGGGCTTCCTTGTGCTGCTCTTTTCCGTCGTTGAGGCAATAGGCGAGGGCCTGATGCCGGGATTCTCACTCTCATTCCTTGGGCCGCTGTATCCGCCCATCGCATTTGTGAGCGATATCTTCGGGATCATCGTGCTTTGTGCCGTGGTGTTCGCGTTGCTGCGCCGGTACGTGTTCGGGCCGTCGCGTGTCAAGGAAATCCCCTCATCCTCGCAGCTTGATGCCACGCTGATCCTGCTGACGATTGCCTTCATTATGATATCAATGTTCTTCCAGAACGGCACCCGGATTGCCCTGGGCGAAGGCATGGATTTCGCAGAGAATTGGCGTCCAATATCGCTCATCGTCGCAGGCTGGTTCCCGCAAAGCGCCGGGACGGAGGTCGTGTTCGAGATCGCCTGGTGGATCCATATTGTACTCGTCCTCGGGTTCCTCAATTTCCTGCCGTACTCCAAGCATTTTCACGTTATCACCTCGCTGCCGAACGTCTACTTCAGCAACAAGGGTATAAAGAAAGAAGCCGATGGCGCACTGCGTGCCCTCGATCTGGAGGACGAAGATGCGGAGAAGTTCGGCGCATCGGATATCGAAGACCTGACATGGAAGCAGCTTTTCGATAGCTACACCTGTACCGAATGCGGCAGATGCACGGCTGCATGTCCTGCAAACATCACGGGCAAGATCCTCTCCCCGAAGAAGATCATCGTTGATACACGTGCGCGCTTCGAAGAGAAAGCGCCCATCCTTGCCGATGGCAAGGAGAATCCCACCCCCGAGCGCCAGTTGATGCACGATTTCATCAGCACCGAAGAGCTCTGGGCCTGTACCACATGCCGCGCCTGCGTCCAGGAATGCCCCGTCATGATCGAACACGTGGATCAGATCGTGGAGATGCGCCGCGAGCTCGTTCTTACCGAAGGCGAATTCCCCGAAGAGCTGCAGATGCTCTACCGCAATTTGGAGAACAACTTCGCGCCGTGGCAGTTCAGCCCGGAAGACCGCGCCAAATGGGCCGACGGCCTGAATGTGCAGAAGCTTTCCGAGCTCGGCTCGGCGGATGAGGTGGACTATCTCTTCTGGGTCGGCTGCGCAGGTTCGTTCGACGACCGGTACAAGAAGGTAACGGTTGCCTTCACGAAGATCCTGCAGGAAGCGGGGATTTCCTTCGCCATCCTCGGCGAGGAAGAAAAGTGCAACGGCGACCATGCACGGCGCAGCGGCAACGAGTATCTCGCGCAGATGCTCGTCATGGAAAACGTGGAGACGCTCAACAATTATAACGTGAAGAAGATCGTCACTGCCTGCCCGCATTGCTTCCATTCCATCGCGAACGAGTTCCCGCAGTTCGGCGGCGACTACGAGGTCATTCACCACAGCCAGCTCATCGACGACCTGATCGACCGCGGCATCATCAAGCTGACCGAAGAAAGCCGCCGGAAGGTCACCTACCACGATAGCTGCTACATGGGCCGGTATAACGATTCGTACGACGAGCCGCGCAATTCCCTCATGACGGTACCAGGCATGGAAGTCGTGGAAATGCCGCGGAACAAAGAAAAAGGCCTATGCTGCGGCGCAGGCGGCGGGCGGATGTTCATGGAAGAAACCGTCGGCAAAAAGGTCAACATCGAGCGCACGGAAGAAGCTCTCGATACCGGCGCTGAAACCGTTGCAGCCGAATGTCCGTTCTGTCTTACGATGCTCACCGACGGCGTGAAGGAAAAAGGCAGACTGGAAGAAGTCGACGTCAAGGATATCGCCGAGATCGTGTACGAAGCAATGAGAATATCGTAAATTGAGGAAGGATTCAATGAATAAAGGGGCGAACGACGCTATGGATAAAGAACTGGATCAATATTTCGAAGATTACGATGTCGAAACCATCGACAACGAAGAGGATTACCGCGAAAAAGCTGCGATGGTAGCTGAGAAGCTGGAAGGCAAGCTGAAGCAGGCAAGCGGCAAGATTCGCTTCGCACAGGATATACTGGCGCTGTTCCGGTTTTTCAGAGACCCCGGTGTGCCCTGGCAGAAGAAAGCGATCGTCCTCGCAGCACTTGCGTATTTCATCACACCGTTCGACGCGATTCCCGATCTCGCACCCTTCGTTGGCTACCTCGACGATATGGGCGTTATCGCGGCAGTGATCAAATTCATGTCGAGCGAATTGCAGCCTTATTATCCCGAAGAACCAACCGAGCAGGATATCATCGAGCAGGCCTCCGGCGCTGCCGTGCAGAACTAACCCACGCAGCCGTGGAGTAGACAGGGATGCCGGAAGGTTCGCACGCATCGGCGCAGGAAGCACTCAAGAAGCACTTCGGGTACGAGCAGTTCCGTCCGGGACAGTGGGAGATTATCGAATCGACGCTCGACGGGCGGGATACGCTTGCCGTACTGCCGACGGGCGGAGGCAAGTCCCTGTGCTATCAGCTTCCTGCAATCCTTACCCCCGGCCTCACGCTTGTCGTCTCCCCGCTTATTTCCCTGATGAAGGACCAGGTCGATGCACTCGCGCGCGCGGGAATCCGTGCGGCTGAGATCAACTCTGCGCTCGACTACCGCGAATCCATGCAGCGGATCGAAAACGCGCAGCATGGGATGTACAAGAT
>PABJ01000131.1 GCA_002699105.1 Ectothiorhodospiraceae bacterium | reverse complement strand
GGGTTTGGCTGTTCGCCAATTAAAGCGGTACGTGAGCTGGGTTCAGAACGTCGTGAGACAGTTCGGTCCCTATCCTATGCGGGCGCAGGATGATTGAGAAGATTCGCTCTTAGTACGAGAGGACCGGAGTGAACGAACCTCTAGTGTACCAGTTGTCGCGCCAGCGGCACCGCTGGGTAGCTACGTTCGGAAGGGATAAGCGCTGAAAGCATCTAAGCACGAAGCCCACTTCAAGATGATTCATCCCGTCATTAGACCTAAAGACTGCTGGAAGATTACCAGTTTGATAGGCAGCAGGTGTAAGTGCAGTAATGTATTTAGCCAAGCTGTACTAATACGTCGTGAGCCTTCCCATTATATTATTATTAGCCAGATGATCCGTAGATGATGGTGCAAACCATTTGATACAGCATTCGGTGAACATTATAAGAATGGGAGGTACTCCCGGAGAGATATTGCTCCCAAAGAGCAAAAACTCTCAGAGAGCTTGCGCGCTCTCACAATCTGATTTTGCTACCCTCAACGCCTTGGCGTTGAGGACCCGATACGTCAAGAGTATAAAATGTTCTTGGTGGTTATAGCGAGGGTGATCCACCTCTTCCCATTCCGAACAGAGAAGTTAAGACCCTCAGCGCTGATGGTACTGGTTGGGTAACTGGCTGGGAGAGTAGGTTGCTGCCAGAACATTTATTTTAGCCCGTCCTTTTTGGACGGGCTTTTTTTATTTTGGCCTATCTGTATATCTGTTGCGCCCTGGAATGACAATCGCCCCGCTCCAATATCACGCCGAAATCGTGCACTATGCCGGTGAAGATGGTATTATCACATCGCATGGGAGGCATGTCAGGATCGACTACCGGGGAGATACCTACCAGGTGCCCCTGCCAATGCCTGCCGCTTTACGCTTAGCGCTGCTATTCCGTGCGACAAGGAGGCTTACAAGAACCGAAAAGTGTAATGTTATCCCGATCCGTAAACGGGGAGGATGGGAGGCCGTTGCGATTATCCATCAGGGCAAGGTTTACAGATATGAACTGAGTACGCAGTCGCTTACCCACACACATACCCTTCGTCAATCGCGGAATCCGCTCCACCAAAGCGTATGTATTTGCGGAGACGGTTCCATCCTCTTCGGCGAGTACGGTCAGAATCCCGAGCGGAGATCTGTGCCCGTGTACCGCAGCACCGACGGCGCAGAAAGCTGGAAGACGATCCACGAATTTGAGGCAGGCGACATTCGGCACGTCCACGGCTGCTATTGGGATCCGTACGAAGAAACAGTATGGACCTGCACCGGGGATCTGAAAGACGAATGCCGGATCCTGGTCACCGACCCGGCGTTCGAGGAAATCGAGCTGCTTGGAGATGGGAGCCAGCAGTGGCGGACATGCAGATTGTTCTTTACAGAAGAAGCAGTCTACTGGGGTACGGATTCAGAGTATTCCGTCAACCATGTCTGCAAGCTGGACCGCCGTACCCGCACGATGGAGAAGGTGTTCCAGCTCCCGGGTCCCGTTATCTACACCAAGCACCTTGCCGATGGATGGATGGTGCTTTCGACTGTAGTGGAGAAAGGTCCAGGGGTTCAGGATAGCCATGCGCATCTTTTTGCCAGCCCCGATGGCACTGATTGGCGCGAGATATATTCTGCTGAGAAGGACGCGTGGCCAATGCCCCTGTTCAAAAACGGTGTCATTGCGTTTTCTGACGGTGAGCAGACAATGGAGGAGTTTTACATTCATGCCGAAGGCCTGAAGGGAATCGACGGCCAAAGCTACCGGTGCAGCGCGGAGAAGTGGTGACCGAGACACGCGATATATTCCACCGCTGCCGCGAAATGGGCATTTACGGCTTACCGGACGTCAACCGGCATTCACCGGCCCCGGACGATGGAACCAGAGCGAATGCGCCGGACCTTGGACTTCTCCCCGAATCTCCCAAACTCAAGCTTGCGTCAGTTTCTGTACTGATAGCATTACAGGATACTGCGAATGCTGATCCCGAAAACCCGGCGTACGTTCAGTGGCGCGAGCGGTTGCTCCATGTATGCGAACTGCGTGTTAAAACGCTGGAGCGGAGTCTTGCGGTACCCGCAAAGCATCAGGATTGGCCGGAAATCGCGTTACGCCTCACCCTGCTTTTCCTGGACGCCTTCTTCCTGACCAGCGATGATCGCTACCTCAACACAGCGTTAAAAGTCGCCGATCACCCGAAGGTAGCGCGCTATAGCCGGGCAGACGCCAGCCCATCCGATATTCTTCACGCCCTCGGGGCTCTGAGCGCTAACCTGTGCAACGCTGCTTTGGACCGTGTACGCAGCTCTGAATGGCATGTGCCTGTGACAGATCCACCCAATACGCATATCCATCGGCAGCCCACGATTTCGGAAATGCAGCCATCGGCGCTTACGCAGCCGAACGTTGTGGTACTTTCACCCGGGAAGTACAGCCAGTATACGCTTGCAGTGCTCGAACTGCTCAGGCATGCCGGGGTCGTACCGAAGGCTGTGATTGTGCGGAAGATGGTCAGTGTTGCCCGTCTGCGCGAGGAAGTGCGGCGGGAGGGACGCGATCTCTACGGCAAGATCTGGAGGAAGCTCATTCTTCGGAAACAAGAGGATTCGCCTGCCGCAGCAGCGCCCGAATTTCCGCACACGACAGTTGATGCGTGGGGAAAAGCACATGACGTATCCGTCCATTATTGCGGGACGCTGAACGACGATGATGCGGCAAAGCTCCTCGAGCGCTACGCCCCCGATGCAGTGCTCTATACCGGCGGCGGGGTGATCCGCAAGCACATCCTGGACCTGGCAGGCCGGGGTATTGTGAACTGCCACATGGGCATGCTTCCGCCGTACCGCGGCTACGATGTCGTGAGTTGGGCGGCGCTGAATCGAGACTTCGATAAGATCGGACTCACGGTGCATTTCATGTCCGAGGGCATAGACGAAGGGGACATACTTGCCATGTATCCGGCGGAACTGCAGCCCGGGGATACGGCTTCTTCAATCATGAAGCGCCAGGAATCCCGTATGCCGGAGGCCATTATCCATGCGTTTCTCAGATACTGGAACGGCGCGCTTGCTCCGCTCCCGCAATCACTCGAGAACGGCAAACAGTATTACGGAATGCATCAGGTCCTCCGGAAGCTCGCCGACGAAAAACTGAAAGGTGGAAATTAGTATAATGGAGTTAGTGTTCACGTTGACATAAATGTGCTAGAACATAACATACCAGTCTCAATAGGAGGTGAATTATGACTTTCTGGGAAGTAATGGGAATCTCCACAATCCCTGCCATCCTTATATTTTTGGGGAAAGGACTCGTCGGAGAGCTTTTAATGCATAGAAGGACTAAGCGGTCCAAACAAAGAGAATCAATGCAAAAGTTTCTTGAATATGTCATTGACTCTCAACTAAGTGCTAAGAGTCTGACACCCGAGATTAAAGAACGAGTGCAAAAGTATGGTGAAGCTGTTAAAGGGTCTGTGCTTTGGGCGCCGGACAAGGTATTACATGAGCTGTGCAACTTTGAGGCCAGTCAAAATGGCCAAGAAGATACAGAGATTAAAACTATGAGCGCTGTATTGCAAAAGCGATTTTGGAGTTCCGTATGACACTCGGATACAAGAATAAACGTAATAGTATCGAGATTGATAAGCTCGCAAGATTGGTCAGAGCCAGCTTTAGAGCCGGTGTTCGTGGATGAATGGGTTAAGACAAGGCACTCCTGGAGTTTTTTCCCGGCACTTCTGTATTTTGCGGCATGAGCCAAAAGCACACCAACCCCATCCCGTACCTTTATGGTGTGATGCTCATCGAGCAGCAGCGGCTGGAGGATGCACGGGAAACACTGAATCATGCGCTTTCGCTTCAATTACCCGATGATGTGCGCAACCAGATAATTCAAATTCTGGAGCAGATGCCTGGTCAATCTTGAGCGGCTTCCATCTCCAACTGATTCAACGCTTTTATAATTCTTAAACGCATTGCTTCGTACTGCGGATCTTCATTTGTGCCGGTGAGTTGATTGGCATGGCGCAGTTGGCCGTCGGGCATGATACGGTACATGTCTTCCTTCACGGCGTCGTCGATTTTGGGAGGGAGGTCCGGCTCGGCTAAGGCTTCGCGGTTTGCATCTCGGTCTATGTAGTACTGGCTTTCGGCCATGTATATGTTCACGGGTGCAAGCGTAAACCGCAGTACGTTTACTTGCGGCTTGCCGGCAAACTCCAGCCAGAGAAACAGCAAGTACCTCTCGCCTGCACGGGGCGGTATGTACATGTTATAGCGTTCCCTGTGTGCGAGCGACATGTTGCCGAAGCTGTTCGTATCCAGCTTGTGGGCGTAGGAGAATTGAAGCATCTGCGTATCGGCGGTACGCTCGAGGTCTGTCACTCCACGGTCGGCAAGTGCGAGGAAACGCTTGCCCTTCAGTGCCTGCTGCACTGATGCGTAGAGGCAGTCCAGGTCTTTCTCCATGCGTACTTTCCGGTGCTCCCGCCTGATGCGGTCCTGCGTTACGGTTTCAATTTCGATTTCATAAATACCGGCAGCAATGGCGGTGAACGCACGGATTCGCTGTTCGCCGCGAATATATCTGTGGGTATGATCGGTAAACACATTCCACAATTCCGACGGATCGGTGAAGTACCAGGATTCGAAATCTTTGGTGGCATGAATGTACCACATGAACATGAGCGGGTCGTACTTCATCGCCGCGTTTATACGCTGCAGTATCTGCTCGTAAGTCGAGCTATCATTCAGCGAGGTTTGAAACTGCTCAACCGGATCGATGCCTTCTTCGGGACGCACCCGGCAAATAAGATCGAACATACGGTATGCTTCGCGCACATGCTGCGGCATCCCTTCGGTCATCTCGTCGAGTGTTTGCGCGGCGGGCATGTATTCGATGACGCAATCGTGATAGGTGACTGTCGCAGGTCTGAATGGCGGGCCGGACTCGTTCGAAGCGGAGCACCCTGCCAGGAGAAGTACGGTGAGTATGGATAGGTACGTTTTCATGATGAGCCTGTTGAGAGCATGTAGCTGAGGGATGAAATGTAATGTACTGAAGTAGCGCCTATTCCCCCATCACCTTCACGATGACGCGTTTGTTGCGCTTTCCATCGAATTCGGCGTAGTAGATTTCCTGCCAGGGACCGAAATCGAGCTTCCCGTCTGTCACCGGGACGATGACCTGATGATGTACGAGAAGGTTTTTAAGGTGCGCGTCGCCGTTGGTTTCGCCTGTGCGGTGGTGGCGGTAGTCGAGATTGAACGGGGCGAGCTGCTCCAGCCACTCGTCGATATCGCCAAGTAAGCCGTCCTCCGCATCGTTGACCCACACGCCGGCCGTGATGTGCATTGCCGAGACGAGGATCATCCCTTCGCGGATGCCGCTTTTGGCGAGAATTTCCTCCACCGTGCGCGTGATGTTGATGTACTGGCGTTTGTTTTCCGTGTTGAAGGTGAGATATTCCGTATGAAAGTTCATGGAAGAATCCAGATTGATAGTGAATGAATATTCCCAAATAGAGGATAGCGTTCCCGGCGGTGAAGTGCAAGAGAGCCTTTCCGTGGAACTGTATACCACCGTGTACCACGACTCCGGCACCGGGTATTTCGTCGGAAGGTTCGTGACCGAAGACGGCGAGTCCGTTACCGCAGTCGGGGATATGGTCAGTCCGCATGAAGGCGAGACCTATATCCTCCACGGAAAGTGGGGCGCGCATCCCCGATACGGCAAGCAATTCCAGTTCAAAAGCTACGATATCGATTATCCCGCGACAGAGACCGGGCTCATCGAATTCCTCTCCTCCGGTTTGCTACAGGGCGTCGGCAGGGCAACTGCCCGGAAGATCGTGAAGAAGTTCGGTACCGACGCCGTGGAGGTGCTGGATAACGATATCGATTCTCTCCTGGAAATCGACGGGATCACAAAGCGCAAGCTCGAGACGATCCGGAAATCCTGGGAGCGCGAGCGGGCGATCCATGCGCTGTGGGCAATACTTCAGCCGTTCGATGTCGGCGTAGGAATGGCGCTGAAGATTTTCCAGCAGTACGGTACGCGCTCTGCGGAAGTCGTGCAGGAAAATCCATACCGGCTCACCGAGGAGGTAGACGGTTTTACCTTTCCCATTGCGGACCGCATTGCGGCGCAAACCAGCGCCGATCTTCAGCGGGCGTCGAGGATGGAAGCGTGTGCACGCTATGTACTTTCGGAAGCCTCCCGGCAAAATGGACATACCTACATGCCCATGGCCGATTGCGTACAGAAGATGACAAAGATGCTCGGAGAGGAACCGGAGGAGCTGGAGTCCACCCTGATCGATGCCAATGAACGGGCAGCCGTCGTCATCGAAGACGACCGTGCGTATTTGCCGTATCTGTATTTCGCCGAACATCATGTCGCCGCGGAAATACAGCGCCTGGCTGGAATCGAGGGGAAGGTCACCTTGCCGGATATCCCTGCGGCGATCGCCGAGGCAGAACGGCAGTTAGGCGTAGCGTTCCACGAATTGCAGAAGCGCGCCGTTCAATCGTGCTTTGAACAGCAGTTGACGCTCATTACAGGCGGTCCGGGTACCGGCAAATCCACACTGATATCGGCCATTGTGCTGCTCGCAGAACAGTGGGGAGTTGAACTCAAACTCTGCGCACCCACCGGCCGCGCCGCCAAGCGGATGGAAGAGTTAACCGGCAAACAAGCGACGACGATCCACAGGATGCTGGAATACGATCCCGTAGCCGAAGTGTTCAAACGCAATGAAGAACTGCCGCTGGATTGTGAGCTGCTCGTCGTCGATGAGATGTCGATGGTCGATCTGCCGTTGATGGCGTGGCTGCTTTCGGCCGTTCCATCGGGGGCGCGGCTTGTGCTTGTGGGCGATGCCGATCAGCTCCCGCCTGTCGGTCCGGGCGATGTTCTTCGCGATCTGGTGGATTCCGGCATGCTTCCGGTCCATAAGCTCACGGAGATATTCCGGCAGGCTGATGGCAGCGGAATCGTACGGAACGCGCACCGTATTAAGGAAGGACATCCACCGGAGTATGACACGGACTTTCTTTTTGTCCGCACGCAGGGCGCCGAACGAATGAAGGCCAATATCATGGAGCTTGTTGCCGAACGAATTCCAGCCGAGTTCGGCCTCGATCCGCTGCTGGATATTCAAGTTCTGTCGCCGACTCACCAGACCCCGACGGGCGTCCGGGAGTTGAATGCCGCGCTGCAAGGGGCCTTGAACGCAAAGGGCCGGGTAGCGGCAAGAATTCAGGGAATGGAACTCCGCCTCGGCGATAAGGTGATGCAAACGGTGAATAACTACATGAAGGACGTCTTCAATGGTGATATCGGGTACGTTGAATCTCACGATTCATCGGAAGGGAGCATTGAGGTCGCGTTCGGGAATCAAAAGGTGAAATACAATATCGATGAGCTGCACCAGCTCACGCTGGCGTACGCCACGACAGTACATAAGAGCCAGGGAAGCGAGTATCAGGTGGTGGTGATGCCGTTTTCGATGCAGCAGCGCGTGATGATGTACCGCAACCTTCTCTACACCGCTGTCTCCAGGGCGAAGCAGCTCTTTATCGGTGTCGGTCAGGAGGAAGCATTCCAACTCGCCGTCCGATCCACTCGGAATGTCAGCCGGAATAGCTCCTTGCAGGATCGATTATCCAAGATATTTGCGTAAAAGGTCGTAGTGTCCTGTTTCATCTGATTCTCCCATTTCTTACATTGAAGGAGTCTCGTACCCAAAGCGAACGATATTAACCATTTACTGTGCTCTTTACGCATCACAGGGCTTCATGCGCAGCAGAAAAAAACGTCTGACATTAGATGATATCGGATTAACAAATCCACAGCGGAATGCTGTGTCGAAGCTGCTTGTCGCCCAGAAGAACAAATACAAGAAGCTGCTGCACGAGACACACGAGAAACTCCATATCATCAGCGATCATGTAGCATCGTTTGAGTTCTGGTACAATCTCAGGGGTCATTATGAATACGTGAGTCCCGCGTGCGAACGGGTTGCGGGGTACCAGCGTGCAGATTTTGAAAAAGGCGGCATACGTCTCGAACACATCATTCACCCAGACTTTTTAGAGCAGTTTCACAAAGACCGTGCGCAGGCGTTCTCAGGCGGATCAGGGAGAGAGGTCGAGTACAAGTTCAAGCGGAAGGACGGTGAAGAGCGCTGGGGACTCATCTCCTGGCGTCCGGTATCCACAAGATCCGGTAAACTGATCGGGGTACGCGGGTCGATCGTTGATATCACCGAATTCAAGTCCTTGCGCAGAGTGGCACATAAGGCCCAAATCGATCCGGATCAAGAGAACAATCTGATCGGCGTATTTTCGGTCGACGAGGAAGGAACAATCATCTCATGGAGTAAACCGGCCTCGGAACTGCTTGGCTTCGACCGGTCCGAGGTGCTTGGCCGATGCGTCGTCGACCTCCATGAAGATTACGAGGAATTCGAACTCCTCTCGCCGCATCTCAGCGCTGCAACGACTCTCGGCAACACGATGTATTTCGCCGAACTGGCGACCAAATCCGGCGATTCCTTTCCCGCCAATATCAACCTGACAAAGCTCAGCAATGGCGACGATCACTACTTCTTCAATGTTTCCTTCCACGCCATACCCGATACTTCCTCCTCATAGTTACCGCCTCTACCGGAACGAACTCCCGTGCGAACCTGTTGCGCTTGTACTGAACTGAAATTTGTACGTGTTTTCGTAGAATGAAACTCCGAAACCGAACCACTACCCAGCGCGAGAGGATGTCCCAATCCGATATCACTGGCTCCTACCGAAAGACGGCCCTCGAATCCGGGCTTCGTATTGTCACCGAGAGCATACCGTCCCTTCGTTCGGTCTCGATTGGGGTCTGGATAAATGTCGGGAGCAGAGATGAAAGCGCTGAAGAAAGCGGCATCTCGCATTTTGTCGAGCATGCGGTTTTCAAAGGCACTGCGTCGAGAAAAACCCATCACATCGCCCAGTACCTCGAGACCGTTGGCGGGTATCTGAACGCCTTCACAACGAAGGATGCCACCTGCTATTATGCCAGGATACTGGAGCGGCATATTCAGCGTGCTGTAAATATCCTTGCAGATCTGGTGGTACATCCTGCTTTCCGTGAAAAGGAGATCGGCAAGGAGAAAAACGTCATTCTCGATGAGATGAGGGGCATCGAAGACGATCAGGAGGACGTGATCAACGATCACCTCGATGGGTTGTTGTTCGGCAAGAATCCATTGAGTCAGCCGGTGATCGGCACAAAGCAGGCCATCGAAGATATTACCCAGCGGAGTCTGTTCGAATTTACCCGGCAGCATTATACATCCGATCGTATCGTTATCGCAGCCGCCGGCGCAGTAGATCACGACGAACTTGTTCGGCTCGTATCGGCTGCTTTCGAAGGCATACCCTCGGGGGACGCCCCGAAACGGAGAAAGCCCAGAACCCAAAAACCGAAGCAGGTTGTTCTCCGCAAGCCCATTCAACAAAGCCATATCATGATGGGGACGACCGTACCGGGTACGCGGAGTTCGGCGTCTTCGGCGCTTCACGTCATCAATACTGCGCTTGGCGAAGGGATGAGCAGCAGGCTGTTTCAACGGGTCCGCGAACGGTTCGGTTACGCGTACAACGTGTATTCCTACCTCACGCAGTTTGAAGATACCGGAGTGTTCGGGGTGTATGCAGGCTCTGAAAACGGGTCAATGGATAGAGCCCACGGCCTGATTCGCAAGGAGTTGGAGACGATCCGCGCCAAGGGGCTTTCCAGCAGGGAGATTCGGCGGGCCAAGGAGCAGCTCATCGGCGGGCTCATCATCGGCCTGGAGAGCATGGATAGCAGAATGCACAGGATCGGCAAGGATGAGCTTCATATCGGCGAAGTAGCTTCCATCGATTCGCTTATCGATCGCGTGTCGAGCGTGACGGTGGATGAAGTCCGCCAACTCTGCGCACGCTTCTGCGACCCGGCGCAGTATTCCGAGGTCAGGATTCTGCCGGCATAACCGCCGTCTTCGCCTCCGCCTCCCTTGGGAATTCCTGCCCGACTCCGTACATTTGATACTTATAGCGAATTCGCGTTGTCCGAATTACACAGAGAGACTTTACGCGACTGAATTTCACCCGCGAACCACGATTTGAGATGCACCTATGAGTACAGCCCCCGCACTTTCCCGCCGGGCGCAGATTATGCCCGCCTCACCGATCAGGAAACTCGTTCCCCTTGGAGACGCCGCCAAGAAGGAGGGAGTACATGTGTACCACCTGAACATCGGCCAGCCCGATATTGAAACGCCCGCCGAGTTTCAGGATGCGGTGAATGCATACAAGGAGAAAGTGATTGCCTACGGGAATTCCAAGGGGCTTGATTTGTTCCTCGATAGTCTCGAAGCATACTACCAACGGACCGGTCTCGATATCGTCAAGGAAGACATTGTGGTCACCACCGGAGGCTCGGAAGCGCTGTCGTTCGCCATGTGTGCGGTCGCGAGTCCCGGCGATGAGATCCTGGTGTTCGAGCCGTTCTACACGAACTACAACGGCTTCGCGATAATGGGCGATATTCAGCTCGTGCCCGTCGTGACGAAGGCGGAGACAGGCTTTCATCTCCCTAGCGCCGAGGAGATCGAGAAGCACATCACCCCGAAGACGAAAGCGATCCTGATCTGCAATCCGAACAACCCCACCGGGACGGTGCTCACTATCGATGAACTGAACACCATCCGGGATGTGGCGCTCAAGCACAACTTGTATGTGCTTTCGGATGAGGTGTACAGAGAATTTATTTACGAGGGCGAGACGAAAAGCGTCTTGCAGCTCGAAGGCCTCGAAGACAGGGCAATCCTGCTCGATAGCCTCTCGAAGCGCTACAGCCTTTGCGGCGGACGCATGGGTTGTGTCGTGACGAAGAACAAGGAGCTGGCGGAAGTCTTTCTGCGGTTCGGCCAGGCGAGACTTTGTACCGCTACGCTGGAGCAGGTTGGTTCCGCCGCGCTTGTCGACGCCGGGGATGCCTACTTCCGCCCGATGATCGACGAGTATCGCAAACGCCGCGATGCAACGTTCGAGGAATTGAAGAAGATCCCGGATGTCGTCTGTCTGAAGCCGAACGGCGCTTTCTATATTATGGCAAAGCTGCCTGTGGCGGATATCGACGATTTCGCGGCCTGGATGCTGCGGGAATTCCGCTATGAGAACGAAACCGTGATGATAGCGCCCGGTCCCGGCTTCTATGCAACGGCAGGGAAGGGCAACGACGAAGCCCGCTTGGCGTATGTCCTCAATGAAAAGGATTGCCGCAGGGCTATACAGATTATTGCAAAAGGGATTGAAGCCTACAACGCGCTCTCTCCGACTGATATGGTTCACGAAAGGACTGGTGTAACGGCTACATGATAACCGTAACGATAGAAGGAAAAGAAATCCAGACGGAGCCGCACAAGACGATTATCGAAGCGGCTTTTGAAAACGGTATTTACATACCGCATTTCTGCTGGCACCCCGACCTCGCCGTTTCCGGGAACTGCCGGATGTGCCTGGTTGAAGTGGAGAACATGCCCAAGCAGGTTATCGCCTGCATGACACGATGCACGGACGGCATGGTCGTCAGCGTTAACTCTGAGAAGGCGATCGATGCAAGGGAAGCGGTGATGGAGTTCATCCTCATCAATCACCCGCTCGATTGTCCGATCTGCGACGAAGCAGGAGAGTGCAAACTTCAGGATTATACCTACAAGTACTCAATCGGTGAGAGCCGGTTCGATGAGGAGAAAAACCTGAAGCGCAAACGCGTTGAACTCGGCCCGGAGGTAATGTTCGATGCCGAGCGATGCATCTCATGTTCGCGCTGCATCCGCTTCTGCGAAGAGAAGGTCGGCGATCCGCAGCTTACCTTTGTGGAGCGCGGAGATCGCGTCACGATCGAGACCTTCCCGGGGAAGAAACTCGACAATCCGTATTCGATGAATGTGATCGACATTTGTCCGGTCGGTGCATTGACGAGTACGCAGTTCCGCTTCAAAGCGCGTGTCTGGGATATGGCGAGCACCGAAAATGTCTGTCCGGGCTGCGCCAGAGGATGCAGCATGAACATCTGGACGCGTCAGAATGAGATCCTTCGTCTCACACCGCGCGAGAATCAATACGTGAACGATTTCTGGATGTGCGATAACGGCCGGTTGAACAGCTTCAAGCATACGAAGGAAAACCGCGTGAAGGAGCCTTCGATCAAGCGAGACGGCGTGCACACCGAAGTCACGTGGGATGAGGCTATCGCAACAGTCGTGGGAGAGTTGAAGCACTACACGAAAGGGCAGGTAGCGATCATCGGTTCGCCATACGATATGACCGAAGATGCTTACGCGCTCCGGAAGTTTGCCGATGAAGTCGTACAAACGCCGTACCTCGGGATTATCGAGCACAGGGTGGAGGGCGATGACGATGATTTCCTCATCCGAAGCGACAAGACACCGAACATGCTCGGTGCAAAACTCGCAGGCGTTCCATCCACGGATGCCCGATACGGATTGCCCGGCATTATCGACGCGTTGAAGGACGGCAGCATTCGTGTGCTTATCGTTACCGACAGGAATGCTTTCGATAATAAAGAGCTAGTCGAGGCCATCGGCGATACCGTCTACGTCATTGCCATAGTGAGCAACACCTCCGAGCTCACCGAGCGCGCAGAGGTTGTGCTG
>PABJ01000130.1 GCA_002699105.1 Ectothiorhodospiraceae bacterium | reverse complement strand
TAGCTCACAAAGCTTTGCGCTGCGAGGTGATAACATTCATCCGGCATCACATCGCGGACAACGTTAAACAAGCTGGGATAGCTTTCCAGCGAGGCCGGATGCAGGTAAACTTCCTTTTCGAGATGGCGTATTCGTCCCAAGCGGTGCTCCGGATCCTCAATCGCAACGCGCCGGACAAGACCGTGAACCTCGTAGCCTTTTTCGAGCAGAAGCTCAGCCAAATAGCTGCCGTCCTGCCCTGTGATTCCTGTGATGAGTGCTTTTTTCATTGTTTCCTCTTCCTGTAGTCTACTGCCTGTTGTGTGCCTCTCGTACTCATCCTTCTATCGGACGCACCTCGCTCAGAGGTACCTCCACACTGACAACCTGCCGAATAGCTTCGATTTCAATCGCAATCCTCGTAGCGCCGCGGAATTCCATCAATCTTCCGCGCATGCCCGCTAGCGGGCCGTGCGAAACAACGATAGGATCTCCCAACTTGAGCGCCGACTCTTCCGCGCGTACATCCTCCGGCTTTCTGGCTGCAATCTTGAGGCTTTCGATTGTGGTTTCCGACACAACGGCAAGCTCACCGCCGAACTCCACATATTTTACCGCCCCCTGGCTCTCAAGCGCCTGGATACGCTCGCGCTCATTTACATAGACGAACAAGTACCCGGGGAAGAGCGGCTGCTCTATCATTTTTTTTCGATCTGCCCATTGCCGCATTACTTTACGCAACGGGAGAAAGCTCCCAACGCCGCTGCGCGACAATTGCTCGTACAGCTTCTTTTCGGTACGCGACCTCGTATACAGGACAAGCCACCGGCGTTCCGGTGCATCTGTGATGGGGGGAGAATCCAAGGTTTACATGCCGTATACGTAGTGTCATACATCAAATTTGGGTAGGCTCCGCCACTTCACTTACGTAAATGCAAGCGATTGTGGCGATGTAGAACCGTTCTGTGGCATCGCATGATGTCACAGTATGCATATCCGGGCAATCTGCACCTCGGATTGAACATATGACGTCCGTGCAGGACGCCTTCGGAGTCGGACTTGTTCAGAATAACCCGCCGATTGGATTCAGCGAAGAAAGCGCAAGTGCTCGCTGTTGCTTCTGAAAATGTCCAATCTCAAATATACCGCATCATTCGGGATGGATAAAATCTGTGTGACCAGTCCTACAGAATAAAAAAATGGGAGCCGGATGAATGGCTTCCATTTCCTCGTATCCTACTAGAAAAGTTCTCGCGTACGCTTCAATATCGTAATTCTCATACACGGTACACAGGATTGGCCAAGACGCTTCATCCTGCGACGCAGTATCAGTCGCCATGCTGCATTCGGCGAATCTCGTCGCGAATGCGGGCGGCTTCCTCATAATCTTCCTTCGTCACCGCTTCCTGAAGCTTTTTCTGCAGCGAATCGACCTTCTGCTCCTTGGTCTGGATTGCAGGTTCTGCCTCCTGAACCGCCTCCGCCTCGTCGTCTTCCTCGGGGATAAAACCTGCCTCTTCCAGAACGGCGGTCGATACGAAGATCGGAACGCCAAAGCGAACGGCAAGCGCTATCGCGTCGCTGGGACGCGAGTCGATTCCATCGCCCGTGTTTTCTCCAAGCCCGATCGACGCGTAGAACGTCCCTTCGCGCAGCTCGGTGATCGTGACTTTCGAGATCGCCACTCCGAGCGCATCGATGACGTTCTTCAGCAGGTCGTGCGTCATCGGCCGGGGCGGCTTTATGCCTTCGATCTCGAGGGCAATGGCCTGTGCCTCAAATGCACCGATGATGATCGGCAGCCGCTTGGCCCCGTCTGTTTCTTTCAGGATAAGTGCGTACGCCCCGCCGCTGGCAGGGCTGGTTGATAGGCCTAATATGTCGACTTGTACGTAGTCCAATGAGATCCGGTGTGTTTGCTGAATTCCGGTTTATTTACCGAGGAACTGCTTGAGCTCCTGCGTCAATGCGGGCAGAATCTCGAATACATCGCCGACAATTCCATAATCGGCGACCTGGAAGATCGGCGCATCTTTATCTTTATTAATAGCAACAATACACTTCGAGGAAGACATACCGGCCAGGTGCTGCACTGCACCCGAGATACCGCATGCGATGTACAATGTCGGCGATACCGTCTTTCCCGTCTGTCCGACCTGTTCCGCGTGCGGACGCCAATCCGCATCGACAACGGCACGGGAGGCTCCCGTTGCTGCATCCAGCACCCCGGCGAGGTCTTCGATAAGGTTCCAGTTCTCGGGACCCTGCATGCCGCGGCCGCCGGAGACGATGGCAGTTGCCTCGGCAACGTCAAGCTTATCTGTCGAGATCGAAGTACCGGTTGCTTTTACAGCGAAGTCTGCATCCGAAAAGGACACCGACAGCGTTTCTACGGGGCTGTCGGCCTCGGAGACTTCGCCGATGTTAAACACATTCGGGCGAAGGCTGAAGACCTTCTTGGCTGCCGTAACCTTCACTGTTTCGATTGCTTTACCGGCATAAATCGGGCGGGTTGCGATAAGATCGCCTCCCTCCTCGGTTATTGCCGTGACGTCGGGTGCAACGGCACCGTCCAGCTTGACAGCGAGCCTAGGCGCGAGATCCTTGCCCATCGCAGTTGCAGCGATGAAAACCGTATCCGAACCGGAAGCATTCGCCGCTTCGGCGATCGCTTTTGCGTAGGCTGTGGTGGAATAGGCATCCAGTTGCGCGTCGTTCACGTGGAGCGTCTTCGAAATGCCGTACCCACCGAGCTTATCCAAATCCGAAGCATCGGAGCCGAGCGCGACGGCAGTGACAGTTGAGCCGGCGATATTCGATGCGGCCTTCGCTGCTTCCAGTGAGGGTTTCTTGATAGCGCCATCGCGCCGTTCTATGAATACGAGTATGTTCATAATGGTGTTAAGACTCAGGTTCTATCAAATAACTTTTGCTTCTTCATGGAGCAAGCGAACGAGTTCCTTCGCTGCCGATGCGTCTTCGCCGACAATTTTTCCGGCAGATTTCACCGGCGGCTTCTCGAGCTTGGTCACTTCCACGCGGTTTTCCCACGGCTCAGGGGTTACTTCTTCAATTGGCTTCTTCTTGGCCTTCATGATGCCCTGAAGCTTCGGGTAGCGGGGACTGTATATTCCTTTCTGAACGGAAACCACGACGGGCAATGTCGTTTCGACTGTTTCCTTGCCGCCTTCGATATCGCGCTCGGCTTTTACCGCGCCATCGGCGATCTCAAGCTTTGAGACGACAGAAATGGAAGGAATCGAGAGCATCTCGCCGAGGAGGCTTGCCATCTGCCAACCGTCGTAGTCGATGGACTGGCGTCCGCAAACGACGACGTCAGGACTCTTATCCTTGAGCGCCGAGGCAATGGCCTTTGCAGTGCCGTAGCTATCGCGCACGGTGTCATCTTTGATGTGAATACCCTTTTCGGCGCCCATAGCCAGGCCCTTGCGGATGGTTTCTTTCACGACGTCGGGGCCGAGACAAACGACGGTGACTTCGCCGCCATGCTGTTCCTGAAGCTGAAGTGCGGTTTCCACTCCAAATTCATCGTATGGGTTCAGGATGTAGGTGACGCCTTCTTGATCGATCTGTTTTTCGTCCGCACCGACCTTTACCTTCGTTGTCGTGTCGGGTACGTGGCTTACACAAGCAAATATGTTCATGTCTTAAATCGGATTATTTGTCGCTGTATTACCCACAATCGCCCCAAAAAGGGGCGAATTGCAAAGCTAGTATCAAGTAAGATAGCCAACTGGGTACTTAATCCAAAAGAAGCCCGTGCCGATCTTCCGGCAGAATCGCTCCGTGTACCAGCCTTGACTTGCTTAGCGAAGTTTGACCATCTTTGTAGTTTGATATTCATTCATCCAAACTGACTTCCAGGCCAATTGAACTCTCCCCAAGCGTACTCCCCGAAGCGGATATTGGTAACCGGCGGCGCCGGTTTTATCGGCAGTAATTTCGTTCGCTATCTCTTCGAAAAAACCTCGCTAAATCCTTCGATTACAGTGTTGGACAAGCTGACGTATGCCGGCAATCTCGAAAACCTCGCCGACTACGATGGGAAATACACCTTCGTCAAAGGTGATATATGCGATGCCGAGCTCGTTGAGAAGACAATTTCCGAATCGCAGATCGATTCTATCGTTCACTTTGCGGCTGAATCGCATGTAGACCGGAGTATTCTCGGCTCCAAAGTCTTTACCGAGACCAACATCCTGGGTACCCACGTCCTTTTGGAGGCCGCGCGGAACAATGGCGTGGAGCGGTTCGTCCATGTGTCAACAGATGAGGTCTACGGATCGCTCGGAGAGACCGGATATTTTACCGAGACAAACCCGATTGACCCGACGAGCCCGTATGCTGCAAGCAAAGCAGCCTCAGATCTCATCGTTCAGTCGTACGTGAAGACGCACGGCTTCCCCGGGCTTATCACCCGGTGCTCGAATAATTACGGGCCGTACCAATTTCCCGAGAAGCTCATCCCGCTCATGATCACCAATGCCTTCCGCGATAAAGAACTGCCCGTCTACGGCGACGGCAGGAACGTCCGCGACTGGCTCCACACCGACGACCACGGCGCTGCAATTCTTACCGTGCTGCAAACGGGGAAGGTCGGCGAAGTGTATAACATCGGCGGAAACAACGAGATGAGAAATATTGAGATCGTGAAGCTGATCTTAAAGACGCTCGGGAAGCCGGAATCCCTCATCAAGTTTGTGAAGGACAGACCGGCCCACGATAAGCGATACGCAATTGACGCTTCAAAAATTAAACGCGAACTCGGCTGGGAACCGGCGATTACATTCGAAGAAGGAATTGCCGCCACGATAGAATGGTACCAACAGAACGAAAGCTGGTGGCAGCGCGTGATGACGGGAGAATACCAGTCCTATTACAACGAACAGTACGCGAACCGATAACAACACTTCATTGATATTTCACCCATGGACCTTGAACAAAAAATAGCTGACCGATCGCTCAAGATCGGTGTCGTAGGACTTGGATACGTCGGCTTGCCGCTGGCGATGGAGTTCGCAAAAAAAGGGATTCAGACGATAGGAATCGATGTCGATCCGTGGAAGGTCGATAGTCTCAACGCAGGCAAGAACTATATTCAGGACGTCCGCGATGAGGATGTAGCGCAGACGGTGAAGGACGGGACGTTCTATGCCGAGAATCATTTTGAAAGCGTGCCCGATATGGATGTGATTTACATCTGTGTCCCTACTCCGTTCACGCCGAATAAAGAACCCGATATAAGCTACATTGTCGACTCAGCCGAGAATACGGCGAAAGGCCTGCGCAAAGGGCAGCTCGTCATCCTGAAGAGTACGACGTTCCCCGACACCACGGAAGGCGTTGTGCAGCCGATTCTCGAAAAGTCGGGACTGAAGCTGGGTGAGGATTTCTTCCTGGCGTTTTCGCCCGAGCGCATCGATCCCGGCAACAAGCTGTTCACCACGCACAACACACCCGTCGTCGTAGGCGGCGTCACGCAGCGCTGTACGAAGCTTGCCGCCGACGTAAACCGGCTCATCATCGACGAGATTGTTGAGGTATCCAACCCGAAGGTCGCCGAGATGGAAAAGCTGCTGGAGAACATTTTCCGGAGCGTCAACATTGCCCTCGTCAACGAGATGGCCGCGCTCTGCGATAGGATCGGCGGCATCAACATTTGGGAAGTGGTCGATGCTGCAAAGACGAAGCCTTTTGGGTTCATGCCGTTCTATCCCGGCCCCGGTATCGGGGGACACTGCATTCTCATCGATCCATACTACTTATCATGGGCGGCACGCAAGTACGATTTCCAGACGAAGTTCATCAATCTCGCTGCCGAAACGAACGAGGATATGCCGTACTACGTGAAGAACATGATCTTCCGGGAAATCAGCATGCTCCCAATCAGCATCATCGATGCGAAAGTCTTGATCCTCGGCGTTGCGTTCAAGCGCGATGTTGACGATACAAGGCATAGTCCCGCTCTGCGGATCATGGAGTTGCTGTTCGAGGATCACGTACAGAACATCCTCTACAACGATCCGTACGTTGATGAGATCACCGTCGACGGCCACGAAATGAAGTCTCAGGAACTGACACCGGAACTCCTCAAATCCGTCGACTGCGTGGTTATCACAACAGACCATTCCGTCTACGACTACGACATGATTCTCGAGCACAGCAAGTGCGTGGTTGATACCCGCAATGCCACAAAGAATGCGAAAGTAAAGAAGGATAATGTCGTCGTCCTGGGCGACGGGCTGAACTGATGGTAAAACTTCTTTCGGTAGTCGGTGCGCGACCTAACTTCATGAAGGTAGGCCCGCTGCACCGTGCCTTTCAGAAATATACCGGGTCAATTGAACACGTCATCCTCCACACAGGCCAGCACTACGACGAGAGGATGTCCAAAATCTTCTTCGAAGATCTTGAACTGCCCCAACCGGATATCTACTTAGGCGTCGGCTCCGGATCTCACGCTGAACAGACTGCCAAGATCATGACTGCCTTCGAAGCCGCTCTGCAAGAGCAGCGGCCTGACTGCGTCATTGTAGTGGGAGACGTGAATTCCACACTGGCCTGTTCTGTGACGAGCAGCAAGCTTGGGATACCGGTCGTACATGTGGAAGCAGGCTTGCGCAGCAACGACCGGGGAATGCCGGAAGAAATCAACCGCCTCGTAACGGATGTCCTTTCCGATCACCTGTTCGTGAGTGAGCCCTCAGGGCTGGAAAACCTGCGCCGTGAAGGCGTGCCTGATGAGAAAGTGCATTTCGTCGGCAACGTCATGATCGACTCGCTCATTCATTTCAAGGCCAAAGCCGAAAGCAGTACTATCCGGACCGATATTGGGGTGGGAGATTCGCCGTATGTGCTTATTACCCTGCACCGCCCAAGCAATGTGGATAGCCGGGAGAATCTTGGGAAGATCCTCGATATCTTCAAAGGTCTGCCGCAAGAATACAAGCTCGTGTTCCCCGTTCATCCCAGGACCAAGGATCGCCTGAAGACATTCGGTTTGTGGGACGACTTTGCGAATCTGCCGAACATCATCCTGGGTGAACCAACCGGGTATCTCGATTTCCTCCATCTGATGATGAACTCCGCGCTCCTCTTAACGGATTCGGGCGGGATACAGGAAGAGACTACGTACCTCCAGATTCCCTGCCTTACGCTGCGCGAAAACACAGAACGCCCAGTGACAATCACCGAAGGCACCAACCGGCTGCTCTCGCTTAACCCAGCCGAGGTGATTCGGGCTGCCGAGGATGCACTGAGCGGGAATACCAAGAAGGGCAGGATTCCGGAGCTATGGGACGGACACGCGGCAGAACGCATTGCTGCCATTATGAACACACTGTTTACAACCGGCGGCACAAAGTAATGTCATCCCTCGCTGAATCAAGGACGCGATTGTGCATTGCGTCCGAAGCCTGCACACTGTAGATTAGATTCGAATAGAAGCAATACTATCTCTTCATCATCGCCGATCATTCGTTTGTTGATTAACTCCACATCGATTCGACCAGAATTCAAGCAGATACTCCGCGCGTCCGCTGCGTTCGCCGTTGTGTGGTATCTCTTCGTTCCTTCCCTGACCTCTCAGACACTTGAGAGTTACCTCGAGCGGAAAAAGTCCGAGAAGAAGGAGCCGAACACCTACCTCACGGGCGAATCGCTCGATTCTCCCGCACAGGTGAACAGCTTTTACCGCAATGCCTTCCGTCAACGCCAACAGCAGGAGTCGTTCCGCTTTGGGAATCTATCCCAGCGCGGCAAAGAAGGCCAGCTCCAGGCGATGGAAAGGATGATCGCACTGGAAGGGCCTGTCGATCCTCAACAATACATTGTAGGTCCCGGAGATTACCTTGACGTGAATATCTGGGGCGGGCTGCCGTTGAATGCAACGATTCCGGTCAGTCCGGAAGGGACGCTAGTCCTCCCCAATATCGGGACGTTCGATGTCGCAGGGAAGACGCTCGCCGAAGCGAAGAAGGAGATTGCTGCCGGAGTGAAGAAGGCGTATTCGAAAACCGAATCCTCGGTCACCCTCGTCGCCCCGCGCATCTTTGCGATACACGTCGTGGGTGTCGTGAACAATCCTGGGCTGATCGAAGTCTCCGCCGTCGATCGGGCAGATAAAGCGATCTACTATGCAACGCTTGAATCGCAGCTGGATTCGAAGATCAACCAGCGCGAAGAGCCGATCGACGAGAGGAACCGGTTCCAGTCGATGGTCGAAATCGAAGAAGACGACCAGCCGGAGATATCCCTTCGGAATATCATGCTCATACGCGGTGACGAAACACTCGCCGTTGACCTCCTGAGCTACTACGCTACAGGTGATGCGAAATACAACCCGCGTCTTCTGGATGGCGATGTGCTCGTCATTCCGAACGAAGATATGACCGCGAACTCCATCACCATTAGTGGAGCTGTCCGGTTACCGGGAACGTTCGAATTCCACGACGGAGATCACCTCGCGCAGCTTATCCAGATTGCGCAAGGCTTCAAGCAGAATGCTATCCGCGATAGCGTCATCGTTACGCGTTTCACCGATGGCAGCACGATCCCTCAATATATTGTAGTGGATGGGTCTTCGGTCATGTCCGGCAAAACGAAATTCGAACTTCAGAGAAACGATCATATCCATGTCATCGGATATGCCGATATCCGGAACGATCACGCAGTGCTTGTGAAGGGTGAAGTGCAGCTCGAGGGCAGTTTCCCGATCACGGAGGGGATGACCACCCTGAGCGATATTATCAGCAGGGCCGGCGGATTTACCGCGCAGGCAGCTTTACGAGAGGCCGTTGTCGTGAGGAATATCGAAAAGCGCGACCTGGATCCGATAGCAGATAACCCGGACTATGATCGTCTCGTCGGGATGCGTCTCAGCGAAATGGACAAGGAGGAACGGGACTACTACACTTACGAGGCCGCAATCCGGCGAAACTTCGTATCCGTCGATTTTGAAGATTTATTCGTTCACGGTGATACGGCCATGGATGTGCTGTTGATGGATGACGATGAAATTCTCGTTCCTAAGAAAAGCTCCACCGTGTATGTCTTCGGGCAGGTAGCCAGACCTGGCTACATTGTCTGGGAGCGCGGGATGGACGAAGATTGGTACCTGGAGCGTGCAGGCGGGGTATCCGATGCAGGAGAGGAAGGCGAGACGAAAGTCATCAAGGCAGGCAGTAAGCTGTGGGTCGATCCGGATGATACCGAGATCGAACCCGGCGATTCTATTTTTGTGCCGCGCCAACCCGACCGGGACTTTGCCTATTACTTTACCGCAGCCCGCGATTTTCTCCAGGTTGCTGTCTCTGTTGTGACGATTTACCTACTCATCCAACAGATTCAGAACTGATGAAACACCTTCTCGGCACGCTATGGCGCCAGACAGCGCTGTTTTTTCTGAATACGCTGCAATTCACGTTTGTGCGGTATAACAATCATACCCTCCGCACGAATGACGCACTGCGGAAGAAATTGATGGATATCCGTAAGCAGCGAACCGCCAGACAGAGCTTCGAGGAATTGCAGAATATCTATCAAGTCAGCCTCGCAACGGAGCAGATCGAAGGAGCTATTGTCGAGATTGGTGTGTACAAAGGCGGATCGGCCAAGCTCATTGCCGATCACGCAAACGGACGGCACATCTATCTATTCGATAGTTTCGAAGGTATGCACAGAAGTACGGAGCACGATAAGCACAAAGCCGGCGATTTCGACGACACATCCGTCGAAGGAGTGCGCGCATATCTCGGCAACCGGGATGACATCTCGCTCCATCCGGGCTGGTTCCCCGAATCCGCGGAGGGCGTCGAGATCGGAAACGTTTCCTTCGTCCACCTTGATGTGGATTTATATGAAAGCACACTCGACGGACTGCGATACTTCTACCCGAAACTCACGCGTGGAGGAATGATCCTCTCGCACGACTACAATTCCCTATCGTGCCCGGGCGTTGCGAAAGCATTCGGTGAGTTCTTCGCCGATAAGCCTGAGTCGGTCGTTGAGCTGGCGGGCACGACGCAATGTCTCGTCGTCAAACTCTAATCCGCCGCTGATTTGCACATACACCTTTAGTTTGAAGACCCATACGAGTCCATGACAGAAGAACAGCATATACCTCCGCAAGCGCAAAGCGATGACATCAATATGTTCAGCTACCTGCAAGTCCTGGCGCAGTGGTGGCGGTTTCTGGTGTTTAACACGCTGATAGTCATAGCGCTTATGGCTGTCGTGTTGTACGTCTTTGTTCCGAACGAATTCAAAGCCACAGCCTCTATCATTCCCCCGGCACAGGAAGGCGGCCTCGGCGGGACGATCTCCCAACTCGCCAAAGGTATGCTGCCGACCGAGCTTCTCGGAGATATCGGCGTGTCCTCCGCTACCTTTAATTACCTGGCGATTCTCGAAAGCCGTACGGCAATGGAAGAGGTCATCGAGCGGCACGACATGCTGCACGTGTTGGCAGAGAAAAGCGGACTTATGTCCGTCGCAGTCGCGAAACTCAGAGAGAAAACGGAATTCGAGATCGGCGAAAACAACAATATTTTCGTCAGCGTGATCGATACGGATAAGGACCGCGCCGCAGCCATGGCGAACACCTTCGTCGACGTGCTGAACGAGATCAGTGTCGACCTCAACACGCAATCCGCCCGGAACAACCGCGAGTTCATTGAAAAGCGGTACAAACGCTCGATGACAGATTTGCGCACGTTGGAAGATTCGCTGCAGATGTTCCAGGAGAAATACGGTGTGCTGTCACTTCCCGATCAGACGAAGGCCGCGATCGACGTTGCTGCAGAGCTTCAGGCGAAGCTCACTGTAGCTCAGGTGGAGCTCGGCGTCCTGGAACGCACGCTCGGCGAGAACAATCCCGAAGTTAGTCTCCAAAAAGCTGAAATCGCAGAGATCCGCAGCAAGCTGCGGCAGATGCGCAGCGGGGACGTCTCTGAAGGATTCGGAAACGTCGATGAGATGTTCATCCCCTTCTCCGAGATCCCTGAAATCGGGATGGAGTACCTGAGGTTGTACCGCGAGTTCGAGATACAGTCCAAGATCCTGGAATTTATTGTCCCGCTCTACGAACAGGCAAAGGTCGAAGAAAACAAGACCATCCCTGTTGTTCTCGTCCTCGATCGCGCAGTGCCGCCCTATAAAAAGCACTGGCCGCCGAGGATGCTCATCCTTGCTGCGCTCATGTTTGTAAGCGTGTCTTTCTTATCGCTCATGATTTTCTTCCTCCTGTGGGTGGCTAAACATTCTTCCGGCACCAGCATAGAGCAGCGCCTGGTACGACTGAAGGATTCGCTCGCAAGACGGTATAAAGTCCGTTCACCGGCCGCACCCACACCCGACACATCTGACTAATGATATAAGCACCGCAATGCGCACTTCGGGATCGGTTGTAAAACATACCCTCGCGAACTTTGGTGGGTTAATGATCCCGGCCATTGTCGGCGTACTGAGCCTGCCAACAATCAAGGACGGGTACGGTACTGCCGGTTGGGGACTGTTGTCCCTCATCATTTATGTGCTACTGTCTGCGGTCATGTTCGATTTCGGGGTGGGTCTTGGGACAACGAAGTTCGTCTCCATGGCGCTCAAGCAACGCGATGGCCAAAGCATCCCCGACCTTCTGGGTGCAGCGCTGACAATAGCATTCACCGTGGGCTCAGTCGTCGGGTTGGCACTGGCAGCTATCAGTCCGTTTCTTGGTACCTGGCTGAATGTACCGCAAGCATACCAGGATCAGGTTGTGCCGATCTGCATAGCGCTTGGAGCTACGATTCCAGTTGTAACGGTCGGTGCAATATTCCGGTCCCTGCTGGAGGCGGCTCAGAGATTCGATCTCATGAATCTCGTCAAAGTACCGACGTCGACAATTCTCATCCTGATTCCTCTCGTCGGCGTGTTTGCGGGCTGGAGCCTCATTACTGTGACCATCCTTTTCGCCGTCGCCCGCGTGCTTGCACTCGGAAGTTACGCAGCACTGGCAGTTTCCGTGTACGACGGACTCAGACCGCGTTGGAACAACCTGAACGCTAACGCACGCAAGCTGCTCGGTTTCGGAGGATGGGTCAGCGTATCCAACATCCTCAATCCCGTTGTGACGCATGCAGAAAAGCTTATTATCCCGTCGTTTATCTCGATCACGCTTTTAGGCTTTTATACTGCCGCCTACGAAATAGTCTCCCGTATTGCCAGCCTTCCGTTCGCGATTGCCGTTGCTGTATTCCCGCGGTTCAGCCAGGACCAGGCATCGGAATTCGATGTGAGCGAGAATTCACTCGTCCAGCGCATGTTGCGCCTGCTCATCGTCATGTACGTCCCGGTCGTGGCTGGTTTTATCTACCTGGGGAACGCATTTCTTACCTGGTACTTCGACGCCGAAACAGCTCTCTACGCCACCAGCGCTCTGCAGCTGTTAGCTGTCGCGTTCTTCTTTAATTCGTTGGCATACATCTTCCTCAGTGCCGTGCAGGGATTAGGCCGGCCCGATCTGAAAGCAAAATGGGATATGGTTTCTGTCCCCCTAACCATCGGTCTCGGCATCGGTGGGGTTGTGCTATTCGGGCTGGATGGCGCTGCAGCTTCCAAAATGATCGTAACATTCCTTGATTGCACTTTGCTGCTGCTGTTCCTCGGCTCAATCCTGAAGAAGCAGCCGTCGGATATCATTCCGGCGAAAACCCTCGCGCTTCTTGTTGTTGCATGCGGCGTATTTATCGCAGGATTCTTCATCGACGGCACGATCCTGTTCCGGGTTGTAGCCCTGGCAGTAGCTAGCATCCTGCCGGCAGCGTTGTACTATTTCCTTTGGGGCAATAGCGATATCCTTGCATTGGCACGAGACATCTCCCTTCCATTTCGCTCTTCCATCACGGCAGAGGATTGATGGAGCACAGCGAACGCACATACCAGTCAGTTGTCGATGACCTCACGGGAAGAGAGCATGTTATCTATGTCGCCGGGGTTGCGATGCTGTTCTTCATACAGTTCCAGGCGATCCCTATTCAGCTCCCGGTTCAGAACGTACCCGTCACTTCTATCATAGCGTTGTTTGTTCTACCGTTCTGCATACAGCGAATCCCCAGGTCGCAAATGTTCTCGGTGGTAGCTGCATTCATGATCTTCAGCATTGTACACAGCGGAATCGGTCTCATTGTCGATCTACTGACAGGCTCAGGGCTTCCCCGCTTCATTGCATGGATCAGGCAGGGCTTCGCATTGTTCCTGGGTTTCGCGGCGTACGTGGTTCTGCGGCACGCGTTCCGGTATATCGGCAACCGCGATATCATGAGAATCATCGTAATAGGGGCTATCCCGGCTATTATCATTGCCCTGGTCAATATTGTGTGGGGAGCAACCGGATTAGGGTGGGCCAAAGCGTTTGTAATGAATGCACGGTTCATTGCTTGCGGCTTCTGCTACATGTCTCCATTCCGTGCTGCCGGACTCGCAACGGAACCTGCATCGTTCGCCACCATCCTTGCGATCTTCGTCTTCCCTGCTGCGTTGTACTTTCTCCACGTCCGGGGATGGACCTTCAAAACCGGAATGTTTCTCGCAGGCTCGCTGCTTTCGTTCCTCTGGACCTTCAGCACCACCGGCGTGGGGATCCTCCTCGGGACGCTGTTCGGCGGCATGGTACTCGGTCCGTTCAAACGGATGATGCGGAGATCAGCGGTAGCTTTTGTCATCATCGGCGCAGCGTTCCTCATGCTTTTCCCGAAGAATCAGATTTTCAGGCATGCCACTGCAATCCTTAAGGGCCGTGAGAATATTTCGTTCACAGATAGATTTTACAGTTTCGCCGGGCCGTTTATCCTCTCGCTCGAATCAGCATCGATGTTTGGCTATGGTCTCGGCTTTGCTGTCACGCACTTCGAGGAGGTTATCCCCGACGATGTGCAGGCAGGGATACTCGCAGTGAAGTACAAGGATAATCCCAGCATCGCAATCATCACCGGACGCGTGTATGCGGAAACAGGCTTCATCGGGTTGCTCATCTGGATAGGGATATTTTTCGTCGCCGTGTGGAAGCTCCAGCGCCTGATCAAGTATGCCAGAGACGGCGATGAAGAAGTGTTTTTCAAACTGGTCAGGCTGGGCCTTCTCAGCCTGGGTATATCGATGTTTGCGACTATCGGCCCGTATCATCTTCCGCTCATCTGGGTGTGGCTCGCACTCATCGATGCGCGGTATATTGCAGCAGTAGAACGAAACGCGTTTCAGCAATCCGCCTCGAAAACGTTGAACGGTAGTTGATGCCCTCTCCCTCCGTCATAGCTATTATCCTCAACTGGAATAAGTACGACGACGTTGTAATCTGTATCGAATCATTGCTGGCAAGCAGTCATCCGTTCGAGCGAATCGTGCTTGCGGATAACGGTTCCACCGACGATTCCTTCGCTCGTCTCAAGCAGAAGTTTGATGCCTGTCCTTCCGTCGTGTTTATAGATAACGGCAGCAATCTGGGATTTGCGGCAGGCATGAACGCAGCATATGAACAAATAGCCGAACTGAGGCCGGACTATATCCTGCTCATGAACAACGACGCGAAGGTCGCACCGGACTGTCTGGAAACGCTACTCGATGCTGCCCGGAAGGAGGAACGGCCGGGTCTCATCGGCCCAACGATCTACTATACCTCCCGCCCTGAGACGGTGTGGCATGGTGGGGGGAGATACAATAAGTGGAAATGCTCCGTGACGATGCCGAATAAGGATCAACCGCTGCCCGCGTCTGTGCGTGAGCCGGTTCAGTGCGGGTTTCTCACTGGATGTGTACTGCTTGTTTCCACCGAAGCGTGGGAGGCATGCTCAGGATTCGATGAGGACTTCTTCTTTTACAGCGAGGACCTCGATCTATGCTGGCGCATTCGCGATGCGGGCTACAGTATTCTCTATGTACCGCGTTCTTCGGCATGGCATAAACTCATCGGGGTCGCAGAAGATCGGTCAACGCCGTTCACGATGTATAACTTCGGAAGAAGTCTCGCGCTGCTCATCCGAAAGCACTACGGTGTGCTGCACAAGATCTACGCTGCGCTTTTTATCCCGCTGGTGATGTCGCCGTTCCGGATGTACCAGTGTACAAAGGGGAGTACACCCCGTAAGTCAATCGTGGCTTGGTGGAAAGGATTATACGCCGGCCTGCGCTACCGTCTCTCAGATGTTGATGACCCCAATACCGATTGAATAATCGCCACGTAGCGCTTGGCGATTCGCTCCCATGTGAAGTGATCCGCGATGTATGAGCGAGCGGCATCTCCGATAACCTCCCGGTCTTTCGGCCTCTGCAACAACTCTGAGACAACATTGCCGAAATCCGATGCATGGTCGGCAATGCGATAATGAACGCCGTCCTGCCCGCCAATTCCTTCCGCTCCAATAGGTGTCGTCACGACTGCTTTTCCAATCGACATTGCTTCGAGAACCTTGTTCTGCAAGCCTGCTCCAAGCCGTACCGGCGCGACCATAAGACTTGACCTCTGAATGACCTCGAATGGATTCTCCAGGAAACCCGTCACGATAATGTTCTTCCCGTCGTGCAGACGCTGAACCACACCTGCGGGTGTGGCACCGACGATGTAAAACTTGAGCTGAGGATGACGCTTGAGGAGATCGGGCAGGACTTCTTCGGCGAACCACAGGACGGCATCAACATTCGGGTGATATGCCATTTTGCCCAGAAAGGAGACGCTGAGTTCTTCGCTCTCCGCTTCATCAACGACGATGTCATCGCGCACCGCGACTGGAAGCGTGGAAATCTTGGCCTCAGGGGCGCCATTATCGATCAGGTAGTCGCGGTCAATATCAGAGACGACGAGGCCATGATCGAAGGTTTTGAGCATTTCAACTTCGTACGATTTCACCTTGTCATGCTCAAATTTGACAGCAGGCTTCTTCCACGAAGCCTCCATCTTCATCGCTCTGCCGTAATGGAGCGCTAGCGAATCATGCAGGTCCACAATTTTCTTGATGGGCAGATCCTTCACGAACTCCGTGGTGCGCACATGGTTCGCTATGACGAGGTCGTATTCTGCAGCGCACGCTTCAACCACCCTGGCAAAGTGACCCCGGTAGAAGTAATTCACCTGCAGGGGTTTCCCGTTTACGAGGCTCTTCGCACATGCGAGCCCACTCGCAAACCTGCTTATTCTGATGATCCGGACTGCACGGAAGACTTTTTCCAGTTCTTTTTGCGCTCTGGGATCGTAGTCTGTATCCGAGAGGCAGAGGAGATCGACCGTGTAGTGACGCGACAGGTACTTGGCAGTATTATAAATACGGATGCGTACGCCATCAATGAGAGGGTACGGTACCCTGGTACTAAGGATGAGGATTTTCTTCACGGAGTGTTTTTGTTGAGCTCGCTTACACGAATCGACATCTCAATATCGGCTCAATATACGAGAACTCGTAGAAACCCCGCGAATTCAGTCTGCACCATTATTCAGATTCCAGCAGAGTCTGTATCTTATATGTTTCTCAGGAACTGAATCGGAGTAGAAACCGAGTCTCATGGTCTCGTCCAGGGATCGCACATATTTGTACTTCCTGCTGGTCATCGACGGTATCGCCGTGATGGGCGGTTGGATTGTTTACAATCTTATCCGACAGTATTCCGGGCTCTTCCCTCCTATCGAAATCCCGTTCCAGACGCTGCCAATGTTCGTTATAGGAGCGTATTGGCTGATCGTGTTCTGGATCTTTGGGATGTACCGAAATCTGTTCGCCCAGTCCCGTCTCGACGAACTGCTGCTGGCAATCAAGACGATTACGATTGGTTCGCTGATTCTGTTCTTCTTGATTTTCCTCGACGATGCAGTTACTAACGACCCCTCCAGTCCTCGGCTGAAGATCGTCGTGTACTGGTTGGTTATTGTTGCATTCGTAGGTACAGGCCGTATCGCGCTTCGGAGCATCCGCCGGAGGATGCTCGTCATCGGCGTCGGCACACGCAACACTATCCTCATCGGCACGCAGGCGCGTGCCCAGGAACTCGCCGATACCCTGAAGGACTTTCCGGGTTTAGGGTACAACTTACTCGGTTATGTATCGACAGAAGCAGTCCACGAAGGCGACGGCGATCTCGCTTGCCTGGGGACGCTCGATGCGCTCGAGAGCGTCATTGCAGATCACAAGGTGGATGAGATTATACTTGTCCTCAATTCAAGCGAACATGAGCAGCTCCTCGAGATCATAGGACGGGCGGCAGCATACAAAGTCACGATAAAAATCCGTCCCGATCTCTATGATATTGTATCCGGACAGGCAAGGACAAATCAGCTCTATGGTGTACCTCTGATAGAGGTGAGCCCTCAGTTGATGAAGCCCGTTGAGGCGTTCGTGAAACGGTCTATGGATATCCTCGTTTCATCCCTCGTCCTGCTGCTCGGCTCCCCGCTCTTCATCCTGATCGCCGTCGCGGTAAAAGCCACCTCGAAGGGACCGGTATTCTACACCCAGGAACGTACGGGGAAGGATGAGAAGGTCTTCACCATGTACAAGTTTCGCACAATGACAGCCGATGCGGAAAAGAAATCCGGCCCGCAATGGGCGGTCAAGAACGATCCCCGCGTAACGCCGCTCGGGAAGTTCCTGCGGAAATCGCATCTGGACGAGCTTCCGCAAGCGATTAACGTCCTTCAAGGGGATATGAGTCTCGTGGGACCGCGACCGGAACGGCCGTTCTTTGTCAATCAATTCATCGAAGAAATTCCGCTCTATCGCAGAAGACTAAACGTCCGGCCCGGAATAACCGGCTGGGCGCAGGTAAAGCACGTGTACGATGCGAGCATCGAGGACGTCAAAACCAAGCTCAGTTTCGATCTGTTTTATATCGAGAATATGTCTATTCGGATGGATCTCAAGATCATCTTCAACACGTTCTTCCGTATGATCGCAGGCAAGGGGCAGGCATGAGAAAGCTAGCACTCACTCTCCTCCTGCTTCTTAGCTCGTACCCTGCCATGGCACAAATGGAATATGTACCTGCGGATCATGAAGTCTACGATTTCCTCACGATGATGCATGTCCAGGGGCGAATACAGCGGTACAGTCGCGCCAGCCTGCCGCTTCAGATCCGTGAAGTGGCAACGTACATCCGGGATCTTCAGGATGAATCGGACGACCTTTCTCCATCGCAGCGGCAAATCGTCGGGAAGTACTACGATGAGTTCGTACGCTACCTCGATGGAGATCAGGCGCGTACGGAATTATTCAGCGACGGGCTCTCCGGAGTGTTCACGGACGACGAAAAATATCTCTATACCTGGGCATCGGCCGACCGCAGCACGACATTTCACATGGAGCTGCTGGCTTCGCTGGAACAAAAGATCGGCATATATGAAAGCGGCACCGAAAATGCCACACTGGCGGTACTCGGCGGCAGATTCATGGGCACAGCAGGCGGGCTCATCGGCTATGGGCTGTCATCAACCAATGGGGCAAAGTTCGGGAACGAGGAACTGGCGCTGCGGGACCGCAGATTGGGACAGAACTTCAAGATTGTAGCCGACGATGATGAGTTTTTCGACGTCACAGAAGCATACATCAACGCCGGTTGGGAATGGGGCAGTCTTGCGATTGGGAATCAGCGGCTTGTCATGGGCAACAGCCCTCTGAATCCTACAATCCTCGGCCTCAATCCGCCGACATTTAATGCAGTACGGTTGGAAATCGACGTTGCAGATTTCCGGTTCTCCTATTTCCACGGATTTCTGAGTCAGGCGATAGAGTTCGACAGAGAAACAGCGCCATTTGCAGATACAAAATACATAGCAGGTCACCGGGCAGAGGCCGACATCGCGGATGCAGTCAGGATCGGTGTATTTGAGACGATCGTGTATGCAAGTCGCGAACTCGATCCAGCCTACCTCGTCCCGGTGAACTTTTTCAAATCTGCCGAGCACGCCGGCGGGGACAGAGACAACCCCATGCTCGGATTCGATATCCAGACGCTGGCGTTCGAGGGTTTCGAAGCGTATGGTTCATGGACGATCGACGATGTCGATTATTCACGCTGGGGCTCGGACTGGTGGGGCAACAAGTTCGTCTGGCAGGGCGGCGTGCTGACCTCTGCGGTTCTGCCAAACAGCCTGCTGGGCATCGAGTATACACGGATTGAGCCGTATACCTATTCCCACTTTCAGCTCAAGAACATCTACGCCCATAGGAATTACCTTCTCAGCAGCGGTCAGCCGCCCAACAGCGACCAGTGGACCGTATCGCTGCAGCACTGGTTCAATGAACGTCTCCGGGCATCCGGTAACTTTTCAATACGCCGGCACGGGCAGAACGTGTACGATGATGATGGAAATATAACCGGGAATTTCGGCGGAGATATCTACAACACATTTCACGGAAATGAACGCGAGAACGACCTCGCGCCATTTCTCGACGGACCGCGGGAGACGAGCCAGTTCGCCGAGATCCAGATCGTCTACGAACCGCTGCGCGACTATACCATCGCAGCCACCTATATACTTGAAATGCGCGACAATGAACTTCTCCCTGAAAGTACCCTGGAACATTTTTTCACGCTGCAAATCAAAATCGAGTATTAGCCGTCTAAAAAAGTGAGAAACTACCGTTCCGTCGCTTGAATGTAATTCGTATCTTTGTGTTTTTCGCGCAAAGCGAAACCGGGCGTAAAGAGTCATCGGAAATATGAGCAAAAAAGCACTCGTCATAATACCCACCTACAACGAACTGGAGAACATCCAGGGCATCGTTCCTAAGGTACTGGAACAGGACCCCAGCATTGAGGTCCTCGTTGTCGATGATGGGTCGCCGGATGGCACTGCCGATGCAGTGAAGCGCATGCAAGTGGATGAGCCGCGAATCCACATCCTTGAGCGGGCCAAGAAAATGGGGCTCGGGACGGCGTATGTGGCAGGGTTCAAATATGCAATCGAGCATGGCTTCGACTATGCCTGCGAGATGGACGCTGATTTTTCGCACGACCCGAAGGTGCTGCCGGAGTTTCTGAAAGCCGTGCAGGAATATGATCTCATTCTCGGCTCGCGTTATATCGAGGGGGTAAACGTCGTGAATTGGCCTATGAAGCGGCTCCTCCTCAGCTATTATGCGAACGTCTACACACGGATCGTCACTGGGCTTCCGGTGAAGGATAGTACCGGCGGATTCAAGTGTTTCAGGATCGAAGTACTGAAAGCGATCGATCTCGACAAGGTGAAATCCAATGGCTACGCCTTTCAGATCGAGATGAGCTTCAAGGCGCACCGAAACGGCTTCAAGATCAAGGAAGTCCCCATCATCTTTATGGATCGCCGGGTAGGCGTCTCCAAGATGAGCAAGAAAATCGTCTATGAAGCTGTGTGGATGGTGTGGCTGCTTCGGTTGCGCGCAATATTCGGCCGATTATGACTCTTGCATTGAGGCAAAAATCGTTGTAAATTGAAAGACTTTTGCACCCATCGACTAGAGGCCTAGGTCGTCACCCTTTCACGGTGAAAACACGGGTTCGAATCCCGTTGGGTGTACGGAGCCCCGGTTCGCGAAAAGCGCGCCGGGGCTTTTTATATCCTAACCTGCTTCGTCAGAGCTGGGCTTTCATTTTCTGACGAGTGCGGACGCCTGCTCAAACTCCTCCTGCGTATTGATGTTCGTGAATTGAGAACTGCACGCTTCATCCCCCTCACTCACATCTATGATGAGCGGTTCCTGCGTGTGCAAAAACATTCGAAGCGAACGCTCGCCGTTCGCGAGAAATGATTCTATTTCTGCAACCAAGCTCTTCGAATACACTCCGATCAGTGGGTGCAGTTTCTTTCCGATTGATGGGACTACGATACAGCGTCCCGTACGAGCTTCCAGAAGCCGGTCCACCACCGTCGCAGAGAGCAGCGGCGTATCGCATGCAAGCACCACGAACTGCTCTGTTGGCGAATAGGTGCATGCAGCATGGAGGCCACCAAGCGGACCGACGTTTTGGATTATATCCGGGTACGCCTTGATTCCGAGGGTTTCAACGATATTGACATCGTTAATAATCCCGAAGACAGGCGAGCACAACTGCATGAGAATATTGACTGGATAGGACGCCATTGGCGCTCCGTTGAACGGCATAAGTGCCTTTTGTTTTCCCATCCGCGAACTCTTTCCACCCGCCAGTAATATGCCAGTTATCGGCTCCATAGTTTCCTAGAATGGAAGAAAAACTTTCAGCACGAGTTTGGTCCCGGCCATTACCAACACGACGCCAAGTACGAAGCGAATAGTTCTCGGCTGCAGATGGATTGCTCCCATACGCGCGCCGACGTACCCTCCTGCTGCAACAGCGACAATGAGCGGGACTATCAGGAGCGGGTTGAATCTTGTATGAAGGAGTTGCCCGGTTAGCCCGCTGACCGAGTTCAGCACAATAAAGGCTGCCGAGGTTGCAGCGGTTTTTTTCGCGTCCGCCCAACGCAATAGAAGCAGCAGCGGACTGAGGAAGACGCCGCCCCCAATTCCAATCATTCCCGCAAGCAATCCCAAGCCGGCGCCAATCGGCAGGCCATACACCCAGAGTAAACGACGAGGGAGACTGCGCAATTCAGAATCTCGCTGCCGATACAGCAAAAGCCTCCAGGCCGAGAAGAGAAGCGCTGCACCGAGGATCATATAGAACACCTCGCGCGGCACTTCTATCACTCCTCCTATGAAAGCGGCAGGTATGGATGCAATTGAGAATGGTATCAGCATTTGAAGATCAAAATGCCCTTGCTTTCCATATTGGTAAAGACCTATGGATGCAACCATAATGTTGAGTGTCAGCGCTGTTGGTACAATCTCGGGTACTGCGATGCCAAGAAGAGCGAACAAGGCTAGGTATCCCGATGCTCCGCCGTGTCCAACGGAGGAGTATAGGTAGGCCACGATGGAGAAAACAGGGAGTGCCAGGATCGGAACTGCAAGCTCAGCCATCTGCTTCAGCCCCACGCACGGATGCTATTGCATGCGTCTTCTCTACCCGCACTGCATCTCCCGGAGCGATCGGACCGCCGCGGAGAACACGTGCAAAGATACCTTCGCGCGGCATAACGCAATCCCCCGCTTTGAAGTATATCGCGCATCGGGTATGGCATTCTTTTCCGATTTGCGTGATCTCGAGCAATGTTTCCCCAACTGCGAGGATATCCCCGACATGCAGGTTCGGAACATCGATCCACTGCGTGGTAAGGTTCTCTGCAAACGCTCCCGGTCGCACATTGAGACCTTTGGCACGCATTTTATCGATGCTTTCCATCGCCAGAATACTCACCTGCCGGTGCCAATCGCCCCCATGCACGTCGCCCTCAAGGCCCCACTGATTGAGCAGCTTCGCGCTATTGACGTTCGTTTTCGGAATGCCTTTTTTCTTACTCACTGAGATTGCTAGTAAGCTGCCTTCGTTGTTCATATCAGACTCCACTGTAGTAGTTCTATCTCAACTTCTGTTTCTTTCTCAACATGGTCCGCGTCCTGCGGGAACCGGTACAGACCATCAGCAAACGCCAGGCCGCCCAGCATATGCGAGCCCTGCCCCTTCGCAGGAGCGGCAGCAAATCCAGAGCCTGTACGCTCCAACTGAACCCTGACAAATTCCATCCGGCCGGGTTTCTTCGAGAGTGTTTCTGCAAGTCGAGCTCCGACCACAGGCCCTTGAATTCTGTCTATCCCCATCATCGTGGCAAGGGCAGGGCGCACGAGTGTAAAGAGAGACACCATTGCGGATACAGGATTCCCCGGTAACCCAAAAACGAGTTTGCTGCCTCGCGTCCCAAAATAGACGGGCTTCCCCGGCTTCTGAGCTACCTTCCAAAACCTCTCCCGAACGTTGGCAGCGTGGAACGCTTCGCGAAGATAATCGTACTCGCCGACGGAGATTCCTCCAGACGTAATAACCACATCGCTGTTCGCGATTGCATGAGCGACAGCATCCTTCGAGACCTGCAAATCGTCGTCAATACGGATGACCTCAGAATCAAGATTCATGGCGCGCAATGCCGATGAGATGGCAAACGAGTTCGATTCCCATATCTCTCCAATGCGCAAGCGCGAACCCGGACTGCGAAGCTCTAATCCTGTCAAGATGACAGCGATAGATGGCTTCCGGTACACGCGTATCCTGTTGTACCCAAGCGCCGCTATCAATCCAGCGACTGGCGGTGTAACCGCTGCTCCCGATTCCAGAATTGGCGCCCCCTGCCCGTATTCCTCACCGCGATAGCGGATGTGTTCGCCAGGCAGCCCACTGCGGCGAATACCAACGGTCCCGTTTCTACGCTCAGTGTATTCCTTCATGACGACCGCGCTCGCACCGTTCGGGACGGGCGCCCCCGTAAGAATCATCACAGCCTCACCCCTGGCGATTCGGCCGGGGGATCTACTGCCTGCCGGTATTGTGGCTACCACAGGCAATGAAACCGGCGAATCGGGCGAAGCATTAAGAACGTCCTCCGAACGCACTGCGTATCCATCGACAGCCGAGTTATCGAATCGCGGCAGAGCATCCTTCGCACTGAGCGGCTGCGCCAAGACCCTTCCGGGTGCATCTTCCAGATCGACCCACTCGGAGGGCATCCGGCGTACTGCATCCATGACTATACGATGCGCTTCTTCGACAGAGATCATGACGGCCCTCCGTTTGTATGTTCGGTACTCCAGCTTCCTTGCATCCACAACATTTTGAATGAATGCAGGACGCCCGGGAACAGTGCATCAAGACTCTCTGCCACACCTTTTCGCGAACCGGGTAGATTGACGATGATGGTGTTATTGCGGATACCTGCCTTGCCGCGCGATAGCATGGAGTACGGCGTGCGATTCTGACCGTACGTCCTGAGCGCTTCCGGGATTCCCGGAATTTCGCGTTCGATAACGCTCAGCATCGCTTCAGGCGTACAATCGCGAGGGCTGAATCCTGTTCCCCCGGTCGTCAGGACAAGATCAACCGTCATTTCATCGGCGTAGTAGCGCAACACGTCCTCGATCGCTGCTTGCTCGTCCGGGATGACTCGGTAATCCTCGACATGAACGCCGTGCTGTTCCAGCCGTGCCTGTATCATCCGGCCGGATGTGTCTTGCTTTCTCCCGCTCGCAACCGAATCCGACATGACAAGAACTGCTGCCCGGAGCTTCTCGGTGTAGCGTTCTCTGAAATCTGATTTTCCACCGGATTTTTCCAACAACCTGACGCCGGTGATCTCCATCGATTCATCGAGCATTTTCAGCATGTCGTACACCGTGAGGGCCGCCGTGGCCGCTCCGTGCATCGCTTCCATCTCCATTCCGGTTTTTGCGACTGCGGTGACACTGACTTTTGCAGTGATCAATGTTTCTTCGATCGTGAATTCCACCTCGACATGATCCACCGGGACCGGATGGCAATATGGAATTGTATCGCTCGTTCGTTTCACTGCCAGAACCGCGGCCGCTTTTGCAATCGGAAGCGGATCTCCTTTCGGAACGGTGCCCTCCCGCACTCTCTGAACAGTAGAAGCCTCGCATGAAACTGCAGCTTCAGCGACAGCCCGGCGGAGTGTATTTGATTTTGCGGATATATCTATCATGGGTTATCCTCCAATACGAATCATAGACCTGTTATCAATCTGTACGAGCTCCTCCATCGGCGCATGTTGGTAGGCTTTCCCTTGTATAGCGGACTGGATGATATGCTGAACCGACTCGAGGTCATTCATGCGCAATGCCTCGCGGATCGAATACTCTGAGTGCGAAAACAAACATGCCTTGATGCATCCATCAGCCGTCAGCCGAATTCGATTGCACGAGCTGCAGAAGTGTTCGGACATCGAGGTAATGAAACTTACCAACCCTCGTTTGCCAACGATCTCGAAGTCCTTTGCAACTGCATGCGGATTTTCAGAATGGAGCGGCCGCAGAAATACCTCCGCCCCGATCGCCTCTCGCATCTCGGCGAAACCGATGAATCCGTTCGAATTCCATTGATTCTCAGCGAACGGCATATACTCAATAAAGCGCACATTCATTCCTGTCGCCCCTGCCATCCCCACGAAATCCAGCAGTTCATCGTCGTTGAATCCACGTATTACGACTGTATTGATTTTTACTGTACCAAAGTCCTGTGTCAATGCGTCTTCGATCCCGGATAATACGTCATCGAGCTTTGCTCGCCGTGCGATGTGCTCAAACCGCTCCCGTCTAAGGGAATCGAGGCTGATATTCAACGCATCAAGTCCGGCGTGTTTCAGCTCGGCGGCGTACCTGCTGAGCAGCACGCCATTCGTTGTCATGCCGACGGTCTGTATACCTGGTACCGCTTTCAAACGCGCGACGAGTTCTGGGATGTTTTTTCGGACGAGCGGTTCGCCGCCGGTTATGCGAATCTTGGAAACTCCCATATCTGCGAGCAGCTCAGCAGCCTGCACGATTTCTGAAAAGCTCAGGATATTGCTCCGCGGCTGCAGTTCTATGCCCTGTTCGGGCATGCAGTACCTGCAGCGAAGATTGCATCGTTCCGTTACCGCGATCCGCAGGTACGTGTGAGTTCGATTATATGTATCCGTAAGATTTTGCATGGTCCGTCGTATAATGGGTAAGCCTGTCTCATGGAGACAGGCTTACCTCGTTGAATGCGTGGATTCGCTTCATCCTTCGGGCATTCATGTACCTGATCTCCTTTCCTAGCCGGGAGGCGGCACCGTTTCCGGTGCAGCCCTACCTCCTTCCAGAGGGGACTCTCAAGTCCATCGTTCGCAGCACCATACCGTCGGAATGCCGGCTTAGGCGGTGCGAATCGGAGTGTATTTCAAATAGCGATTCAAAGCCCGCTGCTGCGGGCCTCTCACCTACGTGTGATAGTTCAAACTTTCTACGAGGTACGGATCGTTAATCGGTACCGGGTTTCTTTTCGAGAAGCTCTTCAGTGTAACCAGGAAGAAAGCTGCCACGAGAGCGAGGACGGGCGCCAGTTCCCAAATCCCGAGAGCCGGTGCATCCGGATTGAACGGCGGAGCAATCATCCAGTAGTAGTCGATCCAACGACCGATCAAGACGATTATGCTCACCTTCAGCAGCATCCCTTCACGGCGTTTGGCTGCTGCCGAAAGCAGTGCTATAAATGGAAGGAGCCAGTTGAAGAGCACGTTGAGAACGGTAAACGTGAGCCATCCGCTATTCTCGCGACGGATGAAGTATCCCGTCTCCTCTGGGATATTCGCATACCATATCAGCAGATATTGGCTGAACCAGATGTACATCCAGAAGACGCTGAATGCAAAGAGCAATTTTCCCAGATCGTGGAAGTGTTCTTCCCGCACAGGTGCGTCGAAGGCATTGCGACGGTGCAGCACGATTGTAAGTAACGATACCCCAGCTACACCAGAGAGGAGCACTCCTGCCATGTGGTACATACCGAATATCGTGCTGAACCAATGCGGCTCAAGAGACATCACCCAGTCCGTGCTGGCGAGCCATATGGTGATTGCAGCGATGACGAGAAACGCCGCGCTCCATCGTACATTCTTCGCCGTCAGCGCGATGGAATTGTGCTCGTCCTGCCTCTCGCTATTGCGGCGGATAATTCGCGCGAACGCAATCCAGATGATGAAATACGCCACAAGCCGTGCAATAAAGAACGGCACGTTTAAATAGGATGATTTCAGCTGGAGCAGGGCGTCCTTCGCTACGGCTGAGGCATGACTCCATTCGTACAGCGTGTGGATACCGAAGACCATGAGTACCATCACGATGCCCGCTATCGGTAGAATCGACGACATGGATTCAGGGACCCTCCGGAATACCACACTCCATCCAGCATTGGATACATACATTATCGCTACGAAGACGATCCCGCCGAGACCAAGTTCGATCACCAGCTGTGCGGCAATCAGAATATTCGGCCACACGGAAGATGGCGCGAGGAACAGTCCCAGTATCGTCAATCCACCACCGATGGCACAGAGGATTGAAAGAGTGCGGATTGTTCCAGGTCGTACAGAGTACTTCAAAGTTTCACTCATGATGCATCGGCGGTAGTGTGTTCAGGTGCATTTGATGTATCAGGGGCAGCAGTAGTGTTTGCCTGTGCATCGGTTTGCAGCGACCGAATGTACAGGACCGACATCCATCGATCGGCATCGGCCATCTGCGATAAGTACGACGGCATGTTGCCTTTCCCTTGCGTTACAATCCGGAACATCTCGCCATCGCTTAGTGCGTGTGCATTCGGCGCCAGCAACGATGGAGGGGGAGGATATCCGCGTTTTGCAATCTCTCCATCGCCTGCACCGCCTGCACCATGGCACGGCGAGCAGTAAATGCCGAAGACTCGCTGCCCGCGCTGTACTGCGATGCCTGAATCCAATGTGAATGGGTTGCGCAGCTCGGCGGGATCGAATGAAGAATCCGCAAGCAGCGTCGAGGATGGAAATAAATCCACATCTCTGCTGATAGTCCCGGGTACTGCATTGAAGGGTGCATTACCTGCGTTACTCGGCAAGGGGTCGGATTGCGGTTCGTACGGAACTGGATACAACATCCCCGGTAGAATCTCCACATTGCGTTTTGTCGGGATGCCATGGAACAAGAACGTTGCTCCGACTATCATCGCCAGAATCACCAACAGGACGATATTCAATACTTTGTAGTTCATTGCGACGCCTCCCTCACGCGTTCTTCCATAACGAGCGCTCCATGCGAGGCAAACAGTTTCTTTGCCTCGCGAAGATCGAAGGCCGCGCTATCCTCCAATAGAGCCACAACAAACCGGTCATCCGTGGCGCGCTCATCGAGAATCGACGTCTGTCTTCCGGGGAAAAGACGCGAACGAAACAGCAGCGCAGCGACCGTTCCCAAGCCGGCGAACAGCACCGTGATCTCGAATGTTACCGGAATGAATGCCGGAACCGAAGTCAGAGGCTTGCCGCCGACATTCACAGGCCAGCTTGATGCAGACGTCCATATCTGGAACCAGAGCTTTGCAAGCGCACCGCTGATAGCAAACAGCAGACAGACCAGCGGGAGACGCGTCGGCCGAAGCCCAATTACTTTCTCAATCCCATGAATCGGAAACGGCGTTTGTACGTCTGCTATGGTGTACCCCCCCTTTTTCGCTGCCCGGACGGCGGCGGATAGCGCGTCGGGATCATCGTACTCGGCGATGAAGTACCGTTGCGCTCCATCCTGTGCACGAGGATGCGAACCGTTGCGGCGTGATGATTTCATCCCGATACTTCGGGTTGCGCTCTTGCGGCGGAAAGCATCAAACATTCGCATGCGTCACCTCCTCAAACTTCTTCTCGGACTCCAGTGGATCCAACTTCTGGTGCTCATCCACAGCAGGGGCGGTCCGTCGACCATACTTCAAAATTCCCTTCACCTCGCTTATTGCGATCATCGGTAACCATCTGGCAAACAGCAGAAACAGCGTGAAGAACAAACCGAAGCTGCCGATAAGCGTTGCAATCTCGATGCTGGTGGGCGCATAATCCATCCAGCTTGCGGGCAAGTAATCGCGCGTCAGTGACGTGGTGATAATCACGAACCGCTCGAACCACATGCCGATGTTTATGACAATTGACAGGATGAACACCAGTCCGACACTCGTACGTATACGCTTGAACCAAAGCAATTGAGGAGCAACCACGTTACACGACACCATCACCCAATACGCCCATGCGTACGGTCCAAACATGCGGTTCATAAACGTGAAGGCCTCGTACTGGTTGCCTGAATACCAGGCAGTGAACAGCTCCGTCAGGTACGCAAGACCGACAATACATCCCGTGGCGATGATAATCTTCGCCATATTCTCGATATGCTTGACCGTGATGTACTCCTCGAGACGCATGACCTTGCGCGTGATTATCATGAGCGAAAGCACCATGGCGAAACCGCTGAAGACGGCACCCGCCACGAAGTACGGTGGGAAGATCGTAGTATGCCATCCTGGGATGACCGACGTCGCGAAATCCCAACTCACAATCGTGTGTACCGAAACAACGAGAGGAGTCGCTAATCCAGCGAGCAAGAGATAGACGCTTTCGTAGCGCATCCAGTCTTTCGCAGAGCCTTTCCACCCCAGGCTGAAAATGCTCGCCAACTTACGGCGGATCTTCGAAGTCATGCGGTCGCGCATTGTTGCAAGGTCGGGGATCAAGCCAACGTACCAGAAGACGAGTGAAATGGTGAAGTACGTACCGATAGCGAACATATCCCACACTAACGGCGAGCGGAAGTTCACCCAGAGTGGACCCCGCTCGTTAATATATGGGATGACCCAAAAGGCCAACCACGGCCTACCCATGTGGATAAGCGGGAAGATACCCGCGCACATCACCGCAAAGATCGTCATTGCTTCCGCGGACCTGTTAACCGACGTTCTCCAACGCTGACGAAACAGAAAGAGAATTGCCGAGATCAGCGTCCCAGCATGCCCAATGCCGACCCAGAATACGAAGTTTGTAATATCGAACGCCCAGCCAACGGTGTTATTCAATCCCCAGGTGCCGATACCTGTCATGATCTCGTATGT
>PABJ01000129.1 GCA_002699105.1 Ectothiorhodospiraceae bacterium | reverse complement strand
TTTTGGCATACCGTCGAAGGTGAAGTTGTACGATCCCGCAAGGAATACCATCGGGCCTGTATACGTCTGCCATCCGCCGTAATTGTACTTGATCGTCCCACTGAACTGGAGCGTCAGGGTCGAAGCGAGGAACGTTGCAAGCGTCGGAGGGGCACCCCACTTAATGTGGATGTACTTATCCTGGCTTATGCCCGAATGCTTCATGCGGAACTTCCGGTTCCCCGAAAGCAGGCTCATATTCGGGATCGTTCCTGCCGCGTTCGTCGTACCGAGCGACTTCCAGCCGCCGTAGTGAACCCATGCATCGCCGCCGGCTATGCCGTTGTTGTTACAGTCGACGAGGTTGACGGGATCCTTCAGCGCTTCAAACACGGCGAGATCTGCTGTGCAGACGCCCGTCGGTTTGATATGGAAGTACTTATCGTAGGAACTGTAGTTGATCTCCATACGGAACTTGCGGTTACCGCGTAAGAGGACCGTGTTACAGACACCGCCGCTCAGATCAGGTAGCGGTTTCCATCCGCCGTAATGCACCCATACCTTACCGGAAACCGGGTATTCGGTATCGGGCAGCAGGTTGCCGTCCTGATCGCGGACTTCAACGGGATTCCGTACTGCATCAAACATCGCGTAGACCGGAGTCTGCTTGATGTGGAAGTACTTGTCGTACGAACTCGGGCCGAGTTCCATGCGGAATTTGCGATTTCCTTCGAGAAGCACACACGGAACGATGCCGTCCATGCCGTCGTCGGAGTCTTCGCCGAGATACTTCCATCCGCCGTAATGCACCCAGGCCTTGGCGCTGTAGTCGCCGATACCGAGGTAACTGCCGCACTGATCCTTCACATGCACTGCATTGCGCACCGCCTTGAAGAGGGCGATAGTCGAATTGAAGTACTTATCGTACGAGCTGTAGGACAGCTCCATACGGAACTTGTGATTGCCTGCGAGAACACCCTTATGGATGATACCATCCTGGCCGTCGTCGCTATCCTTACCGAGGGACTTCCATCCGCCGTAGTGAATCCAGGCTTCGAAATCCGTATCCGTTACGAGCGACCCAGACTGGTCCTTCGCCTGTACAATTTCGCGCACCACCGGCCAATCCATGTTGTAGTAGCCTGTGGGGACGTTATAGTACTTATCGCGCGAGCTATAGTTCACGTCCTTCATACGGAACTTGCGGTTGCCTGCGAAGATATCGAAGGTGTATTCGCCGTTCGTCGTCATACCGAGATATTTCCATCCGCCGTTGTGGACGTACAGCTTTCCGAGGTCGCCGCCTTCCGCTGTCGGGAGAGACATAGAGCCGTCCCAGAGGCGAGCCGTGACGCGGGAAAGATGGAATTCAACCACAGGGTTGGAGGAAATATTGTAGTACGTGTGCTTGGAATCGATGAAGACGCCGGGGCCTGATTCGTAGGACATGTAGAACTTCTTGTTGCCGCTAAATACGCCATCGAAAAGTGCAATCAGGATGCCGTTGCTGCCCGTGGTTCCGGGAGCCATCTGCCATCCACCGTGGTGTATATATCCCTTCGCGCCCGCTGCTCCGCTGCCGTTTGCATAGAGCAGCTTGAAGATAACGGCGGTCTTTTCAAAGGAACACCCGCTGATATCGTACTGCTGGGAGTAGTTATCGAACTTGAAGGTGTACTTACCGGGCAGAAGCTCCTGCGGTCCGGTGAAGTTCTGCCAGCCTATCTGGTGGTACTTCACCAGGCCTGCGTATCCAAAGTCGACCGTTGTCGTAACGAACGGTACCTCGTAGGAGTTGCCTCCAACGGTTTTCACAACTTGCTGTCTGCCGTTGTTGTAGGTCATCTTGAAGGTGTATTTACCCGGTAGGAGTTCCTTTGGGGTGTTCGCGTTCGTCCAGTTTGCCCAGGTGATCTGGTGGTACTGCACAGTTCCGCCTGCAAGGGCGTTGTCGTCGCAGTCCTTCAGCGATGGAGTAACGGTGACCGTTTCAAACAGCACCTCATAGTCTGTCCCGGATACCGTTTTCACGATTTGCTGACTGCCGTTGTTGACGGTCATCTTGAAGGTGTACTTGCCTGGAAGGAGCTCATCCACGGTATTGGCTGCGCCTGCCCAGTTCATCCATGTAATCTGATGATACTGTACAGTACCACCGGCAACAAGGTTTCCGTCCGAATCCTTGAGTGCAGGCGTAACCGAAACGGTGACAAACGGGACCTCATCGTCGGTACCGGCTACGGTCTGTACAATCTGCTGGGAGCCGTTGTTGTAGGTCATCCGGAAGGTGTACTTGCCGGGCAGAAGTTCGTTGGCGGTATTCGCCAGGCCGGTCCAATTCTGCCAGGTGATCTGGTGGAATTTCACCGTTCCGCCCGCGAGTGCGGCACCATCGGAATCCTTCAAAGAGGGCGTGACGGTTACGGTGGTGAAAAGCACCTCGTGAGTCGTGCCACCAACCGTCTCCACGATCTGCTGGGAACCGTTGTTGTAGGTCATCTTGAAGGTATACTTGCCAGGAAGGAGCTCGTCTGCTGTGTTCGCCGCACCAGCCCAGTTCTTCCAGGTTATCTGATGGAACTTCACCGTACCGCCGCCGAGGGCAGTGCCGCCGGAGTTCTTGAGGGCAGGAGTGACTGCAACAGTCTGGAAGATGACGGGATCGGTGGAGATGGGTTCTACGATTTGCTGCGACCCGTTATTGTAGGTCATTTTGTATGTGACGCTTCCGGCAGCGCTCGTCACGCTCCATTCACCGGTCGCTGAGGTTCCGAGGTTCGTCCACGATCCGTCGTGGTAGCTGAGTGTCGCTCCGCCCGTTGTGATGAGGGAGCCGTTGTGGTCTATGAGTTTGACTGTAACTGTCGCGGAGTGCAGGTTGCTTATGCCAAGCAACGGAAGAATGCAGGCCATCATAACGATAGCCCCAAAGCGCATTAGCACTTTCATGATTATACCCTGATCCAAAATGAAACACTTTCGATAATGCGATCTCTGTGGGCAGCGATCGCTGGGATCGTTCAACATCCGTACCGCTGAAAGCGTGAAAAAAGCAGTACTGTAAGCAAGCACTGTGTACTGTCTGAATCCCCGCAAACAAACAGTGCTGGTCGGTTACATTTTTAGTGCTCTACTGTAGGCGATCCTCCTCGTTGTGATTATGTATTCCTACTTACAGACATGTAGTGACTGCGGACAAGCAGTCACGCGAGACAGAACTCTCCTGGCTCGATATTAAGGGCTATGTCGAATAATGGCTACTGTGGGACTCATGTGAAAGATGCGCAGAGATTTGATAAGATGCAACGCAATTCTAGCGTTCAGCACTGTAAAATATGATGACGTCATAGGATAACAGATGCAAATCACTGTTAGCGATACTACAGATAGGAGTGTCTTGATGTTATTATGTTGTAGTATTATGCCTTGGAATTTGACACTCACAGGATCGTGGGTCGTAAGCTACTAAGGAGATATAAATACCTTATAATTGGTGTACGAAAAGCTAAGGTGAAGCATCCCGAGGCAAATGGGGTTTGCCGTACTGATTTTCCGCCTGAATTGCTCACATGAAGCACAACTGCCGCTTCTTTCGTACCTTCGTATGAGCATTGAATCCTGTTAATCCATCCATCATATCCAATTACGAACGTTCTTGGACGCGAGCGGCAAGACGACCTACCAGTTCACACTCAGCGATCAGCTAGCGTTAGTGCTGATCGTGCTCTGCTATACCGTCTACGTTGTGCATGAAATCGTGCAGGCCAACGGCGGGATGTTCACCTACACGCTGGACGATGTGTACATTCATCTGGCGGTTGGGGAGGGTATTCTCAGCGGCACCTACGGGATTAACGCAGGTGAGTTCAGCGCCCCATCATCGAGTATTCTCTGGCCGTTCCTTCTCGCGCCGTTCGCATCGAGCGAGGTGTATTATCTCGTGCCGCTCGCCATCAACATCGTGTGTGCGTGCCTCTCGATAGTGGTTATATACCGCACATTCATCGTAGCCTTCAGAATCCCTGGCGATCCGGCGCCTAGCGTGGAGCGTCCGGCGGCGTTTATCCTTGCAGCAATGATCGCACTGGCAGCGAATATGCTCGGCATCATCTTCACAGGGATGGAGCACTCGCTGCAAATTCTGTTCGAATGCCTTATCTTCTACGGCCTCGTGCTCCATCTCCGCACGGGGGATAAGGGACGGATGCTCGTTTATATACCGGCAATCTTGTTGCCGCTTACCAGGTACGAAGGATTGGCATTATCGTGTGCGGTGCTACTTGTCATGTTTATCGTTGACTCTCGAAAACGTGCGATGTTGTCGTTCGCAGCGATGATCGGACTCGTCGTCGGCTTCTCCCTGTTCCTCTACGCAAACTCTGGCTGGTTCTTACCCGCCTCGGTGATGTTCAAGTCGGCGTTCGAGCGATCGCCATTTGAATTTAATGAACTCATCGAGATTGTGTTCGAGGTTCTGCGCGGAACGAGTACGATTCCGCTGAAGTATACGTTCATCGTGATCGTGCCCGGCCTCGTTTATGCAGCATTCGTACGCAAGGACCGTTTCCAAATCGTGATGGGTTGGCTCGTCGCTTCCGTTGTGCTTGCACATTTCCTCGCGTTCGGCGATATAAACGAGCGTTACATGATCTCGTTGTATGTTATCGCATTAATTGGCACTGCACTCTTCTTTATCGAGGGAATCCATTCGCTGTTCCGGCGAAATATCCTGTTGGGCGGAGTGCTCGTCATAATAGTGATCTGCGGGGTGTATATCGGCAATTACTTCTTCCAGAAGAAAATCCCGCACTCTGCGGCGAATATCTATCAACAGCATTATACAATGCACCGCTTTGTGACGGAGTATTACCGGCATCCCGTAGCGGTGAACGATATCGGGTACGTATCCTTCCGCAATCCGCAGTATGTACTGGATCTCAAAGGGTTGGGGAATTATTCCGTTCTGGGGATGAAAGAGCCGGTGACAGCTCAGGCTATGGATTCACTTGTGCATGCACACGATGTGGAGCTTGTCATGATCTATGAAGACTGGTTTTATAATATCCCGGACTGGTGGATTGAAGCAGGTCAGTTTCAACTCCTTGAGCGAAATATAACGGCTGCGAACGACACGGTCATGATTTATGCTGTTGATTCTACGAGCCTGAGTTCAATACAAAGATCCCTGCGTGCATTGCGTGATGATCTCACGGATCCGCGCCTGGTATATATCCCATCCGATCCTGCTGAATAGAATCCAAAACCCACCTACACTTCTGTCTGAACCCACTCCCATACTGGTATTCATATGGGCAGTAGTCTCGTGTGCTGGCCGCTGTTTGCTCGCAGTGCTGTAAATAGGGGATTGAGTCTCGCTATCGTGGTCTGCGGCTTTTTGTATAAACAAGCGGTAAACCTCTACGCCTTCGCCGGCTATCGACCTGCAGGCGCAGCATCAGCTATGTGGGACGACCATCCAGGTATACGAGAGAGTATAGCACTAGCCAAACAAGAAGACGTGTACCTGCTCACCAACGCCCCCGATCTGCTGTACTACCGCACTAAAGAGCAGCAACACTGGTCGCTTTTCACACAAGCTTCCCGCGGCTGTACACCGGTCAAAATTGAAGACCAGCTCGCGGTCATAGAAGAGCAATTCGCTGTCGGCAGGGAGGTGGCCCTGGTCTGGTTCGAGGGGCTAGACAGGGAGTACCTGATCGAGCCGGAAGAGTACGGTAGCTACTATGACGTAGTAACAAGTCAGATATGGGCTGATGCAGCGCAGTACCGGCTTCGTTCAAAGCCTTGATGGTATAGGGACAGCCAGGCTCCTGCGAATCGTTCGTTGAGCGAGGCAATCCCGAGCGATAGGGCCTTCCTCCTGTCTGTGGGAATGAACACATATATGTAATAAAAACCCGGCAGACGAAATGCCTGCCGGGCTGGAAGGGTCGACGGGTTTTGGATCGGGTTACTTCATGAAAGTCATCGTCTTAACCAGCGTCGTCTTGCCGGATAAGAGTTTATAGAGGTACTTGCCGGATGCGACGATCTCTCCGTTGGCGTTCGTACCATCCCATACGGCGGTATACGTGCCTGGATTCATCGTGCCGTCGGCGAGCCTCGTTATTTCGTTCCCGAGAAGATCGTACACAACGATGGTGACGTATGCTTCTTCAGGGACGGTAAATGAGACAGATGTCGTCGGGTTGAACGGGTTCGGGTAGTTCTGTTCCAAGGTGAATTCCGCAGGTGCTGAAGCATCCGGATTCGTATCCTTGTTCAGGTTTGCGCCGTCCCAGACAAAGATCGCCGGCGTCAGCGGGACGTGCTTCAATGCAACGTTCTTCGTCTTGGTGATCGTACCGCCGCCCGGATCGTAGTCCATGCGGAAATGGTTTGTCCCCGCCAGAAGTGCAACGTTTGGCACCCAGCCGGTGGCATCGGTCGTTCCGAGGAGCTTCCATCCGCCATCGTTGATGTATGCCGTACCGTTAGCGAGCCCGTTTGCAGCGCCGTCCTCGAGCCGGATTGCCTGAACCAGTGCGTCGAAGATTGCCTGTCCGCTTGCGAGATTGTGGTTGAACGTCTGAACCGTGTGATTCATACGCGTTTGCAAATGCCACGTACCTTCGAGGAGCGTGATATTGACGATTCCGTTACTCGTGCTGCCGAGAGATTTCCATCCGCCGTCGTTGATATAGGCGGCTGCGATTCCGTCGGCATCTTGGAGCAGATTGCCGTTTTCATCTTCGACCTTTATTGCATTGTTACGCGCATAGAACACTGCAGCTGCTGGAGCGATATTGACGTTCTTGGTCTGGACGGTGTGGTTCATGCGCATTTGTAGATGCCAGGTGCCGGTCAGGAGCGTGATATCGACCACGCCACCGGACGTGTTGCCGAGGGATTTCCATCCGCCGTCATCGATAAATGCTTCTGCGATACCCTTTGCGTCGGGAACGAGTGCAGCGTTCTCATCGCGGAGTTCGATGGTGTTGTTGCGCGCGTTGAAGACCGCCGGGCCGCCTGCAAGATTGAAGTTGCTGGTCTGGTCCGTGTGATTCAAACGCATTTGCATGTGCCAGGTTCCGGTAAGAAGCGTAATATCGACCACGCCGCCGGACGTATTACCGAGGTGTTTCCAGCCGCCGTCGTTGATGTACGCAGCTCCGATTGCCTTTGCATCGGGCACAAGCGCTAAGCCTTCATCGCGAAGCTCAACGGCGTTCGTCTGAGCGGTAAATACCGCCGGGCCGCCGGCAACATTCACGTTCTTCGTCTGGTCGGTGTGATTCATGCGCATTTGCAGATGCCATGTACCGTGGAGCAATGCTACATCCACAACGCCGCCCGACGTGTTGCCAAGCGATTTCCATCCGCCATCATTGATATATGCCGCACCGATACCCTTCGCATCCGGAAGCAGCGCACTCGCCTGATCGCGCAGTTCGATGGCCTGAGTACGCGCACCGAATCGCACGTAATTATCCACGCCGGTATTGTGGTTCATGGCCTTGTCGGTGTAGTTGTAGTCTGCGCACCGGAAATGATGCGTACCGGCAAACATCTCGACGACTAGCTCGCCATCGCTGCCGAGTGTACCCAGATTCTTCCATCCGCCGAGGTCGATATAGATGCCGCCGTTGGGATCGCCTCCGTCAGCCTGCGTCACGATTGCGCTGCCGTCCCACGCCTGGAAGTGGGTCGTGGTCAGGTTGAATGTGATGTAGGAGTTCGCTGCGATGTTCTGATTCTGAGTCTGGGAGTATACCCATACGCCGAGGCCGTCGTCGTAGTTCATCCTAAGCTGCCGCGTGCCGCCAAGAAGGCCGTTGAAGAGGGCGATGAGTTTTCCGTTCGCATCGGTGACGCCGTCGGAGAGTTTCCATCCGCCATTGTTGATATAGCCCTTACCGCCGTCAGCAGGTGAACCCGTACCCTTGAGCAGGGTATAGATAACCACGCTCTTGGTCTGGTTGCATGCACCGGATAGGTCGAGGGTTTTTGGCATACCGTCGAATGTAAAGTTGTACGAACCCGCAAGGAATACCATCGGTCCGGAGTAGGTCTTCCATCCGCCGTAGTTGTACTTAATCGTACCGCTGAACTGGAGCGTCAGGGTCGAAGCGAGGAACGTTGCAAGCGTCGGAGGGGCACCCCACTTAATGTGGAAGTACTTATCCTGCGAGATGCCGGAATGCTTCATTCTGAATTTCCGGTTGCCGGAGAGCAAGCTCATGTTCGGGATCGTGCCCGCTGCGTTGGTCGTTCCGAGGAATTTCCAGCCGCCGTACTCGACCCATGCATCGCCGCCCGCGATTCCGTTGTTGTTGCAGTCAACGAGGTTGACCGGATCCTTCAGTGCCTCGAACACCGCCAGATCCGCCGTGCAGATACCTGTCGGTTTGATATGGTGATATGTATCGTAGGAGCTGTGGTTAATTTGCATGCGGAACTTCCGGTTGCCGCGAAGCAGAACGGTATTACACACACCGCCGCTCAAGTCGGGAAGCGCCTGCCATCCGCCGTGCTCGACCCAGACCTTGCCGGCCACTGGATACTCGGTATCGGGCAGCAAGTTTCCGAACTGATCGCGCACTTCCACCGGATTGCGTACGGCATCGAACACCGCATAGACAGGAGTCTGCTGGATGTTGTGGTACTCATCGTAGGAACTCGGGCCGAGCTGCATACGGAACTTCCGGTTACCCTTCAGCAATACGCACGGGATAACACCGTCCATGCCGTCGTCAGCGTCTTCGCCCAGGTATTGCCATCCGCCATGCTCAACCCATGCTTTCGCGCTGTAGTCGCCGGCGCCGAGGAAGTTGCCGCACTGGTCTTTCACGTGCACGGCATTGCGGATAGCTTCGAACATTGCTACCGTCGCATTGAAATACTCGTCGTATGAACTATGCGAGAGCTTCATGCGGAACTTCCTGTTGCCTGCAAGAACGCCCTTCTTGATGATGCCGTCCTGGCCGTCATCGCTGTCTTTTCCAAGCGACTGCCAGCCGCCGTATTCGATCCATGCCTGGAAATCCGTATCGGTGACGAGTGCACCATGCTGATCCTTCGCCTGGACGATGTTCCGGATGACTGGGAAGTCCATGTTGTAATACCCCACGGGAGGATTATGATAGTCATCGCGCGAACTGAAGTTCACGTCCTTCATGCGGAATTTGCGGTTGCCGGGGAAGATATCGAACGTAAACGTTCCGTTCGATGTCTGTCCCAGATATTTCCAACCGCTGTATTCTACATAGAGCTTGCCCAGATCGCCGCCTTCTGCGCTCGGTAACGATGCTGCGCCGTCCCACAGCCTTGCTGTGACACGCGAGAGATCGAATTGCACGACCGGATTCGAGG
>PABJ01000128.1 GCA_002699105.1 Ectothiorhodospiraceae bacterium | reverse complement strand
GACTGGGGCTACGCCCCGGAGTACGTCGAAGCGATGTGGCGCATGCTACAGCAGCCCGAACCGGACGATTTCGTGATTGCTACCGGCGAAACGCATACCGTCCGGGAGTTCGTGGAAGTATCATTCTCTGAACTGGGCATTGAACTGGAGTGGGAAGGCAGCAACGAAACGGAAGAAGGAAGGGCGAAAGACACAGGGGAAGTCGTCGTCCAGGTCGATCCCCGATACTACCGGCCCACGGAGGTCGATATCCTCGTCGGCGATCCAACGAAAGCCAAGCAGGTGCTCGGCTGGGAACCGAAAGTCAAGTTTGAGGAGTTAGCTAGGCTTATGGCCCGCGCAGATTACGAGAAGGTGCAAAAGCGCGGATTCTAACGGCCGCCTGTTCCCGGCATTCATTAACCATTTCCCTACACTTATTCTATAGAACCGACGCACGCAATGAACGACCCTGAAATAAGAGTTATTAAAGCAAGATCGGGCTGGCAGATCATCGATTGGAAGGAGCTGAGAGAATACAAAGATCTCTTTTACTTCCTTACCCTTCGCGATATAAAAATCCAGTACAAGCAGACCGTCTTCGGGTTCCTCTGGGCAATAATCCAACCGCTCGTACTTATGGTGATCTTCACATTCGTACTCGGTAAGCTAGCCAAAGCCCCGACAGACGAGCTGCCCAGCGCAATCTTTCACTATACCGTGCTTCCAGCATGGACGTATTTCTCGAACGCGCTGAACCAGTCCGGGCAGAGCCTCGTGGCGAGTGCGAACATGATCACGAAGGTGTACTTCCCGCGCCTCATCGTCCCGATGGCGCCGGTGCTGGCCAAGCTTATCGATATGGTCATTGCCTACGTGATCCTCATCCCGTTCATGTTCTACTACGAGATCGTACCGAGCGCGTCGATTCTGATGTTCCCGGTGCTGATACTGCTCCTCATCATCACGGCTGCCGGTGCGGGCATGTGGCTGACAGCCCTCGCAGTGAAGTACCGCGATGTGAAATACATCATCGGATTTACACTCCAGGCGCTCATGTGGATAACTCCCGTTACCGTTCCGGTATCGACTATACAGGATAAGTTCGGAGAGACCTGGCGTCTCGTCTATGGCATTTACCCAATGGGCGGTATTATCGAATCGATCCGTGCATCGCTCGTCGGTGCGGCAATCCCCTGGGATCTACTCGGCATCAGTGCCGCGACCTCGATTATTATGTTCGTCACCGGCATGTATTACTTCAAGCGCACCGAACGCGTCTTCGCAGACGTCGCGTAACTAAGCAAGGATAGAAGCACACTGGATATGAGTGATTTCGCAATAAAAGTTGAGAACCTGAGCAAGCGCTACCGTATTGGCGCAAAAGAAGAGCAGCACGATACGCTCAGCGGTGCCATGGCCGCATGGTTAAAAGCCCCCTTTTCGAACTTCAGACGAATCAAGAAGCTTACCGATTTCAAAGGGAAAAACGACGACGAACATACGCTCTGGGCATTGAAAGATGTCTCGCTCGAGATTAAGCAGGGCGAGGTTATCGGCGTTATCGGGCGGAACGGAGCCGGGAAAAGCACGCTGCTGAAAATCCTCAGCCGCATCACCGATCCTACGGACGGGCAGGTGCAGGTTCGCGGGCGTGTCGCAAGTTTGCTGGAAGTCGGCACCGGCTTTCACAACGAACTGACTGGGCGAGAGAACGTCTATCTGAACGGCACCATCCTCGGCATGACGCGAGATGAGGTAAACAAGAAGTTCGATGAAATCGTCGAGTTTTCCGGCGTCGCGCGTTTTTTGGATACGCCAGTGAAGTTTTATTCGAGCGGTATGCGGGTAAGGTTGGCGTTTTCGGTCGCCGCGCATCTTGAGCCCGAGATACTTCTCGTTGATGAAGTCCTCGCTGTTGGCGATCTCAACTTCCAGCAGAAGTGCCTTGCGCATATGAAGAAGCTGACTGAGAGCGGAATGACCATCATGCTTGTCTCACATAACATGATGGCCATCCAGAGTTCGTGCGAGCGTGTCTATCTCATGAACAACGGAGAGGTCGCAGCCAGCGGTAAACCGCTGCCCGTCATTGAGCGCTACCGCGAAGTCCTCGCAGAGGAAATTGACGGCGCGCCGTCACACGCCGGCAGTATCAAGGCCGACAACACTGATTCGGGCGTATCGATCCTCAATTTCGAGATGTTCGGAGAGGAAGGCGTGCCGAAGCGAGACTTCCGGTTCGGTGAGCGTGTGAAGATCCGATTCGAGTTGTTTTCGAAGGAACGGATCGAGAATCCATACATCAACTTCGGTATCGTGCGCGGGGACAGGGTGATTATCACCAACTTCAGCAACTACTACGATAACTTCAGAGTCGATTATATCGAAGGGAAATGCGTGCTGGAGGGCTGGCTTCCGCCGCTGCGGCTGGTGCCGAATTACTACGAAATTCATGTGGTCATCTGGCCGTGGGGAGGCGCACACAAAGGCGGAGACGTCACCCATGCCGTGCCGCTGGCGCATAAAACATACGATAATTTTAGAGTGTCGGGTACCGGGCTGAATTCTGCCGACGGCGTTTATCAGCTTCCGGCAACCAAATGGGAGTTCCATCGCGATGGCGAAACGATCACATTCACAGATATCAAAGACGATAACATCTTTGATGTCTTCGACGACCATGACAAGGAACTCGGCGGCGGTATATAACTTTCCATCAGTAATAGAACACTACCAATGAACGAACATCCTTTCGATGCATTCCGCGGTAAACTGGTCGTTGTGACCGGCGGCGCCGGGTTTGTAGGATCTAACATCGTAAAGCGTCTTCTCGAAGCAGGGGCGCACGTCAAAGTGCTTGATGATTTCTATACAGGCTCCGAAGCGAACCTTCCCAAGCACGATGAACTGGAAGTTATCTGCGGCTCTGTTGTGGATTTCGACCTCGTTCGCGAGACGATGAAAGGCGCGGAATACGTCATTCACGAAGCTGCTCGCAACATCATCGTATCCACGAAAAATCCCCGCGAGGACTACGAAACGAATATCGGCGGGACGCTGAATGTCCTTCTGGCTGCGAGGGAACTGAACACGCCGCGCGTTGTGTATTCCTCCTCCGCATCCGTGTACGGCAATCCGCGGCATTTGCCGATCAACGAAGATGAATCCATCAACCTCCTCAGCCCGTACTCGGTGTCGAAGCTTGGCGGCGAGGGATATTGCAAGTCCTTTTACGAAACGTACGGCACCAGCACGGCAGTCGTACGGTATTCAAACGTCTACGGTCCCGGTCAGGACCCTGCGAATCCTTACTGTGGCGTGGTGTCGAAATTCTTTGAAGCTGTTCTCAACGGCGATGCCCCGCGAATTCACGGCGATGGCGAGCAGACCCGCGATTTCACGTACGTCGATGATGCAGTGGATGCAACATTGATGGCAGCAGTCTCCGTGAAAGCGGAAGGCAAAATATATAACGTCGCGACAGGACGCGAGGTGACGATCAACCAGCTCGCGAGAATCATCATAGGGCTTGCCGGGAAGGATCTTGAACCGGAGTATGTCGACAGGCGCGATATCGATAACATCAGAAGGCGCGTCCTCAGCATCGAGAAGATCCGCATGGAACTCCGGTGGACCCCGACCTTCACAATCGAGCGCGGCCTGAAGCGCACGTACGAATGGATTCTCAGTTTGACCAAGAACGAGTCGTAGGCGTTAAGCCGATCGCAGTGTTCCGCTCGTTTCAAGAAAACTGGAACCGACTCTATAAACACCACGGCCTTTCTGCGCTGCTTCGGTGTGTACGCGGTTCAATCGGTAGTGGAGCACCTCTTCCCGAAAACGGGGAGCGTGCCGAAACCCAGGCCATCACGTTTTCCGTTGTTCCGCAACTCACGAAAACATGGCTCCATGCGTTGCAGCAAGCTCTCGCGGAGGAGTCGGTATTCCCGGTGCTTGGCGATTGTTCAGGCAGTCTGGCGGTGGATGAAAATGACGCATTCGTCTACGCAACGTACAATGCCCCGCACGGTGAGAAGCTAGATGCCTTCTTCGCTTCGAAGGCCTCTGCCGATTACATCCTCGTTTGCGATGATGATATTCTTTGGACTGATGCCGCCCCGCTGCGATATGCGCTTGAACAGCTGCGTGCAGATCCATCGCTGGCGGTTGTGTCGCTTCACCCCCGTTCGCATGTATCGAGCTTGCTGCGGGAGGTAGCCACAGAAGCGATGGGCTCATACTGCATCGTAGTGAACCGTGCGATTTGGGAGAAAGAGCGACTCTCGTTTCGGATTGAACAACCTCCGGCAAATGAATCGCACGACTGGTTCTACGATACGGCCGATAAAGCAAATAGGCTGCTCGTTGAGCGCGGATACCGTATCCATATCGCACCCGATGAAGTGCTGGATTCCCTGATAAGTCTTGAAGGCGCAAGCACCTGGGTGCTGAAGGCGCAAAAAACAGCAGGCGATATACAGAACGAGCTGAAGCACGATCCGGTATTGCGGGCTGCGAAGGCCTACCGCGTCTACAGATTTGCGGAGTTGCTGTATACAACCGAAGCGCTACCGCTAAAAATCCGCGAATACCCAATGCTGAAGCACGAATATTTACACAAAGCGAAGCAATGCTTTTCTGAGATCCTTGACGCAGATGCACGATCGAGCATCGACAAGGAAGTGCAAGAGTATATAACCCGCCTTGTAGACCTCTTCTCTACTTCCGAATAACACCTTTCTATTAGAATAATACGGCACGGCCGATAGCCGCTTCCGTATGAGAGAACAATGAGCGAAAGCAATATTGAACAATTATTTCTTGCACCTGAGTCCAGCATACGGCTGGCAATGCAAACAATTACCGATGCACCCAAGCATGGACTGCCCAGCGGTATTGGATTAGTCGTAGATGGCAATGGCGCACTCCTCGGCGTAGTTACCGACGGAGATTTGCGCCGTGCGCTGTTGAGCGGCACTTCGATGGACGGCACACTCAAGGATATCTACACCAAGGATCCGATCGTGTTCAACGCTGATATGAGCAATGCCCAAATCCTTGATGAAATCCCGCAGCGTTTGCGGGATATGGGCAGATACCGCGGCGGTGTGCTGGAGAAAATCATTCTTGTCGATGCATCGAACAAGGTAGAATCCGTCATTGATTTCGTCGAGCTCTGGAAATCAGAACGTGCGCTTGCCAAGAACGTTTCTGTCGTCGGTCTGGGTTATGTCGGTTTAACACTTGCCGTCGTTCTGTCGGATATCGGATTCGATGTTACGGGTATCGAGAAGAACTCGGATATCCGCAGCATGCTTGAGAGCGGAAAACCGCATTTCCATGAAGTCGGCCTGCAGCCGATGCTCCAACATCACCTTGGGACGAATTTCCGAATCCATAGCGCGCCTCTATCAGAGAGCGAAGTATATATACTTGCAGTTGCCACACCGGTGCAGCAGGATCACAAACCATCGCTCACATATCTTGAGCAAGCAACGAGGCAGGTTGGTAAGGTGCTGAGTTATGGCGATTTGGTCGTTATCAGGTCCACCGTGCCGCTTGGGACATGCCGCAATGTGGTTATTCCCTTACTCGAAGAAGAGTCCGGATTGAAATGCGGCCGCGACTTCTCTTTCGCCTTCGCTCCAGAGCGCACGATTGAAGGAAAGGCATTACAGGAACTCCGTACTCTTCCGCAAGTCATCGGCGGATTCGATGATAACTCCGTTCAGAAAGCGACGAGCCTCTTCCGCGAAATGAGCCCTAATACTATTTCCGTCGGATCGCTTGAGGCAGCGGAAATGGTGAAACTGGTAAACAATACATTCCGCGATGTGAAGTTCGCTTTTGCGAATGAACTGGCAACACTCTGCGAACGGTATAATCTGGATACGGTCGAAATCATCCGTGCGGCCAATGAGGGCTATCCGCGCGATCCTGTCCCTATACCGAGTCCGGGTGTCGGCGGTGCATGCTTGAAAAAGGATCCCTATATATTTGCACAGGCCGCTATACAGGCCGAGATTCCCGATACAATCTCCTTGCTCGCAAGGAAGGTGAACGAGTATATGCCCGAACTCGTCGCAGCGAAATTACTTCGTGCGATCGAAAGGCAGGGGAAGAACCCAACGGAATGCAAGCTGTTCCTTATTGGCTTCGCATTTAAAGGCGAACCGGAAACTTCCGATATGCGGAATTCCACGAGCCTTGATGTCCTTAAAGCACTGAGCGGAAAGGTAAAAGAAATCAGGGGATATGACCCCGTCGTTAGCCGCGAAGAAATCGAAGCAGAGGGTGTGGTATTTCAAGAAATTGAGGAAGGGTTTCGCGGAGCGGATTGCGTCGCAGTACTCAACAATCACCGAAGCTATGCCAATATCGATATCTTCCGCTGCCTGAAGAGCATGAACCGCCCGGCCGTGTACGGCGATTTCTGGTATATATTTACTCCCGATGAGATTATGCAGATCGAGCAGATATCCTATGTAGGACTGGGCTTCCAAGTCTAACCATCGAATTGCGCAGGGTCATATTCATAGTGTGCGGAAACGGGCTTGGGCATTTAAGGAGAGTCGCGCAGGTGGCCGAAGCATGTATACAACATATTGCTGATTGTTCGATCACAATTATGTGCGATATGGGTGGTGTTGAAAAGCTGCGAACCTTCCACACTGTCAAGTATCTCCAGGCAAATGAGCGTGTCTCATTCATGGATTTTCAAGGGTATCCACATTGGCCGAAAACGGACACATTCTATAGCGACCCGGTGCTGCTGGACTGGCACAGGAGCCTTGCCTCTATCGACTATGCAGCGTATGATCTGGTCGTTTCTGATAACTATGTGGAGATACTAGAGTACTGTGAGGACGCAGTCCTAATGGGGTCATTCCTCTGGCATGACGTGTATCGTTCGTATATCGAAACCGATATCACTGAACAGTACCACCAGTACTGTTCAGATCTATTAGACCGAACCAGACCGTATATCATTGTGAATGAGTATTTCGCGATGCCTGCTACGTTATCTTCCGCACAACCGGTTAGTGTCGGAATGCTGCCCGGAGCGATTTCGTTCAGCGGCAGTGAGCCAGGCAATGCGGTACTTGTATTGGCCGGCGGTGCGCGCAGTAATGCTGGTATACTTGCTCCCTTCGTGCAATCATTAATCGACGATGGGTACCATATCTTTGGTGACAAAGGAATGCTGAAGGAAGCAGGGGACGCGGTGCAACTATTCGACTTCGATAGAGATGATCTTTCGAGAATGAAATGTATTATCGGGCGACCAGGGATGGGGTTGATAACGGATTGTATCGCAGCGAAACGACCGCTTGTTGCAGTCTACGAGCCGAACCCGGAAATGGAGCATAACGCACAGGTATTGCAGAAGCTGGGTATAGGATTGGACCTCGGAAGTTCTATTCGAAGCAATGAGGCGTTCGATGCCGTCCGGCGGTATATCGATGATACACCGCACGACAATGCATTCGAATCTTTGGACTCGAACGGATTAGAACAGACAGTGGCATTTATTACTACAACGATAGATTCGTAACTAAAAGAACAGATATTTATGGCGACAATAATTGCAGAGCTATGCCAGAACCACAAGGGCGATAAGAAATTAGTCAGCGATATGATAGCTGCGGCTGCCGATGCAGGTGCGGACTATGCGAAGATTCAAACGATCCGAGCGGATGATCTGACGAAACGCGAGCGATTTGAAGAAGGAGTGGTTGAAAATGGTGAAACAAAGGTCATCAAAAGGCCATACGACCCGGAATATGCCCGGCTCAAGCCTATGGATCTCAGCGACGATGATCATCGATGGTTTATCGAAGAATGCAAGCGATTCAATATAAAACCGCTTACGACAGCCTTTACCCGTGGCAGCATCCCGTTCCTCGCATCCCTCGAGTGGGATGCCATCAAGGTGGCTAGCTATGATTGCGCCTCATATCCAATGATTAAGGAGCTTCGGGAAGCCTTCTCGACCCTTTTTATTTCTACAGGCGCAACGTACGACGAAGAAATAGAGAAGACGTCCGAGATCCTTAAGGGGCATGATGATTATACATTTCTTCATTGCGTGACTATATACCCCACACCGCTGGATGCAATGAATCTTGCACGACTCGAGTTTCTGAAGAAATACGCCCCAAAGGTAGGATTCAGCGATCACAGCCTGGTCGAACGGGACGGGATCAAAGCCTCTGTTGCCGCAATTGCCCACGGCGCGGAAGTGATAGAGCGGCACTTCACAATTCTGGAGAAGGACGAAACGAAAGATGGGCCTGTTTCTATAAAGCCCGATCAATTAAGAGAGCTTGTGGAATTCGGAAAGAAGCCGCAGCAGGAAGTGCTCGATTATGTGTCAAATGAATATCCGGAATACCCTTCCATGATCGGTGTGAAGACTCGGCCGCTTAGTCATGCCGAATTGCTGAATCGCGACTACTATCGCGGCAGATTTGCTAGCAAAGTGAATGCTGAGTACGTATACAATTGGGAAGACACATTAATTAGCTAATTATCGGGCAAGAATGTACAAAGAGAAGAAAGTACTTGCGGTAATACCTGCACGCGGTGGCTCAAAGAGCGTCCCTCGTAAAAATATCCGGCCATTAGGCGGCGTGCCTCTTATTGCGTACACCATAGCAACGGCAAGAAACTGCGATGAGATTGCCGATGTCATCGTCAGTACTGACGACGAAGAAATTGCTGATATTAGTCGGAAACATGGCGCTGAGGTTCCATTTGTTCGACCGAATGACTTGGCAACCGACAGAGCACTTGCCGTACCTACTATCCAACACGCCGTAATCGAGACTGAGCGCATTAAAAACACCACGTACGACTATGCTGTAATGCTCCAGCCCACGACGCCATTCCGATTAGTTGAAGACCTGACGAAATCGCTGCGAGAGCTGATCGAAACCGGCTCAACAGGAATGATAAGCGTTGTTCATGTCGATAACTGGCACCCAATGAAGATGAAAGTCATCCAGGATGACGGCTTGATGATTGATTATTCCAAGCCGCCGGTAGAAAATCCGCCACGGCAAAGTCTTCCCCCGGTGTATATGGTGAACGGTGCCTTTTATGCAACGTCTCGAGATGTCCTTGTGAATCAGGGATCATTCCAAGGTCCGAAGTGCCGAGGGTATATTATGCCTGTAGAACGGTCGGTGAATATCGATAATGAACTCGATTTCATGTATGCGGAGTTAATGCTGGAAAAACTCAATTATACGATGGGTTCGTAACGTATGGCAGAAATGCACGGCAAGACAAAAATCGTGATTATCATTCCGCGTGGCGAGGCCGTTCGGAATTTTGTGTATTCTGATACGCTCGACGTTCTATCGGAGCATGCAGAGGTAACGCTTTTCTCCGTGGTCACCGATCCAAAGTTTTTCGATCGATTCAAACACAAGGTGCAACGTATTGTACCAATCGAATACGTCCCTGAACATCCGATAGTAAACTACTTGCGCCATTTCTTGCATGAAGCACACTTTCGGTGGATGTGGACAGGAAGCGCCAGAAACAAATGGGCAGTGCGGGATGCAGAGGCGAAAACAGTGCCGCAGAAGATCAAACGATTGCTGGAAAAGGCGATTATTCTGCCGTTGGCGAACAGGCCAATGCTAGAACTGTTTACCAGGCTGGAAAATTATTTCACGTTGGCACTGAAGAGAACAACACAGTTTGATGAACTATACGAAGAAATACAGCCTGATCTTGTGTTCAACGGCTCACATATTCATGGTGCGGCCAGCTTCCTGCCAATTAGAGTGGCGAACAAAAAGGGGATAACGACTGCAGGTTTTGTCTTTTCGTGGGATAACCTAACGAACAGAAGCAGGATATTTGAGCCGTATGATCATTTCGTTGTCTGGAATGAAAAGATGAAGCGGCAGCTGCTTGGATTGTACCCGTTTCTTACTGATCAACAAATTCATATTGCTGGTACACCGCAGTTCGACTTCCATTTCCAGGATCAATACTTATTATCAAAGGAAGAGCTCGCGAAGCGTCTCGGACTTGACTCATCACGTCCGATTATCCTCTATACAACAGGTATTGATCGCCATTTCCCAGATGAACATAAACATGTGGAGTCGGTGATCCGAACCGTGAACTCCATGAACGGCAGTACAAAACCGCAGCTCGTGGTCCGTACCTACGTGAAGGGAACAAGCGAAGAAATGAAAGAACTTGCAAGGCAAGATATATCGGATGTTGTGTTCCCGGACGTTCAATGGGAGGAGCAATGGTTTACGCCCATGTACGAGGATCTGGAGATATATTCCAGCCTTATTCGTTATGCGGAAATGGGGATTAACCCTGCATCAACAGTATCGCTTGAGTTCATGATGTTCGATAAACCGGTTGTAAACATAGGGTATAATCCACCAGGAAGTAATATCCCTCCGTACCTGAATTGGAAGCGCCACATAGATCGCGATCATTACAGACCGGTCGCTGATTCTGGCGCCACGATGATCGCATATAGTGATGATGACCTGGATGCTTTCATTAAGAAGGGGCTGGCTGAACCTGCCTTGCAATCGAAGGAGCGGCGCTCATTTATTGCTGAAATGTTTGGCGATACGCTTGATGGAAACTCTGGGAAACGGGTGGCAGAGAAGCTTCTTACTTTGGCGAGGCAGAAGAATTTATGAGCAATAAGAAACGAATGCTGGTGATTTCTGCTGTAAAGCCTTATCCGGGGAATTCCGGACAGCAAATGCGAGTGCGGAATAAACTTCTCGGTTTCAGGAAGCACTTCCACATCACATTTCTAACATTCGATTCTGATCTACCTGATGCTGAGGGAAAGCTCCGGGAATATGTGGATATACCCATCGTGCTGCCTTCATTATACATGCGATCCCCAGTCTCAAGGTTAATCAACAAGTATAGGGCCGGCGCATTTGCAAGGAAGCATTCTCTAAAGGAATCGAATTTCATAATCGGTGAGTTAGAGTTGCCCCCCAGAAGAGTTGCGAATGCGGTAGACATCACACAATATGATGTTGTGCTGTTCGAGTACTGGCACACACACAATTTAGCTGACTTATTTGCTAGCAAGCGTTTACCAACTGTACTGGATATGCATGATATTCTGTGGAAGTCATACGAGCGTTCCGTGCACGACGATGATAGTCTGCCTGTCAGTGAAAAGCAGCAGAAAATATTGGAGTACCGTACTCACGAGGAGTCTGCCTGGAATAAATATGATGCGATTATCGCAATTAATCGTGCCGAGGGCGATCTATTGCAAAACATGCTGCCGGCAGATAAAAAGATATTCTACGCACCGATGGGCATTGATATGACGAACTGGGCATATCAGTGGGAGCCTGCGGTGCCGATTCGGTTGGGGTATTACGGGGGATTGGGAAATCCATACAACAGGCGCGACGCAATGTTCGTATACGAGGAGATTATGCCGAATGTATGGAATCAACATCCAGAGGCTGATTACTGGATTGTAGGAAGCAATCCGCCCGATTCGATTCGTAGTCTTCAAGAGAAAGATAAACGCGTGAAGGTTACCGGGTTCGTGGATAAAGTACAGGACGTATTGAAGGAGATGAGCATAATCTTGTGCCCATTTGAGGGGACATTTGGATTCCGGAGCCGAATAATTGAAGTAATGGCGCTCGGTATACCTATCGTTGCGACCTGGGATGCAGTGTATGGAATGGATCTGAACGACGGCAGCGGGATCTATCTACGCTCTACCGGCAGTCAAATGGCAGATGCCGTCTTACAGCTGTTGAATGACAAAGAATTGTTGCAAACGCAGAGCCGCATCGCGCGTCAGACTGTAGAATCATTATATAGCTTCGATCGGAGCTACGGGCGCTTATCGGAAGAATTATACACGTACTTGGAGAATGTGAAAGCGTGAACCTCCTCGTCGTATCACATAAGCGCTGTTGGAAGGATGATTCCAGTCCCACCGGTTATGTAACCTATGGCGGGTTCCCAATCCAAATGCGTGCGATATCGACGATGTTTGATAGCACGAAACTCGCACTTCCGCTCGTGCCTGGCAAACCACCCGCAGGCGCTCTTCCTTTGACCGGACACAACCTCTCTGTAATACCGATTCCAAGTCCACGCGGAACAGAGTTTATGCGGAAGCTTCATATGCTTTTTGTATGGCTGCCCGTTAACATCATGAAATTGTGGGGTATGGTAGCGAAGGCGGATGCCGTACATACGCCTATCCCGGGTGATGTTGGGCTTATTGGTACGCTCATCGCTCATGTGCAGCGAAAGCCGCTATTCGTTCGGCACTGCGGTAATTGGCTCAATGCAGATACTTCTACGCGACGCTTTATACAATGGTATATGGTGCATTATGCAGGCGGCAAGCGTGTAATGTATGCAACCGGTTACAATAGCACCCCGCCATCGAAAGAGAACCCGAACATCGACTGGATATTCTCCACTTCACTAACCGAGAACCAACTCAAAGCATACGCTTCGAATAAATCAGTGCCGGATAAACTGGCTGTGCGGCTTATAACAGTGTGCAGGCAAGTGAAAATAAAAGGTGTGGATACTGCAATACGAGCCGCATCAAGATTGGCTGAGACGTACAACGTGACGCTGAGTGTTCTTGGCGAAGGTGAGGACCTTGAATACCATAAAAGAGTAGCGAAGGATGAGGGGATAGAGAATACGGTGCACTTTATGGGCAATCAACCGCATCCTGTCGTAATGGAAGAGTTCGGTAAGGCTGATGTCTTTCTCTTTGTCACGCGGAGTTCGGAAGGCTTTCCAAAGGCTGTCCTTGAAGGATTAGCATCGGGACTCCCCACAATTAGCACAGCGGTTTCTGTCATCCCCATATTATTAAAGAACGGTGCCGGTACAATCGTTGAGCCGCTGGCAGTCGACGATATTGTACAAGCGATACGAAGCTATATTGATGACGAACAGGTTTATATGAAAGCTTCACAGGCCGCAGTCGAGGCTGCAAGTGCGTATTCCCTTGAATCCTGGGTTAGCACAATCCGCACAAAATTAGAGGCATCCTGGAACGTATCACTGCGCCATGATATCTCGATTCTAAGTTAAGACACCACGAAACATGCATCCGATATCGTTATTTAGTCCGCCCGTACCCGAGTCGAAGACTGTGGATGTACCGTACAGTAACGGAAAAATCCTGTGGTACATACTGCTACATGCGCTACTGGCAACGGCAGCCCATAATTTCCCTTTCGTGGCGACAATCCATGCCGGAGTTGTGGGGTTATACAGTTTGTATCTTGTCTTCAATGAGAAGCATATTGGGCATTATCTTGCACTTATGGGGTATATCGCGAGTTGCGAGGTTTTCTGGCGAATGACGCGCGCTACGATACCATGGATGTACGCCGAATACCTCTGCCTGTTCCTGATCATCTTTGGTTTGATGAGGATATCTGGTTCTCAGAAAACAATATTTTTGCCGTTGTATTACGTTGCACTGCTTTTACCTTCGATGGTACTCACTTTTTTCCAATACGATTTTGGAGAAGCGAGAGAAGCAGTAGCATTTAACCTCGTTGGTCCGGTGGTGTTGGGTACCGGAATGTTCGTTGCATCACGGTTTAAAGTCCCGCATAGGTACGTTGTCAAGGCATTGCTGCTTTCTGTATTTCCCGCTATCGCAATTGCGGTGATTACCATACTGTCAGTATATGTAGAAGGGGCAGCGTTTGCTGCGGTTTCTGAATCCAATAAGGCTGCGTCTGGGGGGTATGCACCGAATCAGGTATCTTCAGCACTCTCATTCGGCATCGTGGCTTTATTATTAATCATGTTCACTTCTTCTGAGTATAAGCACGCTCGACGGCTGTTTATCATAATTATTGTCGTTCTGATCGCTCAGATGATATTGACTCTCTCCCGAGGTGGTGTTGCAAACCTCGCCGTATTTCTTGTCGTGGCATTACCGTTCTTCATCAGTAGTAACACGAGGAGGGTGCAGTTTTTAACTGCAGTAGTTGTGGCGATCGTAGTGATGTGGGCGGTGGTATTGCCCGCGCTGGACGATTATACCAGTGGTGCTATCACCCGACGGTACTCTGATGCCGAAACCACCCGCCGTACATATATTATGGAGCGGGAAATAGATGTGTTTGAAGAATCACCGATCATGGGTGTCGGTCCTGGTCGTGCTATGGAATATCGATTCTTAAGCGGGCACGGTTATGTACAGTCACATACAGAATACACGCGTGTTCTTGCTGAGCATGGTCTTGTAGGGGCGTTAGGTACTATTCTGCTTGCGATAACATTTATCATATTATTCTTCAGGACAAAGGATATATGGCGGAAGGGATTCATATTCGGTTCAGCAGCATGGATATTCACATATTTTGCGCATTCCGCTTCACGTACTGTGCAGTTTGCGTTTCTTGGCATTCTCGCTACGCTTGTCGTACACAGCCTGACCCAAGATGAAGAGCAGGAGAATAGTGAAGAACCGAAATGGTCTGGGTAACTAATATCACTATCCCTTCTTATCTGGCATGAAGATCCTCCTTGTTACAGGCATGTACCCAACCGAGGATATGCCGTTGAACGGTATAGCTGTCAAACGGCAAGCCGATTCTCTACGTAAGATAGGCGTGGAGGTCGACGTATTTCATTTGCAGGATGTGCGAAGCTTGTCGTATCCTAAAAGAATGTATGCATTGCGTCGACATATGTGGGAGAATACCTACGATTTGGTACATGCGCACTATGGGCTTCAGGCCAGTATGATGGCAAGAAATCAAACCCTGCCTGTTATAGCGACGTATCACGGCACCGATGTAAATGGGTGGAATTATACGGGAGCGAAGAATCTCCATAAGTATATTGCTTTTACGGCGATAGCGAGCATGGTACGTTCTATAGCAGGGTCCTTTGAACGAATCATTGTGATGACTGAGCAGATGCGGGAGAAATTCGAACCGCCAATCCGGGATAAGGTGGAAGTCCTTCCAATGGGCGTGGATATACATCGGTTTCAGCCGATTGAGAAGGAAAAAGCCCGGGAGGAGATGGGACTACGGCCTGGGCGGTATATAGCGTTTGCGAATAACAACAATGAAGAGATCAAGAGGCAGGATCTAGCAGAAGCCGCACTTCAAGTAGTGAGAAAATCTATTCCCGATGCAGATCTGTTTGTATTGCGAGGACTTCATTATGACAAGGTACCGGTTGCACTGTCTGCGTGTGACTGTCTCCTTGTTACCTCCGATAAGGAAGGTTCCCCGAATATCGTTCGCGAAGCTATCGCATGCGGTGTACCTGTTGTCTCGGTTCGAGTAGGTGATGTCCCCGAACTGATATTGCGCGATCCATCGGTAGGTTCCATTGTGGAACGCAGTCCTGAAAGTATCGCTGAGGGAATAACTCAAATATTGGAGAATAAATCTCCAGTACATCTGTCCACCTTAAGGCAAGAAATATCTCTAGAGGCAATAGCGAACAAATTGCTGGCCATCTACAACGAGGTACTTCAGAAAGTGGATGGCAGATAGCTCCCAAAAACCAAGCGTCAGTATAATCATTCCCGTAAGGAATGAGGCACGCTATATAGAAGACCTCCTTGAGCAAGCTGCCGCACAAGACTACAAGGGCCCGATCGAAGTTTTGATTGCCGACGGAGAGTCGGATGATGGGACGAAAGAGCTTATTTCAGGATGGGCAGCCAATCGCAAATCAGAAGAAGGTGGCGCCGATCTTCACCTGACCGTTGTTGATAATCCCTCCAGGTACGTTTCACATGGGTTAAATGCGGTACTGAGGGTCGCTTGCGGAAAATATATAGTACGCTGGGATGCTCATACGGTATACGCTACGGACTATGTCAGCAAGTGTATTGAATGGAAAGAACGAACAGAAGCGAAGAATGTCGGCGGTCCTGCAAGAACGAAGTATAAGGGCTATATCTCACAGGCGGTGTGTGCGGCATATCACTCCCCATTCTCGGTAGGCGGAGCAAGATTTCATGATGTCGGCTACGAAGGCGAAGTGGACACAGTTGTGTACGGATGCTGGGATCGAGACTACCTTGTGAGTATAGGAGGGTTCGACGAGGAACTGGTGCGCAACCAGGACGACGAATTAAACCTGCGCATCACTCGCCGGGGCGATATGGTGTACCAATCGCCTGAAATAGTGTCGTGGTACTACCCACGTTCATCTCTTACGGCATTATTCAAGCAGTATTTTCAGTACGGCTACTGGAAAGTGCGAGTCATACAGAAACACACACTTCCTGCCTCACCGAGACATCTCGTGCCTATCGTGTTCATCCTGGGGTTGGTGGTTGGTGCTGGGTTATCCTTCCTGCACCCGTTTTTGTTCCTTCTGTATAGTATATCGATCGGCGTGTATATTCTCGGTTCGATCCTGTTCTCGTTGATGGCAGTACGCGAATACTCGATCTCAATTCTGCCGGTTCTCCCGCTCGTGTTCTTTATATACCATGTGTCGTATGGTGTAGGGTTCTTTCTTGGCATTGTAGATTTCTATATCCTGCGAAAGGGTGGGTCTACAGCGAGTAGTACAATCACGAGTGGGTTGTCCCGATGACGAAGAAATCGGACTCCGAGCTTCACCGGATTAGGGATACCTACGACGGATACAAACACAGCCAAGAGAAACAGCGGAATTGGAGCGACCAATCACCTGCCAACGCTGCCATGGTCAAAGAGCGAGATAGGCAGGTTCGGCGGGTGCTTACTCAATCCGGGGTGGGGGAGCTTTCTACGAAACGCATTCTGGATGTTGGTTGCGGCTTCGGGAACAACCTCGCAAATTTAATCCCTGTTGGTGCTGTGCCGGAGATGATGGCAGGCGTCGATCTACTTGACGACCGTATAGAAGTAGCGAAGGAACGGCACCCGGATATTCGTTTCCAGGTTGCAAACGCTGAATATTTGCCATTTGAGAATGGCTCTTATGATATAGTGATGCTGTTCACGGTATTTACATCTATTCTCGATTCCGAGATGAAACAAAAGATTGCATCCGAGGTCAACAGGGTGCTGGCGAAGAACGGTGCTCTGCTGTGGTACGATTTCCGGTTTGACAATCCAAAGAACAAGAATGTCCGGGGAATTGGACTAAAAGAACTGTTCGCCTTGTTCCCTGACTATATAGGGAGCGTTCAGACATTGACTGTCATCCCCCCGCTTGCGCGTGTGTTCGGTTCAGCCATATCTGTTGTATATCCTCTGCTTGCGGCCTTCCCATTTCTTCGGTCTCATTATCTCGCACTGCTTCGGAAGCCTTGATGAGCAGCCCGCTTGTATGTACAGTGGTTGGTGCGAGGCCGCAATTCGTGAAGGCGGCACAGGTGAGTGCAGCGTTCCGGGAGGAGGGACTGCGCGAGATCATCATCCATACGGGACAGCATTACGATGAGGGGCTATCCGGCGTCTTCTTTGATGCGCTCGATATTCCAGCGCCGGCGGAAAAGCTCGGGGTCGGATCAGGGAGCCATGCACGGCAAACAGGCGAAATGCTTATTGCGCTCGAAGCAGCGTTCGAGAAGCATACACCGGAGCTCGTCGTTGTTCATGGCGATACGAATTCCACGCTGGCTGCTGCATTGGCCGCGGTGAAGCTCGGTATCCCTGTTGCGCACAACGAAGCAGGTATGCGTTCGTATAATCGGGAAATGCCGGAGGAGCACAACCGTGTGCTCACAGATCATTGCTGCGAGTATCATTTTACTCCAACGCTCTCCGCTGCGGAGAACCTCAAGAAGGAAGACATCACCTCCGACGTCTATGTAGTGGGCGATGTGATGTACGATAGCTTTCTTATGCAGCAGCCGCGGTTTCCATCGCTGAGCGATGTATTGCACGGCGACGGCTATGAACCTGGCACCTACGCGCTCCTGACGGTGCATCGTCCTTCCGTGGTCGATTCTGCGGAAAGGCTCTCGGCATTGATTCAGCTTCTTCGGTCTGTTGACCTGCCGATTCTGTTCCCTATCCATCCGCGGACCAAGAATGCACTTGAGCGCTACGAACTCGAGCTTCCATCGCATGTGCGGGTGTTGCCGCCCGTCGGTTATCTGGAAATGATGGCTCTCGAACGCGACTCGGCGTATATCGTCACCGATAGCGGCGGGGTGCAAAAGGAGGCGTACTTCCACGGCGTGCCGTGCGTCACTCTCCGAGCCGAAACGGAGTGGCGCGAAACGGTCGATACCGGATGGAATACGCTCACCGACCTGGATGAAGGCCTTTTCCGCCAGGCGATAGCAAGTCTTTCGCGTCCGTCCTCCAGACCGCAGATATTCGGCAATGGAGAGGCCGCGAAGCACATCGCCCGTATCGTCAAAGAAATCTTGCATTAACGACACATACATTTATATACATGCACGTACCGTTTTTCCGATTTGAGTTTGATCCCGGGGCGCTGGCAGGGATCGAGGAATGCCTCCGGTCGGGTTGGTTGACGACCGGCCCGAAGACGAAGGAATTCGAGAAGCAGTTTGCCGACTACCTCCAGTATGACGGTGAGCTACATGCCGTCGCCCTCAACTCGTGCACCGCAGCGCTGCATCTCGCGCTTGAGGCTATTGGAATCGGGCGAGGGGATGTGGTCGTCGTACCGACGTTGACGTTTGCCGCAACCGCCGAAGTCGTGCGCTACTTCGATGCCACTCCGGTGTTCGTGGATACCGATCCCGACACATTTAATCTGGACCTCGATCATCTCGAGGAGGTCCTGACCACGCTCAGGGATGGTAAACCGATCCCACAGCTAGGGACGGACTACGGTGAGGTCAAAGCGATCATCCCCGTTCATTATGCCGGGCAGCCATGCGATATGGTGAGGATTCATCGGTTTGCCGAGCGCTTCGGCGTGCAAGTCATCGAAGATGCCGCACACGCATTCCCGGCGGGATGGAAGAACGGCGACAGCGTGAAGTATGTCGGCGCGGGAAGTTCGCGTGTCGCATGCTTTTCGTTCTATGCGAACAAAACCATCACCACCTCGGAAGGCGGTATGGCCGTGACGACCGACGAAGAGCTTGCCGACCGCATGCGGCTTATGGCGTTGCATGGCATGAACAGGGACGCATGGAAGCGTTTCACAGCGTCCGGCAGTTGGGACTATCAACTCGTCGCCCCGGGATATAAGTACAACATGACAGATATCGCCTCGTCAATCGGATTGAGCCAGCTCACGCGCGCGGAGGAATTCCGCACCTCCCGAAAAGCAATTTCTGAGGCCTACAACGCTGCCTTCGAACCATGCGATCAGATTGATACGCTGACATGGGGGGACGGTCTTCTCCATTCCCATCATCTGTATATCATCAAATTGAAGCTAGAGTCGCTGCGCGTGAACAGAGCTGAATTTGTCGATATCCTGAAGGAACATGGAATCATGTGCTCGGTTCATTGGAGACCGCTGCATATGCATCCATACTATAAGGAGACGTATGGCTATCAGGCGGAAGACTATCCCGTCGCAGGTTGCGAATGGGAGCGCATCGTTTCGCTGCCCCTTTTCCCATCAATGCAACTGGCAGAAACGCAGTATGTCATAGATACCGTTCTCCGCGTTGCGAAGGAGAACGCAAAATGAGCAGACGCGTATCAACGTTAGGTGTACTCGCCGCCTTGGCAGTCATTCTCACCTTGCCGTGCATCGTCCAGGCGCAATCGGTGTATCTACCAATCAGGCATCCGGTTTATGATTATTTCGACAGGCTTGAGACGAAGTTCGGTACTGAGCTCATTACGTTTTCCAGACCGATGACGCGCATGGATGTAGCGCAGGAATTAGTCCGCATCTACCGCAGCGAAGCACTGGCTCATTACGATAGGTCGCAGATACGCTTTTACTTCAGGGAATTCGCAGAGGAAATCCAGCGGCTGGGCGAACTGGATTCCACGATTGCGCCGCACGCCGAACCCCGCTGGAACTTAATACAAGTGGATTCCGAGAGACCCGCGGATAGCTACCTCGCGATTGATCTTATCGGACGAGGCCGTTACGAATTGCGCGAAGACGCGGATAACGTAATTCAGCGTTCGAACGGCGTAAGAATGTATGGGTACGTCGGGAATCATCTCGGCGCGGAAATGAAATGGATCGATAATGGGCTGCAAGGGATCAACTACGATCCCCGTGCTGTGCGGGTCCCCGATCCGGCAGTCGTCAAAGGTCCCGGAAGCGGCAGCGATTTCGAATACGAGATAGCCGAGGGGCAGTTCAATTATTCGACTCCCTGGCTTGAGGCGGGCATTCAGAAAATGGACCTCTGGTGGGGAAGCGGAAGAAACGGCAGCCTCATACTCTCCGATCATGCTCCATCATTCCCCCGCATCGATTTGAAGATCGATATTACGGATTGGCTGCAATTCGAGTATTTCCATGCATGGCTGTTCTCGGATGAGATCGATTCAACGCTGACATACCAGACAACGACAGGATTGGGTGCAGTCAAGTATTTCGAAACGAAGTACATGGCTGCACATGCGTTGAGCGCGAAAGTACTGCCGAACCTGGAGTTAACTCTCGGCGAATCGATCATTTACGGCGGCTCCGATGTGAACGTCCTGTTCTTGATTCCCGTCATCTCGTTCCGCGCTGCGGACCGCTGGACGAAAGCCACAACGGGCAACTCGCAGTTCTTCGCGAACGTCCATTACGCGCCGATTCCAAATCTGACGCTTTATGGCAGCGGTTTCATCGATGAAATGGATCTTTCGAAGATCCTCGGCAGCGATCCGATCAACAAGGATTACCATGTAGGCTACACCCTCGGACTGCATACCACGGATCTATACTACGATGTCGTTCCGCTTCCCTCGGAAACCCGGCTAGAGTTTTCGCGTGTGTACATCTACACCTATACGAACTACAATCCACAGCAGCAGTATTCCTCGCATAAGGCTACGCTCGGTCACTGGATAGGTCCGAATGCCGATATCGTCAGCCTGACACACAGGATGCACCCGCACAGGGCGTGGTCCGTGGAATTACACGGCGAACTGGCCCGTTTCGGGGACGCCGAATCGCAGCTCTCGCCTCCACCAAGAATGCAACCGCCCTTCCTGTACAGGCACGAATACAGTCAGCTTCGCGCTCGCGGTGCTCTGCGATGGACTCCGATCCATGAACTTTACGCCATTGGGTACGCCGAATATATCGCCCGGGATGAGCAGCCGGACTTCAACACTGCGCCGACGCCCGAAGGGCTTCACATCGGATTGCAGCTATCCTACGGGATACATTAATATCTGGTTAACCTCATAGAAATGAAGACTTTGCATGCACATCCCCCCAAACCATAGCATTTGGGCGGTAGAATCTGTATTATTGTCTTCGATAATTCCACGTAAACGATCTGTTGTGCGCATTTTATCAAGCCGTCGTTCCGCGTCGGCGAAATACGTGTTCTTTCCCAACCTGAATAGCAGGTACCGGAAATGAGTGATTTTTACTCCAGGCTTTCCAATCTTCGGAACAGGCATTACCTCCTGTTCGATGTATTGGCTATGGCTATAATTCCGGTGTTTGCCCTGTTCATCCGCCTGGATGATGGCTTCAACTGGGATATATACGGGAATGCGCTTGGGGTCTACGTCGGGTTATCATTGATGATCAAGATACCGACGTTCTATAAGTGCGGATTGTACAAACACTTGTGGAGATACGCGAGTATCGAGGAAGTCAGCGTTATTCTCTATGCCGTCCTTATCGCGTCGCTGATATTCAATTTGATCTACCTCTTCATCTTCCCGCTCATCCCGGTGATACCCGGGAATATCCCGCGTTCCGTTCCGGCTATCGACTTCCTGCTTTCCGTTACCGCGCATGGCGGAATCCGGCTCCTCAGCAGGATATTCACCACCGAGATTAAGAAGCGGGAGAAGCACACGAGCGGCGATTCGCTGACGCGGGTGCTTATCATCGGTGCAGGTAACAGCGGTACGATGATCGCCAAGGAAATGCTGCGCAACCCATCCAACGGCCTTCTTCCCGTCGGTTTTATCGATGACGATCCGCGTAAGCAGGGACACCTTATTTATGGGATTCCGGTGCTCGGAGGAAGAAACCTTATCCCGGATATCGTCCGCTCGATGGGGATACAGCAAGCGCTTATTGCCATGCCCTCTGCCTCGGGCCGGTCTATCCGTTCGATACTTCGCATCGTCGAACCGCTGAAGATCAAGACGAAAACGCTTCCGAGCGTGAGCGAGATTGTTACCGATACGATCAAGCTGGAGCAATTCCGCGAAATTCGTATCGACGATTTGCTGCGCCGTGAAGCCGTAAAGACGGATATGACTCCCGTCATGCGCTTGCTTAAGGGCGAGACGGTACTCATTACAGGTGCCGGGGGATCGATTGGATCGGAAATATGCCGCTTGGTCGCGCAGTGTAAACCCGCCCGGTTGCTCCTCCTCGGTCACGGGGAGAACTCCATTCACTCGATTCAGCGCGAGCTGCTGCAGCACTATCCGGAGGTCCATGTATCCCCGGTCATTGCCGATATCCGCGACTACGAGCGGATGGATGCTGTGATGAGGGATTACGGTCCTTCGGTCGTGTATCACGCTGCAGCGCATAAACACGTTCCTCTGATGGAGGACAACATCATCGATGCGCTGACGAACAACGTTCTCGGTACGATGCAATTGCTGAAGATATCGAAGGCGCATGGGGTGCAGAACTTCACGATGATCTCGACAGATAAGGCTGTGCATCCGACCTCGGTGATGGGTGTGACGAAGCGAATGGCCGAAATGGCCACGCAGCTTGCTGCAGCGGACGATCCGAATCTGAAGTTTGCCGCCGTCCGGTTCGGGAATGTGCTCGGCAGCCGCGGAAGCGTCGTCCCGATATTTATGGATCAGATCCACAACGGGAAGCCGGTCACGATCACTCACCCCGAGATGCGGCGCTACTTTATGACGATTCCCGAGGCAGTGCAGCTTGTCCTTCAGGCATCGGCAATCGAAGGCAGCGGAAAGATATACGTCCTCGATATGGGCGAGCCGGAACGCATCCTCGATTTAGCCCTCGATCTTATCCAGCTCTCCGGACTGACGCCGTACAAGGATGTGAAGATCAAGTTCACCGGCTTGCGCCCGGGAGAGAAGCTCACCGAAGAGCTT
>PABJ01000127.1 GCA_002699105.1 Ectothiorhodospiraceae bacterium | reverse complement strand
GAAGGGGATATTCAAAATTTATTATACACGTTTCCGGCGATTAACAAAGGACTATTTTTACGTCCTCCGAACGGGCCTAAAATCAGGCTCCATACACCCTTCCGGATTATTCGGTGGCCGGGGCAGCGCCGTCGTCGGGCGGAGGCGGAACGTATTCCAGCTCCATTTCGTTGTTCCACGAACCCGAGCCTGGGCGGTCCAGCTGCTGCATTCCCTCTTCGAGCGAATAGAAATACTCGCGGGTGAAAATTACGTCGTCGAAATCGTCGGCCGGATATATCTGGTTCGATTTGTTATCCGCGCCGTCAGGCATGAAGGCCTTCTTGAAATAGCCGTCCGTGCTGTCCTGGCCGAACGCGGGAAGCAAGAACAGGAGGGCCAATAAGACAGTCGTCAATGCGGTTCTCATAGCGTCACCTCCTTTGAAAACCCTATATATAAAGGATAGCTCATAAACCGGGGAATTACATTAAATATCCTCAGCGTAGAGTGCGGATGTTTTTTAAGTCCCCCTTAGGAAAAGGGGGATTTATCCTTTTTAGTCTGTCATTCCCAACGATTTCGAACGAGTGAGGAATTGGACGCCGTTATTTCACGCACAAACGTTTATCCAGTACCGCTCAAAACTTGCTTTCTTTAGTATCAAGCTTGTATCGGGAATCCATTTCCGCCAGCAATCCATCAAGTGTTCTGTTATTGCGAGCCGTGTAAACGGCGCAGCAATACCCCTCCGGGCCGTCAAAATTCGGCGCACCACGTGCGCCAGAAGCCTGCGCCGCATTAAAATACCGTGAAGTCGATTGCTCACAGCCCCGGCCGCGGGCGCCGTCTCCCCTTAGGGAGCAACCCCTTCTCTCTGGTTGTTACGGCAGCCGGCGGTCCGGGGAATCCTGATAGCCATTCCCCGCTTTACATATATATATACGTAGCTCCGCGCGAGGGCGGATTACCCACGCCGGGGACAATAAAATCACGGCTGAAATCACTGCGCCTTCGGGTAAACTATTCGGAATTCCGTATATACGCACTGGAGGAAGGCACATTGAAAAACATCATAACTATCGCATTACTTTTATCCCTGGCGGCGGTAATCCCGTCGTGCAGCAACGATTCCGGCAACGCCCCGCAGGCCACGCCCAATGCGACACAGGCCGCACCCGAGGCAGCCGAAGCCACGCCCGAGGCTGCTCAAACCACACCAGAGGCAGCCGAAGCTGCGCCCGAGGCTGTCCAAACCGCACCTGAGTCAGCCGAGGCCACGCCACCGGAGGAGGCGGCGGCAGGCAAGTATAACTTCAGGGTCCCGGTCTGGGGTATGACCATGGACGAGATCGTGAACGTCGAAGGCACGAGGCCGAAAAACCGGACGGAAGACAAGATCAACTACGAAACCTATATCGCAGGCCACGGCGTGTTCATAGACTACCAATTCGACAAAGGCAAGCTCGTGCGCGAATCGCTCATCTTCCCCGAAGTGAAGGACGACAAAAACGATTACATCCGCGAGTATAGAGATATAAAAGAGAAGTTCACCAAACAGTACGGTCAGCCCGTTATCGACTCCAGCAAGAACCTCACCGGCGAGGATATTCCCAATGCGAAAAAAGGCGACGCCGTCTGCGAGGGCAAGCTCGTCTACGGCGCACAGTGGGATCTCCCCGGGACGACTGCGAGACTCGTCCTTAACTCCTACAAATCCCAGTGCACCCTCGTTATGATGTACACCCCGTCCGGCGGATAGGACGGATTACAACGTCGACACGGCCCACCGCACGGTTGCGGAAAACTGATTAATGTGTAGATTCTAATCCTATTCCCGTCCTCGGCGCGATTCACAGCCGAGCGGTATCGTGTATGGAACTCGTTCTTAACTGGATCAGCATAGCATCTCTCATGCTTATAGTCCTCTCGCTTGTTAACCCGGCGATAGCACTGCCGTGGTCGAAGGTGAAGACCCGCAGAAAAGGCGTCTCCATATACGGATGCATCTTCTTCGCGAGCATCGCGCTCTACGTCGTCATCTACCCGGCGACTAACCTCGAATCGCGCATAACGAGCCTTCTAATACTGTGCATCCTGTTCCTCGCCATCGGGCTCGCAAGCCCGGGCATCGTCCTGCCCTGGTCGAGGAACCCGACGAAGGCGTCCGTTTTGATGTTCTATCTACCCCCGGTGCTTTTCCTCGTCGCGGGGCTTTACTACGCCGTACACTCGCGGCAGATCGACCCCCGTTACGACCTTCCGCCCGCCGAGGTCGAAAGCGCCGACCCGGTAAGGGCGCTCAGATACGTCGTCGCGAACGAGCTCAGGGGCGAGAACAACCTCGGCCTCTCGCGCGTCAGGAGCATCGACGTCACGCCGACGGACGGTGTCGGATACGACGTCAAGATCGAATACAACATTGACAACGCCGGGACGAAGAACCTCTTCAGAATGCTGTCGAAGATGGAGATGGGGAACCTGTACCGGGCGATTTACACCTCGGGACGCGACGTGGCCAGCGCCTCGATCACGGCGTATTTTCCCGTAGGTAACCCGGCGGGTGATGACCCTCCTGTACCCGTCTTCTCGACGACGCTCGACAAAAAAACGGCGGACGAAGCCGACTGGAACGCCGACCGCGCCGAGCTCGAAATTGATATTCTCCCCGGGCTGTGGACGGAAACCTACGTCCACCCCGATTACAAATGAGCTCTCGACAGGCCCTCCCACGGGCCCGAAACGCTGAAACTAAAATTTCCGGGTGAATTAAGCCCTGGTCAACGTTATAATATTTCCCTTCCTGTTTTGACAAGAGCGGAAAACGAACACGAATAATCTGTAAGGAGGTATTTGTAGCCGTGTATATTCGCATAATCATAGGGGTGCTCGTAGCAGCCTTTATTGCCATCCAGTTCCGGACCGTCGAGAGGACAAACCCACCAGTATACGGAAGCTTCAACCAGCCAGCCGAGGTGAAAGAGATTTTTCAGCGCGCGTGCTACGACTGCCATTCGAACGAAACCAAGTGGCCGTTTTATTCGTACGTTGCCCCCTTTTCGTGGCTTGTTGTGAAGGACGTTAACGAGGGGCGGGACGAGCTCAATTTTTCCAACTGGGAGCGTACGTCGAGCACAAGAAAAGCCAAGAAGATGAAAGAAATCTGGGAAGAAGTGGACGAGGGCGAAATGCCGCTCTGGTACTACCTGCCCCTTCATCCCGAAGCCAAACTATCGGAGCAGGAAAAGGACATCATAAGGAAGTGGTCGCGCGGAATGCTCTAGGCGCACCACGTGCGCAGGAATCCGACGTAGAAGGGTTCGAAATTCAAAAGCACATACGCGCGGACATTGCTCTAGAATCACCGCACTTCCTATGCAACATATAAATTGCTAGCTGCGTAAGCAGCGCGGCAATACATTCCCGGGCCGTCAAAATCGGGCGGACAACGTCCGCAGGAATTCGACATAGCGGGTTTGGAAATTCATAGTACCGCTCGGTCGTCTATTACATTTAACCACCGGACTTGCCCCGTCGAGATGATCGAGTGGATGAACGTTAAAAATCTGCCCAGGGGATGGGGGAGGTGGAAGATTTAGCGAAGAAACGATGATTTTCAGGCGGACTGTGTCCGCTGACTTTCGAAGTAGCGGAGTCATTGCTATTTCCACCGTCCGCGCTCACGGTGCCTGCAAACTCCTAACGCGCTACGTCGGAAAACGCACTACGTGTGCGGCCCGTGACTTTTGCTACTTTTCATCCAGGAAAAGTAGAAGCCGTTAATCTTCTGCCTTTGCCTTAAAAACTTTAGAAAGGAGATATTGAGTTCGTCCAGGCTTACCAAATCCACATCCCTCCCCCCAAACACACATATTGCAGTAAACCCCACTGCATTCTACACTTGTTCCATAGCCGAAGGCTCCACACCCTTCACCCAACGGGAGGTATCCATAATGCTGAAAGGACTAATACTCGCAGTATTCGCAATGCTTCTGCCGCTGGCCGCCGCTGGATGCGCGGCGAAATCCGATGGCGGCGCGCCGGCAGTCTGCGGAGGCCCGGGCGACCCCGAATGCGCGGCGGGATATTTCTGCGACAAACCCGCAGGGACGTGCGCCGAGCCCGCCGCCCGGGGCACGTGCACCGAGATGAAGCCCATGTGCACGCGCGACTGGCGGCCGGTTTGCGGGTGCGACGGAAACACGTACGGCAACGACTGCACGAGAATTGCAGCCGGCGTTTCGAAGGATCACGACGGTGAATGCGCGCCGACGAACGTCGACCCCGACGCCGGGAAGCCCGCGTGCGGCGGGCCGGAAAACCTCCCGTGCGGTGAAGGCGAGTTCTGCGACATGCCCGCCGGAACGTGCGGAAAGTTTGACGAGATGGGGGTCTGCGAGGCCATAACCAAAATGTGCACCATGGAATGGAGGCCGGTTTGCGGGTGCGACGGAAACACGTACGGCAACGACTGCAACAGACGCGGCGCCGGTGTCTCGAAGGCCGCCGACGGCGAATGCGCCCCGGCCCAATAGCTCGCCGGGTTCAGATCATCGGGACCTTGAACATGTAGGGGGTCATCCCGCGCGTGGCGTCGCGGAAGAATCTTATAATGTTCGTCTCGTACATGTAGAGGAATCGAGCCAGTATCTCGAACCGCCTCGGAGTAAGCTGGGTCCTGCACAGGATCGATAGCTTGCCCCCGGCGACTTCACCGTAAAGCTCTGCCAGCGTCCCGTCCGGCGCGCCCCTGTGGCTCAGGCGGAACTTGCACACTATCTCGTCGTTGAGGACGACCTGAATGTCCTCTATCGTCAGGATAATATCTCCGAGCTGAATCGTTCTCTCGTCCATAATCCTCGCATCCGGCCCCGCGCATTATCCTTGCCCCTTCATAAATTATATTCCATTTCACGCGCAACGTGCTCATTTTTTTGACCATTTTATTTGTCATCCGCCGCGCTTCGCGGATTTCGACCCCGCAAAAGAGTTACCCGCGGCGTTATGCGGCTCCCCGGCAAAGTGGTATAATTCCTACCTGTACTCGTAAACGCCGGACCGAAATCCCGGCCGACGGAGCCTCATGAGAGCAAGGCCAAAACCCACGATACACCCCCTCCTGGCGGGGGCGTCCATAGTCATCATACTCGCGGGCCTGCGCGAAATAGGATCCGTGCTGAACATCTTTCTCGTGGCGCTTCTTCTTGCCGTCACCGTCTCGCCGCTCCTCACGTGGCAGCTCAAACGGGGGTGGCCCAAGTGGCTTTCCCTCACGATCACGATACTCATCGTCATCGTCATACTCGGCTCCGTCACGTCCCTCCTCGGCGTCGCCGTGAACAACATGGTCTCAGGGGCGGGCTTCTACCAGGACAAGGTCACCGAGCTCTACCGCACCGGGCTCGACAACCTCGCAGCCCGCGGCGTCGATATCAGCGAGATACGCAAGCTCGAGGTCTTCAGCCCCAACAAGATCGTGGCGTATACGACCACATTCATCGAAAACGTGTTCTCGACCTTCGGCAACTTCTTCTTCGTCGTCCTTCTCATGGTGTTCATACTCATCGAGTTCGCCGACATCACTCTAAAGGCCGACCGGGGGATGTTTGCCCCCAATTCATGGCAGCGGAGGTCCGCCGACGTAACGAACGATCTCAAGAAATACATCTCGATAAACGCCATCACCGGCCTGATAGCGGCCGTCGCCGACTTCATACTCCTCATTGCGATAGGCGTCGACTTCGCCATACTCTGGGGGTTCCTCGCGTTCCTCTTCAGCTTCATACCGAACATCGGCTTCATTCTCTCGGTCATTCCGCCCGCCATGCTGGCGCTGATACAATTCGGCTGGGTGCAGTGCGTCATAGTCGTCGTCCTCTACATTCTCATCAACACCGTGGTGGACAACGTCGTTAAGCCCCGCTACCTCGGAAAGGAATTCAACATGTCGATACTCGTCGTCTTCCTTTCGCTTCTCTTCTGGGGGTGGCTGCTCGGGGCTATAGGCGCGATCCTCGGCGTCCCGCTCACGATGATAGGCAAACGCCTGTGGGAGTTTATGAACAGCGACCTCGACGGGCACACCCCGCGCCAGTCCATCGAAACCGTCTCTAACACACCCGCCCCCGACCCCGCCGGTGGAGAGCAAACGTAACAGCAGGCGCGGCACGCTGCCCTGCACTTTGCCATGACCGTGCACATGGCAATTCAATCTTTATCCTTGTTTTGAAGTCATCCTGAACTACGGTTCCGAGCGAGCGAAGAATCGGACGCCTCCGGCCGATTACGCACAAATCCATCCGGTACTGCTCCATCATTCCCGAGTGTTTTTACTTGCCGCAGCGCAGCCTTGGCGAAGCCGGGTCGGGAATCCATTCCCGCAAGCAAATCCATCAAGATGCTCCTTTTATAAATAGCGCGTGTTGGACATCACGCATCCGGCTTATATAATTACTATCATATGTTACTATACAAAGTCGGATAATGGACTATTAGTATAGTAACTTCAGAACTTGATGTCTTACTATACACATTGTATTCTTGACTTACTTGTATAGTAACAATGGAGCAGAAAAATGATCATAAAAGACATACTGAACGAAGAGCTCGGGAATTCCCTTCGAATGAAGGACAGGTACGAAAAAGAGCTCTCGAAGCTCCCGGTCGGGAGCCTTGCCGTCAGGAACATAAAAGGCAATAAATACGCTTATCGAATCTACAGGGACAACGGTAAATTCGTAGCCGAATACAAGGGTAGATTATCCGAAATACCCGAAGAAGAAATCGCGAAATGGCGCGACGTCAAGAAGAAACGCGCCAGCTACCGCAGCTCGTTATCACAGCTCAAAAAAGAAATCGTCTTCCTGAAAAGGGCCCTTCGTGGAAAAGAATAATTATCCGCTTTTCGAGGAAATACTGAAAAGACTCGACGATAACGGCATTCTCGATCACGTTGTCGTAGTCGGCAGCTGGGCCATATATCTTTACACCGAATATTTCAGGAGTACCGACTATTATCCCGCAATAAGAACGAGGGACGTCGATTTTCTCCTCCAGGTTCCGAGCAGAATCTCATCCAAAAGAAATTTCAGTGAGATAATTGAGGACTTGGGATTCGTAGAGGAACTCGTCGGAGATGAAGGGTATACGAGATACAGCCACCCGGATTTGATAATAGAATTCCTGGTAAAAGAGAAAGGCAGAGGATATTCGAAACCGCCCTACATCGAGAAACTGGGGGTGACGCCGCAGCCGCTCAGGTTTCTGGATATGCTCGAATCCGGCAGACAGAAAGTCTCCTTCAACGGCATGTCTGTCATGGTGCCTCACCCTGCAAATTTCGCCCTGCACAAGCTTCTTATTTCGGCCAGAAGAAGCGAAAGCTATAAAAGTGAGAACGACCGCAGACAGGCTCTAAAGCTAATCGACGATCTTGTCGACAACAACGATTCCGATTCTCTCTCATCGGTTTTTAATTCACTGCCTGCTAGATGGTAAAAAACGATCATTGCCGAACTCAGCCTGCTGGACCGGGGCGATATTATAATTTTGCTCACCCCGGAAGAAACAAAATAATGCCCAAAATAACCCTCTCAAATTTTTCACAACCACACCCTCGCCGGAACCGGCATTATAATTAAGCACCAGCCAGGGGATATTCAGGCGGACGGGCATATTCCAATCCGGCCGCCCTCCACCGCTCGTAGTTTAATGCAAAGGGGAAATCACCGGCGAAATATTCACAAACGGAGGAAACATATGAGCTTTGAGGAAATTTCACGATTTATCTTCTCGTTATTACTCGCCTTTTTTCTTGCGATAGCTGCGGCGACTTCCGGCGACAAGGCTGCCGCTCAAAGCGCTACAATCACGATAAACAACTACTGCTCCGAGACTATATACGTAGGCGCGTGGCCCGCGACGAGCATAACGTCCGTCTCCATCGGCGGCTCGGGTGTCACCACCCTCGGCGGATGGGAAATGGCCCAGAACACGACGGCCACTGTAACCGTCCCAGACAACTTCTCCGGGCGATTCTGGGGCAGGACGGGGTGCAGCTTCAACGCCTCTAACAGCTGCGACCAGCAAACCGTAACCGTCAACGATAACAATTACGTGATCGCCAACTGCTGCGACACTGGCGGATGCCTCGATTCGGGCGGCAACTTCGCGCTCAATTGCGCCCAGACGGGCCTCCCCCCATCGACGCTCGCCGAGTTCACGCTCGCCTCGGGCGGGCTCGACGCCTACGACGTCAGCATGGTCGACGGCGGCAACATACCAGTCGCAATAATACCGAACTCCTCGGACTACGACTGCTCGACGAACGGCAACTGCACGTTCACCGGCAACCTGCCCGGCAAAAACTCCTCGGCCTGTTCTCAAGATTCGGACTGCTACCCGCTCTTCGGAAACGGCTACAAGTGGAAATGCAACATCCCCACCGGCCAGCAAACCGGCCTCTGCGTAAACCCGTTCTTCTGCGGAAGCCCCGGGTGTACCGCCACGGGCGGATGCGCCCCGAACGGCCTGAATCAATCGCTCCTTCCGGGCTCGTCCTGGGGCGGCGGCAACTTCGCCGTTTCCGAGTCATCGTGCCCGTCCGATCTCCAGTTAATGAACGACCAGAACCAGGGCTCGACGTACGTCGGCTGCCTCGCTCCGCAGAAATACTGCAGGCAGTCGTGTTCACAGGACGGCGACTGCGGTCCGCCGTACACGTTTAACTGCGGCGCGTCAGGTTACTGCGAATACCAGGACGGCACCGTCATAGGGGCCGACTGCGACGCCTCCGTCAGCAACACCACGTACGGCCAGCTCTGGGGATGCACAGGGGTAAACGCCGCGTCGTGCTTCACGGCGGGCGCGGGGAACGACTGCTGCGGATGCCCGTCGTGGGCCCCCGGATTCTCCGACACGTCCAACGGCGCGTGCATAGGCGGCAACAACACGACCTGGCAGCAGAACGCAGAACCCTCGCAGGGTATATTCAACAGCGCGAGCCCGACGGCATACGCCTTCCCCTACGACGACTCCATAAAGCTCTTCAACTGCCAGACGGCAACGTCCGGCCAGCCCGTTAACTACACAGTCAACTTCTGTCCGAACGATTCGGACGGCGATGGAGTTCAGAACTCCGCCGACTCGGACTCCGACAACGACGGCGTTCCGAACTCGGCGGAAAGCGGGGTCCAGCAGACTTCGGCTAATGCCGAGCCGCGTCTCACGCCCTCATCCGACGACCCGGACGGCGACGGAATCCCGAATAATCTAGACCTCGATTCGGATAACGACGGCCTCCCGGACCACTACGAGTGCGGCGGGACAAACGACGCGGACAAAGACGGCGTGGTAGACAGCTTCACCGACTCGAACGGCGACGGCCTTGACGACGGCGCGGCCCTCACGTGCGCTGACACGGACGGCGACGGCCTGCCCGATTTCGTAGACGCCGATTCGGATAACGACGGCTCGTCCGATTTCATCGAAGAGGGAGGCGCGGATTCGGACGGCGACGGCAAGCCCGATTCGGCCACAGACTCCGACCGCGACGGGCTCCTCGACATATTCGCCCCGGACACGGGCGACCCGCTCGAAGTCATCGATTCCGACGGTGACGGCGCCCCGGATCACCTCGACGCCGAGGACAACGGGGACGGCGTAGTACCGCCCGGCCCCGGATGCAGCCTCGCCCCGGCGGGCGCGGCCGGAACGTCGGCGTTGCAGATGCTTCTATTTATGTCGGTACCCGCGCTGATCTTCGTCCGGAGAAGGTTCCGTCCCCGGGCAAGCTCCGCTGATCGCAATAAGCCTTAAACGAATATAAATTCCGGGGGGAGGGAGCGCGCGCTTCCTCCCCTTCCCTTCTTAAACAATTTCAGCGATCGTTATTTCGTTTCAATCCGTTCAGGCAGACTCGCTCGTACATACAGTTAGAAGCCAATTTTTCTGCCTAAACGGGCGCCGGTGGTCTCTCTCTCCGATCGTACCCTGGCGCCCGCCCTCAGCGCACCACGTGCGCAGGATTACGACATAGCAGGGTTTGAGATTCGACGCATCCTTCGTGCGTCCCTTGAATTGAACCACCACCGCCGCTACGTCGAAAAACACACTACGTATGCGCACCACGCGCGCAGGATTACGACATAGCAGGGTTTACAAATCTGCAAGCAATTTCACATCCTCTGTTGAATTACCCTCCACAAGTTCTTAGAATATATCCCGCCCGATGTACGAAACGATCAAAACACGAATCTACGACATCATCACCCCGAACGAGACGCGCCCTTACGCGGAGCAGCTCTTCACGCTCTTCATAACCGCGCTTATCATATTCAACGTCGTGGCCGTCATACTCGGCACCGTTACTTCTTTGACGGAGAAATACGGCCGGCACCTCGCGATCTTCAACACCGCCTCGCTGATCATATTCACCGTCGAATATATCCTCCGCGTGTGGTCGTGCACCTCCGACGCTAAATATGCGTCGCCCATAACCGGGAGAATAAAATTTATCTTCTCGCCGCTCGCACTTCTCGACCTTATCGCGATCATACCGTTCGTCGCTCCTTTCGTGACGACCGCCGACCTCAGGATATTCAGGATTCTCAGGATTCTCACCATCTTCAAGCTCACGCGCTACTCGGCCGAGTTCGTGATATTCGGCAAGGTGCTTAGCTCGAAGAAGACCGAGATAATCATGTCGGCCATCGCAGTCGTGCTGCTCCTGGTCCTGTCCTCGACGCTCATGTACTTCGCCGAGCACAAAATGCAGCCCCACGCATTCAGCAACATCCCCGACGCAATGTGGTGGGCCGTCGTGACGCTGAGCACAGTCGGCTACGGCGACATTCTGCCGCACACACCCGCGGGCAAGGTGATAGCCTCGTGCGTATCAGTACTCGGGATCGCCATCTTCGCCATACCCGCCGGCATCATAGCATCGGGCTTCGTCGAGGAGATGAAGAAAAGAACCGAAGAGGAAACGACTGTCTGCCCCCACTGCGGGAAAGACATACACCAGCCGCCGGCGCAACCGGCCCCGCCCCCGACCCGGCCACCCTCCAGCCCCGCCGGCTAGCGCTTACACGACTAATGCTTGATTACGACGTAGCCGGGTCTGAGATTTATAGCGCCCTTCGCGCAACGGTCACTAAAGAATCACGCCATCCCTACGAAATCCATATATTGCAAGCTGCGTAAGCAGCGAAGCAATACCCCTCCGGGCCGTCAAAATTCGGCACGCAACGCGTGCAGGATTATGATGCGGCAGGTTTTGAAATTCATAGCGACGCTCGGTCGTCCATCTTGTTTAATTACCTGATTTGCCACGTCGAAGACATCGAGTGGATGAGCGTTAAAAATCTGACCAGGGGATGGGGAAGGTGGAAGATTTAGTGAAGGAACGATGATTTTTAGGCGCACCACGTGCGCGGGAAATCGAAGTAGCCGCCCCTTGCTATTACCACCTAACGCGCTTAAAGAGATTTTAGCAACTACAGTGCTATGCCGAAAAAAGACACTACGTGTCCCCGGCCCGTGACTTTTGCTACTTTTGGTCAAGCAAAAGTAGAAGCAGTTAACTCTTTAGCTTTCGTTTTTCGCCTTGCTCTACTGTCAGATCACAAAAAATCCCTCCCCGCCGCATTAGGAGGAAAGGCGGCGAGAAGAGATTCGTGGAGTGGTCTTTTATTTCCCCTCCCCCTCAGGGGAGGGGATAAGTGCGGGGGCGCCTTGAGCCCGGTTTTTTTACGGCAACCCCCGCTACCCGTAAGTTAGTTACCTAGCTTGTATACGATGAGCTGGGCCTGCCCCGTCTCGTCCTGCGGGAAGCTCGCCGCCGTCACGAGATAGTCCCCCGCTATAACTATCGGGGCGTTCGTCACAGCCGGAAGCTCGTCCTGCCAGACGATAGATCCGTCAGACCGCGAAAGCGCGAACACCTGCCCGTCGAACGACGTCGTGAAAACGAGGTCGTTCGAGATCGTGGCCGCCCCGAACGCCATCCCCGGAAGGTCCGTCGTCCACAGGATGTTGCCGTTCGAGGTGTCGAGCGCCGCCATTTCGCCCGTGTTGCCTTCGAAGTCGAAGGTCCCCGTCGCCCCGCCGTAGTTGATGTCGAGGTCGCTCAGCGTCGTCGCCAGGTTGGCGATCGCCGCGTACACGACGCCGTCCTTGTACGCCATCGG
>PABJ01000126.1 GCA_002699105.1 Ectothiorhodospiraceae bacterium | reverse complement strand
TTGACGATCAACTTCGTGGTGCTGACGCTAACCCTGCTGGTGCTAATGCATACCCAATCGTTTCTCTCACTTGGATTCTTGCATACCCTGAGTATGAAAAGAATGAAGCAGTGAAAGAAGTTCTTCGTTATGCACTGACACCTACCCAACAGGGTAAGGCAGACTCCCTTGGTTATGTTCCTCTTCCTGAGGAGTTGCGTCAGAAAGCACTTGCTGCTGTTGAAACGCTAAAGTGAATTCCATAAAACTGGAAAAAATTTCCCAGTAAATTTTTCACTCAAAAGGTCGCACTAAACTGCGACCTTTTTTAATCTATTGCTGATGTACTTACTGGACTTAGAATATTGCATTCCCTTTTTAAATTCTGACACGAAAACATTGAAGTATTCTCTCTTTAGAATATAAATTTCTCTCTTCTTTTCGTTTTCAGCAGTCTCATGCTCGTATGCTGTGACTGGTCTTGATACAGTGTTGCCAGGAATTGTGATTGATTGACTTCCATCTGAGTATGTGAAAGGAGAATCATAAAAATTCTTGTCAACTTTTAGTCCACCTTTTAAGGCAAGGACATCTATACCATCCACCACTCTACCAGACTTTGTTTCAATGGTCTCGTAGTGGTGGATTTTTGAGTATGCGATGTTAACTCCTTGATCATCTACACCATACAAGTCCTCAATATATTTGTCTAATGTATATGTGTCTAGAGGAAATGAGTATAGAGGATTGATAAGATTATTGGTAAGAATAATAACCCAATCATAGAAGGGACTACCATAGTATAGATTTGCAATGGTTTCTAAGTTAATTCCATCTTGCACAGAATATTTGTTATAGAAAGTTGCGTATCCAAATGCATCCTCACTAACTGTATATCTTCTGAAGAAATTTTTAGCAGTAGTGTATTCTGCTTCAGAAAATGGATAGTTAATTGGTTTGTTATCGTATTCTATGTCAGGTATCAGTGAGAAATACATTAAAATCCTCTCTTAATATCGTCTTTGAACAGAACCTTACTTTCTAGGAAGTTTAGTGTTAGTTCCGTTGCTACTGGTTCTCCATCTTTATATGTAGCATAGGTTCCGTCTGAAGTATAGTTCACAGCAACTTTTCTAATTGCACATGGTTTAAACTGCTGAACGTGTCTGTTTTCAGATTGTCCTTGCATGAATGTAAATTTACATAGGTAAGGAACTCTCATGAAGTTGTCCATATTTGTGAAATCAAATTTTTGTCCTTGATCAGCACCAGTTTTGATACCACTAAATTGATTAGTCACGTCTTGACTAAAACTAAGACTAGTTGTTTCACTCTCTCCCTTGCCACCCCATTCTGGTACAGAAGCATATCTAAACATGAAGCAAATCTTTTTAATCATTGCTGCTTCTGTTGCATTTCTAGGTATCATTTTAAATGTCATACCAATTTCTCTCAATTCAGGTGAGTCGTATAAAATCTCTGCATTAGGATTTAATACAATTCCTTGAGTTGATCCAGTGATATCACCCATGTCTAAGTTACCACCAACACCAGGAATTTTGTTTAATAACTGTGTTTGTAACGCAGCAACTATAGCTTGTGTATTTCCTTGGAAGTCACTAATTCTGTTTCCAATTTCTGAGAGGTTTCCACCAGCAGCACCAGCAATTGCTGCTCTACCAATAGCACTGAATTGTTTACCATTCCATGTCTGTTGAATATCATTACCTAAATCTTGTGGCATTGGTAAAACAATACCAGAACTTCCTTCAATTTTTTCAACTTTTAGTTGTGTTGATGCTTGGTATGATGATTGAGCATAACGTCTTAATGAATTTTGACCACCTGAAGTTAATCTTTGAGAATCTTTACTGAATGGTGGGATATATTTTCCAAATTGAAAGTAAACATAGTCGTTATCCCCATCAATGATATTGTCTGTAGGATATCTCGCTGTTTCCGTTAAAGATGCACTAGGAATTGCATTTTCTAGTGGTTTAATGTAAATGTAATCAGCAGGAACTGAGGCATCTTCAACAACAGATATGTTTTGGACACCACTTCTTCCAGATATGTAATTGTGTTGTCTAGATTTTTCTAAGGTTGCTAAGTCTGGAAATCTCCAATAACCTTTGAAGTTTCCTGTAGGACCACCATAAAAAATCCACGAACCAGAAGTTGAATCTTGCCAGTAATGTCCTGCTTCAAGGTTACCTCTGGGAGCAGGAAACTCTGATCCATCTATAAGTTTTACGCCACCGTCTGTATTGTTTGCCATGTGTTAGTTTCCTTTTGCCATTTCTCTACTTTGAGAGGATCCATAACCATGAATAATTCGCTTGTCTCTGATCCTATCGTAGACACCACCTTTGGTTTCTTCCCATACCATTTCTTTGGTGTAGGACATACGACCTGCTTTACCCTTCACATTTCTAACAAAGTTTTCTATAGGTAATAGTATTGCTGTCGCCCATTCATCTGATGCTAAGTCCAGTAGATAACCGTCAATGTGGTTATTCAGGTATTTATGGAAGCAATTCCTAGGAATGTCAATTCTTCCTTCCATTAATCTTTTGATACACCATACTCTTCTCTTTGGTGACAAGTAATGTAGGTTTGCACCCCAGAACTCTCCTCTACTTGCTTTTACCACATAGACAAGCGGAAATGAATCATAGTATGGTAATTTCTTCTTCCCTTTTGCATGATATTCAAACAAATATAAGTGACCAACTACAGGGAATGCTCTCAATTCATTTTTATCTTGTTCTACATTTGTGCCTTGTCTTTCTGCTTGTTCTTCCTGAACCATCCTAGATGGTTCTTTTAAGTATGCAAATGCTTCTGTTTTTACTGTGTTTTTATACCAGAGCCAAGTCTGTTTTTCTCCGTTTGCTTTTGCTTTGACTTTTTCAAAGATCGTTTCATAACCAGTATCTTGTGCAATAGTTGGTCTTTGAATGTCATAAAAGCCATAATAGCTATCCATGTCTTTATACTGCTAAGTGGTCTTCTGTGAGGATCAAAAATTTCATCTGCCTATCTTCACAGAAGTCCTGAGCAGCGTCCCATTTGGAACGGTTCTTAGCGAACGTCAGGGCAGCCCGTTTATAGGCAGCAGTTCTCTTATCTTTGTCATACGGTGGTTTGGTTTGCTTTTTAGGTTTGATTTCTATAATGTACTTTGCAAATTTTCCTGACTTTTCACGAACTTTTATGTAAAAATCAGGATAATATCTATGAACTCTACCGTCAATTGGGGAACGATATGGTATAATGATTTCTTCACTACCCCATTCAACAATAGATGGAGTATCATCACAATAGATCATGAATTTCCGTTCCCATAATGATCTATAAACTATCCTAGTTGGATTGCCACGGTACTTCTTAGGATTCTTTGGTTTATAGTATCCAGAGTACGCCATATATAATATAGGAAGTCACATATCTATTTAGAGTGAAACGAGTAACAAAGATAAACGAATTCATGCAAAAGATTGGTGTTAAGGGAGGAATGTCCCTTACCACTGGTTACAATGTTGAATTTGAATTTAAGAATAAAACCTTACCATTCTTAGACGAATTTTACGGAGAAAATGGTAAAGATGTTGTTGAAATGTTATGTGATGAAGCACAACTACCAAACGTTGTTTCCACTACAGGAACTCTTACTGGTAGATATCTTGGTGAAGGATTGATCAACTATCCACACACAAGATCCTTTACCGATTTAGGTTTGGGATTTATGTGCGATGCTAAATTAACACCATTGAAGTTTTTGAATGCTTGGTATGAGCATATCTTTGGGGAGGTCTATGATAAAAAGTTTGAATATGATGACACAATAGAATCTGCAAAGGGTAAATTACCTAGATCTACAAACCGTGTGAATAGATTATCTTATATTGATGATTATGTGTGTAATCTTAGAATTATGAAAACAGAACCAAATAAGACAAGTTCTGATGGAAGAGCACCTATTGGATATATCTTAGAGAATGCTTATCCATATTCTATTGATGCTGTTCCTCTAGCATACGGTAGTTCTCAGTTGACAAGAGTAACTTCAAGCTTCTATTATACTAGACATACAGTGCTGTATGGTACATCTAAAAAACATGAACGTCAAAATTCAGACGTACCAAACGAACCAGTAAGACCTTATAGTACAGAGCTCACAGGAATTTATAATGAACTTGATTTTGATGACCCAGCAGCAGGAAACTTTGGCACAACTCCTGGCGTTCGTGGTAGGTAGGCAAAATTGACTTTTCAATTCCATAAAACTGGAAAAAATTATTCGGCAAAAAATTGACTAAAAAAGTTTAATGGATTTTCAAACAATATGTCATGATGGATTCTTTAAGGATCCTGATAAAGTTAGAGAATGGGCTTTAACTTTAAAATATGATCACCCAATAGGAACATATCCTGGTGTTAGATCAAGACCACTAATAGAACTTAATAAAAGATTTTACGAATCTACCACTTCCAAATTATTGGCATTGTGGGGAGATTATAGTAAAAACGATTGGGACTGTCAGATACAGTTTCAGAAAATTAGTAGATTTTCCGATAATCCTGAAATTAACCGAGGGTGGATCCATCAAGATGGTGGAGCATTTTGTGCTGCTGTTGTTTATCTTGATCCTGATGCAAATCTAGATCATGGAACTTCAATTTATAGAATGAAATCTGATGCAGAGAGGAATGCATTGCCTTGGCAGAAAAAAGACTGTGATCCAAAATTAATGCAGTTTCATACTGATGTTTTAGGTCCAGAACAAAAAAGAGATAAAAAATCTCTAGAAGTATTTGGAAACAACATGAAAATCAATAATTCTATGTTTGAACGTACTTTAGAGGTAAAGAACGTGTATAATAGAGTTATTGGGTATGATGGTACACAGTTTCATGGACAATCAAATTTTCACATGGATAGTGATGATGAATTTAGATTAACTATGGTTGCGTTTGTGACTAGAATTACTAAACCAGCGACAAAACTATTTGAGTTGAAAAGTCGCTATATATAAATACACGACTTGAAATTATTTTTATGGCATTACCAAAGTTAGGGTATCCCACATATGAATGTGAATTGCCCTCTTCAGGAAAAACTATCAAATATCGCCCCTTTCTTGTAAAAGAGGAAAAAGTGCTTTTAATGGCATTGGAAGCAAATGACGAAAAACAAGTTATTGGCGGTGTTAAAGACCTACTCAAGAATTGTGTTATTTCAAGGATTAAGGTAGATCAACTACCTAGTTTTGATTTGGAGTATTTGTTCTTGAAAATTAGAGCAGCGTCAATCGGAGAGATGATTACTCTTAGTGTGACGTGTCTTGATGATAATGAAACAGAAGTAGAGGCATTAATCAACATTAATGATGTTGAAGTTAAAAAGCAGGAGGGTCACTCTCCTAAAATTATGTTTGATGATACCACTGGTATTATGATGAAATATCCTAGTATGAAGCAATTCATTGATAGGGAATTTCTACAAAAGGATCTAGGTACAGAAGATGTATATGATTTCATTGCAAATTCTATTGATCAGATCTTTGATGACGAGGAAGTTTATGATTCATCAACAACAACTCCAAAAGAGTTTCGTCAGTTTGTAGATACTTTGACTACTAAACAATTTGAGAAGATTCAAGATTTTTATGCTACTTGTCCAAAGTTGAGTCATACTTTCTCAGTTACCAATCCTAAAACTGGAAAAGAGTCTACTTATACAATTGAGGGGTTACAGAGTTTTTTCGCATAGCACTCTTCCAAAACAATCTGGAAGGGTATTATAGAATGAATTTTGCTTTGATGCAGTACCATAAATATAGCTTGACTGAAGTTGAAAATATGATGCCATGGGAAAGGGAAGTATATACTACTTTCCTCATGCAATATCTAGATGAACTCAAACAAAAACAAGAACAAGCGAAAGCAGGTAGATAGTGGCAAATCTAGTTCAAACAGCTCAAGGTGATCTAACCAGTTTTATTGCTGGCAAAATCTTTGATCAAATTAAACAAAAATTTGATCAGGATATTCCTAAGGGATCACCTGAAGTAGAAAAAGCAATTAAGGATCTAGAACGAGAAGAAGAAGTTGATGTTAACTCTATTCCCGTTGTAGATAGACCTCTGCGGAATCAAGTAATTAAACTGTTTGGAACTAGACTTGAAGTAAAATTAGTTCAACTTGAAGGAAAAGTTGAAGCAACAAATACTGCAATATCTGCTATTGGTGCTGCTATTGTTGATAGTCAAGAACTTATTATCAACCAAAATCAAATTTTGGAAGATAAGTTTGATACTTTATTGGATATACTTGGTACAAAAGCAGAATTAGAAAAGAAAGCGGAGGAAGATAAGAAAGCAGAAAAGGAATCAGCAGAGATCTTTGAACAAGATCCAATGTTCGGTTCATCACCGCTACAGAAAATGCTTGCTCGCTCTAACATGGGAGGGTCTTCGTTAATTGGATTTTTACTTAGAAGAGCAGGAGCAAAAGTTGTATCTAGGTTGATAAGATCACTTTCAAGAAGATTTATACCTAGAAGAATTAGAGCAAGAGGAAGATTACTCACAAGAGGAATCAGAAGTGTAAGGAGATTGCCAGGCAAAGTAAAAACAAAAATTGCTGCTGCTGCCACCTCACGCATTCTTGGTAGAAATGTAGCAGAGAATGTTGGAAAAAAGGCAACAGGAAAAGTTTTATCAAAGAAAATTCCTGGACTTGGTATCGCTGCTGGTATTATATTTGGTATTGAGAGAGCCTTAAAGGGAGACTATACTGGTGCAGGTTTAGAAGTACTGTCTGGAATTGCTGGAACAATTCCTACTGTTGGAACTGGAACTTCTTTAGGTATTGATGCATATATCATTAAAAGAGATATTGAGAAAGAACTTAGAGGAAGTTATGCTGCTGGTACTGGTCAAACTAAAAAAGGACTCGCAAATTTACATGGTAGAGAGTTAATTTTAGGTAAAAAAGATCAGGATGATATCGCAATGGGATTTAAAAATGCTACTGCCCTTATTGGGACAGTATTGACATCAGTTGCATTAGATGTTGCATCTGCTGCTGGAGCAGAGCAAATGGTTAGATCAGAAATACTTAGTAGTGGGTTAGATGGATTTGATAGATCATCTGTAAGGTATAAGTCTACATTGGGAGTAGTTCGCACACAAAATAGAGACGAACAGGCAATTGATCAACTTGCTCTTCCTTTCCAAGGAATGTTCCCACAACAGAAGTCAGGAACACCTGAAGAAGATGTTAGTGGATTTTGGAATCCAAGTAATTTTTTCAATTTTTCTTCTGGTGGTGAGGAGTTGCTACCTTGGGGTCAAAAGTCAGGTGCTTTTAGAAAGCTTTCCAATTTTTTCAATAGAGACAATCCTGACTATGTAATGATAGACAAGAGTGGAGAACCTGGCGTTGATTTCACTCCATCTGGTTCACATAGTAGAGCGTTATTTGATGGTGAAGTTGTTGAAATTGGTCATCAATATAATGAAAAAACTAAAAGAGGATACGGTAATTATGTAATTGTTAGGCATGAAGATCCTAATTATCCAGGACGATTCTTTGATGCATTATATGCTCACTTCCCCAAAAGTGGAATCTCTGTGAAAGAAGGGCAGAGAGTTAGTTATGGACAAAAACTTGGACTCATGGGAAGAGATAGTGATGATCCAAGAGATATTGGTAGTATTAATGGAATGCACATGAGTGTGGATTTCTATAATGTTGGTGGTCCATATCACCCAAATAGTCCATATCCATTGTGGCATGGTTTATACAAACATATTGATCCAAAGTTTGCAAATGCTAAACCAGTAAAAGAGAAATTACAGACCAATTCTAAACTGGTACAAAGTCAAACAATGACAATGCTCGGTGCATATGAAAATGTTAAAACTGATGCATACTTAGATACTGAAAACATTCCTACTATTGGATTTGGTGCAACTTATTACCCACCAGGATTTAGGTTGCAGGGAAAGGTGAAAATGGGTGATAGCATCACCATGGAAGAAGCTGTGATGATCAAGGATAAGCATTATCAAGATCACTTGAAAATTGTTATAGGAGAACTTAATAATGTTGGTGTAGATCTATATGATTTGCCTGTGGATGTTTCTTCAGTTCTTCTTTCGTTGGCATTTAACTATGGAAGTCTTAGGGGTGCTCATAAAGGATCAGATACTGTTTTCAACGGGAAAACATTTCCACATTCTCTTCCTATGATGGTTAAGAAGGCATATGCTAATAACGATTATAGTAGTATTGCTGATTTACTTAGACTTAACTTAGTTCATGATAACAATGGTGATTTGAAAAATAGAAGAGAGTCTGAGGCAAGTATTATTAAGTCAGGAAAAGGAACTGGTTTCTTTGGTCTTGAGGATCTAAAAAGTACACTTGAAGGTGATCAAAGTTTCTTACCTCCATCAATGAGAAGCAGTCTATTAGCAAAAATGGATGCGGACAGTAAAGAAGTTGAAATGCTTCTAGATGAGATTCAAACTTCTGGAGCACCAATTATTATGTTAAATACTCAAGTAGTAGCTACTAATATGAATCAAGATTTCAATTTTGGTAGGACAACTTCAGTGGGTGATTGGAAAGATCACTATAGAATAGCATCACTAGGGTAATTAAATGGCATCTCTTACTAGGACATTTCAAGGCGATTTAACCGCTTCTATTAGTAGTTACTTGTATAATGAAGCAGTTAGAGCTGCTGATGATGCTGCTCTTGAAAGAGAACTTGCCACTGATTATATTAGGGCAGTTAATATTGGTGATACGATGTTCGCAAAGAGCGTCAATCCCAATGCATATAATCCTGCTAGTGAAGGTGTTAAAGGAGGATCAGTTTCTGACCAATTTATACCAAAATTCCGTAGGGGAGAATTCTTTGGTGCTGCATTAGCACATAGATTAGCACCTAATCCACTAGGATTACTTGGTAAACGATTCCAAAAGGAACCATTCTCATATACTGGATATATGAGAGGACAATCTACTCCTCTAACACTTGCAACGCCTCCTGGTGGTATTGGACCACGCCCAGAGCTTGGTTTAAAAACACCAGGATATGTTCAACCAGCACCTAGAACATCTATTTTTAATAAGACAAGTCCTATTAATCCAATAGCTACTGGTATTGGTGTTAGTGCTCAAACTAAGGCAAAACGTGCTGGTCAACCATTCCCGATGGTTGCCGTTGGATCTTCTGCTTCACAGAGACAACCATCTCCATTCGTGGGATCAAGTGGTATGCCAGGAATGTGGAATACCAGTCCAGATACAAAAGCAGTTAAAGTTAAGGATCCTAAATTAGGTAAGTTCTTTACTGCTGTATCTAGATCTCTAAATGTCAGTCTCAGCAGCATGTCTGAGCAGGTAGATGAGAATGAAGCAACACTCATCACAGTTAGAGAAAGTTTACTAGGAACAATTAAGAAATTAGAAGTTAATTCTGATACTCTAGAAGCAAAATTAGATGCCATTATTGACGTTCTGCGAGACCAGAATAGAAATGCTATTGTTTCTGAAGATAACAAAGAAGGTGAAAGGAAAGAAGCACAGATAGAATTACAAAAACAACAGTATGAAGGTGAGGTAATTCAAAAAGTAGGTGAGGATGATCTTGAATTTGCTCTACGTGATGCTCGTGATGAAGCACAGGATGGAGATCCATTTGGTCCATATCCATCAGACACTGGTGATTTGTGGAAAGATAGTCCACAGATGGCAAGAGGTGGTATTGTAGATGGTCCCCAGAGTGGATATCCT
>PABJ01000125.1 GCA_002699105.1 Ectothiorhodospiraceae bacterium | reverse complement strand
CTCAAGGGCGTCGGGACGCAGGGGAACTGGGTTGGAATCTGTATGGCAATTTGTGTTGCCAGCCTGATTGGGATTCCGGGAACCGGTGGTTTCTTCGGGAAGCTGGTTGTGTTCGCTTCCGTGTACAAGGCGGCAGATGTCAGCAGCTTCATGTACGTCGTGCTGGCGTTCGCTGGGGCAAACACTGTCTTCAGCCTGTTCTACTATGTGAAGATTCTGAAGGCCATGTACCTCGAAGAACGGGAACCCGGGATTCAACCAGTTCAGGTTCCTACCGCAGAGCGACTTTATCTGGCACTGCTGGGAGTAATGGTCATCATCACCGGGATCCTGCCGAACCAGTTGGCGGTTATTGCGAAAGATGCAGGGCAGTCAATTCTTGCCGGTATTGGTGGATAAACGGGACGCAGGAGCGGTATTAAGTCCATGAGTGATCAATCACAGACAGCCCTGAATTCTGCTCTGATCGACATGAGTCGCAGCTTTCTGCAGTACGTTGCGGAAGGCTGGCCATGGGTTGATTCTGAACACCAGGCCGTGGGTGATCAGGTGCTTGCGCTGGCCGAATCACAGCGAGGAGATGTGGCTGCGATTGTCGAACTTCTCACCGAACGCGAGCAATTTATCGACTTCGGTTCCTTTCCAACCGAATACACGGACCTGCAGTTCCTCGCTCTGGACGCGATGTTCGACTGGCTCGAGAACAGTCAGCAGGTCGTGATTGCGAGTACAGCGGTCGCTGCGCAGGCTGTGAAATCCGTCGACGATGCAGACGCCTCTGAGTTGATGGAAGTTATACACAGCCGGCAGAAAGAGCTGATAGAAAAACTGAAGGAAGTCCGTTCTCGAACGCCAGTACAATAGGGCCCGAACCCAACGCGGATGAGTGCATCGAATTAACGCGGACAATCGCCTCTGCCGGCTTCCGGCATCGCTTCTGCAAATTTCTGTAACGCTAGTATCCGCGTGTCTGTACGTAGTCCTGAAGCTTCTTTCTGGCAGCATCAAGGATTCGGGATACTCGGGACTCTGAGAGTCCCAGTACCTGACTGACATCCTTAAGCTTCAGCCCTTCGTTGTAGTGCAGTCCGATCGCGATTCTCATCTTTTCGGGGAGTTGTTCGATTCCGTCGGCGAGAACAGATTCCTGTTCTTCTCGTTCCAGTCGTGTCTGTCTGTCTGAGTCACCAATGTGTCCTCGGACCCGTACCGAGTCGTTGAAGCACTTGGGTTGTGTGAGTCGGGCGGCCTGAATGCAGCGATTCACTTCTTCTGTCGACATACCAGCCGTGTCCGCCAGTTGCTCCATGGTAACGTGCCCCTGAAGCTCTGATTTCACCTTTCGCAGGTGAGCAATCTTCTGCAGCATTTGCTGTGAGAGAGGGCATGTTCGTCTGAGTTCGTCAAGAATTGCTCCGCGAATGCGCTGGTAGGAGAAGGTTCTGAATTCGACGTTTCTGCCTGGATCAAACTGGTTAGCCGCCTCGATCAGGCCGAGCACTCCGGCGGATTCGAGATTGCCAGCGTCAACACCCGAAGGGAGTTGATTCAGAATCCGTGTCAGGATGTTTTGAACGTATCCCAAATGATCAAGAATCATTTGGTCTCGATCGAACTCCGATTGTTCGGGTCGTAGGTTCTGAGACAGTCGTTTTGCGGGGCGGGTGAGGGTAGGCATCTCTCATTTCATTTGGCGATGACAATGCTGAGGGGACGGTTGCTGGTCGAGGTATGGAGAGTTTTAAGAGCAGACCGTTCGTCGCAGGCATCATCGTTTTATGAATTGCCGGATCGTCCTTTCCGGATAAGTTTCGCGTCCTTGCCCAAATGATGCCTCAAATGAACAAATTGGAGTGATGTAGTTTGGCAACATCGGGTTTCCACCCGTGGAGGATCTCCCTCTACTTGCTGGTGCTCACGCAAGTACCGTGTCACTCCGGGTGTGAAAGACGGGGGACGTTGTAAACGGCGGTGAGACAGTGCAGCGCTCGGTGGGGAGTGGATGGCGGTGAGCTTGCGTGGTGCCCAGACGTTCAGTTGGTCAGCCTGAATTTGCCCCGGAAGTGTTTCCTGTTGGCGAATTTCCGTCCAGTCCTGGTGAGTCAGGTGACCGGAGTGAATACCGAGATGGAACTCTGGAGCGAGATTCTCCGCCATGTTTTGACGGGTAGATTGAGTATGGGATCCACCGGCGGGCCCTGAAAACTGCCTGCAGCATCCGGAGCCGTCGGGATATCGCCTCCAGCATAAACGACCCTCAAGTCGTGAACAGATGCTGACGCTCCTGAACGTGATAGAGGATACGCAGCTTCGCCCATGTATTGTCCTGGTGAAGCTTCTTCAAAATCTGCTTGGTCGGGTTGCCGCTTATTGAGCCGCCCCCTTCGTTAGTCCACCTCGGGCAGTGTGAATATCTGGCCGCAGCGTTTGCACTGGATCTGTTGCCCCGGTATCTCGGGAGCAGCATCGACCTTTGACTCCCCGAGTATTGCGGTGACGTCGTACCTTGCATTGCATGCCGGACACACCGCGACCGCCTTGTCTCCACGAATTTTGATTTTTCCCATCGGAACATCGGGCACGTTAACTAATAGTTCCGGTGATTCTGACGTCGCAGAAGTGGCCGAACTGATATCGACTGGCGACGGTGATTGGCGCGTCAACAGATCAATCGGGACCGGAACAACAATCGTCGTTTTATCGTTGCTGACATCGCTTAGTGTTTGCAGGACTCGTAACGTCATTGCGCCCGGTGATTTGGCAAGTGAGTCTGCTGCTTCAGCAAAGATACCGGCGACATATTTGTCAGACTCTGCCTTAATCTTGATGGCATTCGCTTCCTTACGTGCTTCTGTTTCACGCATCATCGCACGCTGCAGGCCTTCGTCCATTCGAGCATCCGTCAACCGAATATCAACATCTGCCAGGCCCCAGTTCGATGCGGTACGAGAGACGATAGCTTCAATCTCTTCGGCTATTTTCAATTTTGCCCCGCGAACCTCTTCAATGGTCTTACTACCCAGAACATCCGCGATGGTCGTCAGCGCAAGCTGCTGAATGCTGTATCGATAATTGTCCACTGCAAGCAGGGCGCGGTCCGGAGCCTTAACGCGAAAATTAAGATTGCCGGAAATGATGACAGAGATATTTCCGCTGAGCACAATCTGCTGTTCCGGCAGATCTATTGTCTGCAGACTGCTTTTGGTCTTTATCACTTTGTGAATAATTGGAACATTAAACCCCAGCCCGGGCTGCACGACACCACTAAATCGCCCGAGAGTCAGGCGAACACCTACTTCGTCCTGCCGAAGCACGAACAAACCGAAAACTGTGATAACACCCTGACCTGCCATGATTTCGCCTCATGAAGTTAGGTTCAACGCTGCTAAGTTATTTGTTAGATCGTATGGCACGAATCTGGTGGAAGCAACAATCTATGAAGAGTGAGTTCTTGCGCACGATGGGATGACAGGCCAAACCTCCTGACTCGTGCGAGAGAGATCGGCGCATTCCGGCCTCTTTATGCTAAGGGGAAAGACCATTAAGGAGCCACGATTTGCGAATGAGCAGACCGTGGCGGTGCATCAAGACACAGTCAATGAGGTGTTTATAGAGCAACTCGGATCGGTTTTCCGACGGCTCTCTGACCTGGGGCCACTGAACAGTGGCGTGACACCAGCGGCAGCGAACTACGCAATGATCTTCGTTGCAACTTCGCCATGAACGTCCGTTAGGCGGAAATCGCGACCGGAGTAATTGAACGTGAGGCGTTTGTGGTCCAGGCCCAGAAGGTGCAGGACTGTGGCGTGCCAATCGTGGATATGCATTCGATCTTCGACCGCCGCAAACCCATATTCGTCCGTCTGGCCGTATCGCATGCCTCCCTTCACACCTCCACCGGCCATCCACATGGTGTAGCCCCGGTTGTTGTGGTCGCGACCGTCAGTACTCTCGCCGTGCGGCGTTCGACCGAATTCGCCCCCCCACATGACAAGAGTGTCTTTGAGCATATCGCGATTCTCAAGATCAGCGAGGAGTGCAGCAATGGGCTTGTCGATTGCCTGGCAGTTGCGTTCCAACCCGCTCTTTAGCCCGCGATGATGATCCCAGTTGCCGTAATTGAGTTCAATGAACCGTACGCCGGATTCAGCCAGACGTCGGGCAAGCAGACACTGCCGGCCGAAATTGTCGGTGGCACGATTCCCAATCCCATAGGCCCTGCGCACCGAAAAAGATTCTCGGTTCACATCCATTAGCCGAGGCGCCTCGGTCTGCATTTTGAAGGCAAGCTCAAAGGAATCAATAACCCCTTCAACGTCAGGGTCGACTTCGTTTTGTTCCAGACGCCCCTGATTGAGGCTCTGTACAAGATCCAGTTGAGCGCGTTGCTGTTCACGAGACATTCTGCGATTGGAAATATTGCTGATCTGGCCACGACTTCCACGAACTGCTGTCGCCTGATACGTGGCCGGCAGAAATGCGCTGCCGTAGTTCTGAGCGCCACCGTTCCCGGAGGAAGGATTAAGCACCATAAAACCTGGCAGGTTTTCGCTTTCAGTCCCCAATCCATAGAGACTCCATGCTCCCAATGAGGGCCGCACGAACTGCGAGTTGCCCGTGTGCATCTTTACAAACGAATGTGGATGTGAAGGTAAGTCTGTGTACATGCCGTTCAGCAGGCACAGCTTATCTCCGTGCTTCGAAAGATTCGGAAAGAGCTCAGAAATCCAGAGGCCGCTCTGCCCGTGCTGAGCAAACTTCCACTGTGAAGCCAGGAGTTTTCCCCCGGTTCCCTGGTACTGATTCCCCTGTTCAATGTCCCGTCCCGCATCGGCCTGCAGCTTAGGTTTGTAGTCAAAGGTATCCAGGTGCGAGGGGCCACCTCCCATGCACAGAAAGATGACGCGTTTTGCGCGAGGCCTAAAATGGGGCTCCCTGGGCGAAAGAGGATCAGGGGGCGCAGCCCTGGCACACATACCAGCGAAGGCAAGATAGCCAAAGCCACACGAAACGCTCTGAAGCATCTGGCGACGGGAATGATTGGACGGAATGTCAGTGTGAGAATTCATGGTCAATCCAGGTAGCGGAATTCTGCGCTGCAGATGAGAGCCTGACATACGGCACTCATGGCTTTTCTTTGTGCTACTTTTTCAAAGGTCTTTTGGAAATCTGATACACCGAGTGCGCTCCGTGTCGCCTCATCCAATTGCCCGTTTGCCGGCAATTCGTTGAGTTGCTGGAACTGAACCAACGCCAGCCTCGTATTGAATCCGAAATTGCCATCCACTTGAAGTTTGCGTGTTGATTTCAATTGGGCGTTCAGTGCGCGTTGCAGGTTTTTGACAGGCTCGATGAATTCCGGTACCCCTTTAGTCACCTGCCGCACTTTCGGTGAGTTCTTTAGGTATTGGTCAAAGAATCGTTGAGTCTTTTCCAGTTCGTCTGCTCGAGGCGGTCGCGCGTAGGCAAGTTCGAAGGCGCGGACAATCCTCTCATCAAGAGTTTCTGTGTCAGAAATCAGACGAATTGCCATGGCGTCAGCGACACGCATAACGAATGAATCGTTCATCAGGTAGAGAGCCTGTGCGGGTACCGTCGTAATATCACGCTTCCCGGTCACCATCGACGGCTCAGCGTAGTCGAAGAGCCTGAGTGGTTCAGAAATCAATCCGCGAACAATGGGGAGATAGACGGAGCGATGATCGGTGGAAGCACTGAGCGCTCGGGCGTGCACTCTGCCCCGCCCAACACGCCCGTCGCCAGCATTGCTGACAGCTGACCCGCGCGGGCGTTCCTGCCTGAGCATGCCGCCTACTGAGAGCATTGTGTCGCGAATGGATTCCGCGTCGAGACGGCGTTTGCTGCTGCGCCACAGATATCGGTTGTCCGGGTCAGCAGAATAATTGGCTGAATTGTAATCGGAGGCCAAACGGTAAGTGTGGCTGAGTACAATCTGGCGAATCATGCTTTTCACCGACCAGCCGTTGTCTTTGAACTGTATTGCAAGGTGATCCAGCAGTTCAGGATGACTCGGGGCTCCACCGGTCGAGCCAAAATTGTCCATGTTTTTCAATAGTCCCTGTCCAAACAGGTGGTGCCAGATCCGGTTGACCATGACTCTTGCAGTCAGGGGATTCCTGTCATCCACCAGCCAACCAGCCAATTGAAGACGTCCGCTCGAACGTCGGCTGAATTCGGCAGAGAAATCCGGATTAACAATAGACACAAATCCGCGAGGCACCGTTTGCCTCGGGCGTCGAGCCTGCCCCAAGACCAGAAGCCGTGTGCCACGTCCATAACCACGTTCACGCATCCCCATCGCCTGCGGCTTGGCTGTACCGTCTTCGGTGTAATTGTTGAGCTGCGCCGTAGCAATATTCATGCGATCTCTGACGCGTCGAGTCCTGATGAAGTATGTAAACGAATCGTAGGTGTCGTTCTTGCGGTCTTCCCTTGCCTGGACAATCAGTCTCGCTTGTTCTTGTCTGCTGTCGGCCACGACTTTCTTCAGAGTTTCACGAGACTCTGCAGTGAGTGGTCCGGCTGGGGTCTCTGCAGTTTCAACTGGCAGTGTTCTCAGTCGTGAGTTTCTGCGATTGTCCTGCGTCTCGACCGTACCGTAATAGGTCGATGAGCTGTGGAAGATGCCGGCCATAGCATAGTATTCACTCTGTTTAATCGGGTCGAATTTGTGGTCGTGGCAGCGGGCGCAGGCAATGGTGAGCCCCAGCATTGACCGAGACATCGTTTCAATCTGCTCGTCAACGAGATCCGCAGCGAACTGAGACCGACTGCCTTCGTTGTGCGACTTGGGGCCGATGGCCAGAAAGCCGGTTGCCGTAATCAGCTCGGCACGGTGTCGATCATCTCTTGCCGGCATCATGTCACCAGCAATCTGCTCTCGGATGAATTGGTCATACCGTTTGTCAGCATTAAACGAATCGATCACGTAGTCGCGATACCGCCATGCGTGTGGGTAGGTGATGTTCGACTCTTTACCACTTGATTCTGCGTATCGCGCCACGTCCAGCCAGTGCCGCCCCCAGCGCTCGCCGAAACTCTCTGTCGCAAGTAGTCGGTCAACCAGTCTCTGCCAGGAACCCGGGTCTGTTTCACTGACAAAGGCATCCACTTCTTCCGTTGACGGTGGCAGACCGATAAGGTCGAAGTAAAGCCTTCGAATCAACGTCCGCCGGTTCGCGTCTCCAACTGGCTTCATGGATTGTTTATCCAGTGCTGCCAGAACAAAACGGTCGACATCTGACACTGCCCAGGAATCGTCCGATACTTTTGGAATTGTCGGCTGCTTTGGGACCTTGAATGCCCAGTGATCCCTGGATTTTGTCCAGTCAGGTTCGAAGAACGGTGCTCCTTTCCCGTCCCGCGGGTCCGGCGCGCCCATGGTGATCCATTCTTCGAAATCAGCAATGACAGAGTCTGACAGTTTCTTTTTTGGCGGCATCGCCAAGGCATCGTCGCCGTAACGAATTGCCTCGATCAACAGGCTCTCTTTGGGATTCCCGGGTACGACGGCATGCCCCGATATTCCACCCTTGCGGATGCCTTCACGCGTATCCAACAACAGCTCGCCCTGCACGTCTTCGCTGTCTGCCGAGTGACACTGGTAACAGTGCTGAACTAATACTGGCCGAATCTTCTTCTCAAAGAATGCCAGCTCTTCTTCGGTGGGGTCGGCAGCAAGGCTCCCTGTGGCGCCGATAAAAAGCCAGAATAAAGAGAGCAACTTGGAGGACTGGTTCAACGGCTTAATCATCTTACCGATTCCTGACACACGCACCGAGGCGGAGAGGTTGATCAGTTGCCTGGTATTCTGGGAATGCCAGTTATACTCGATCAGTAGAACACTGTTTCTTAGTTTATCGGATTGGCTAACCTGAACTGCAATGTCAGGGCGCACCGATGAATGGAGCCGCGCTGTCTTTCTGCACCGACAGGTTAATGCAGGCAACATCTACAGCAAGGATGGAAGTCAGGACCGGAAACCATCGGGCGGAAGATGAATTCATGGCTGACCTTTCCTATCGACTCAGAATTTCCCTGACCTTCGTCTCTGCTTCTTTCTTAGCGCGGGAAATTACGTCGGCAATTCTTACGTGGGCAAATCCGGTTCGTTTGCTCTCATCTGCTGCTTCCATGAATGCATACAGTTCAATGGTTTCCTGAGCATCCACTGGCACGTCTCCTCCCTTGAAGAATTTAACGATTTCAACCAGCAGCGGGTCATAGCCGTCGTAGCTGCCCACAGGTGCGATTCCTTTGGTTCCAAACGCCGTACCTCCATAGCCGCGGCTGCCTGTTCTCAGTCCACGGAAGCTTCCGATTCGACCGTCCTTCCATGTGCCGGTGACCTGCTCGAAGTCCTTTGTCTGAGTTCTCACGACTGATTCGATTCCGGGGCCCATCACTGTGAAGAGGCTTTCAACTCCATGGATCCCGTACCAGAACAGGTCAGGATGAGTTTTCTCAAGAGCACAGGGAGACCATGTGTCGCAGCCTGTTACATCACCTATTGAACCAGCTCGAACTGCCTGTGTGTTCTTGCCGTACCTCAGAGAAGAAGATGAGAAGACGGGAGTTTTGAAGTGTTCCGCCAGTTTGAAGATAGCAATACAGTCGGCAAGAGATCCCGCAATCGGCTTGTCAACGAAACAAGGTTTACCGGCTTTAAGTACGGGCACGATCTGTTCAAGGTGAGGTCGCCCATCGTTGGTTTCCAGGAGGACGGCATCGACTTCCTGAACCATCTTTTCCAGATTCGGCTCAATCCGAACTCCCAGCTTTTGAATATCTTCAGTGTATTGTGGCACGCGGGAGACGCTGCTTGCGATGTCCGGAGAGCCCTTCGGGTAGACCATGACCACTCGACAGCCAGGAACGTGTTTGGGATTCTCTTTGTCGTTAAGGATGCGAGAGAAGTGAAGGCAGTGCGAAGTGT
>PABJ01000124.1 GCA_002699105.1 Ectothiorhodospiraceae bacterium | reverse complement strand
TATTACCAAGTACCTCCGTCCAATCCACGCCCTTATTGGTACTTCTCAGCAGACTGAAGTTCTTACCACAGGAGAACACCGTGTCGCCGTTCCACCAAAGGACGTCGTGGAGTTCATTCACCTCCCACGGAGGATAAACCTGTTCCCATTGCTGTGCGATTAGAGTTGAGCATAGAATAAGCAGTAGAATAAGAATGTTTTTCATGTTGTTCCTCTGAACGGCGAGAACAGATGATTATGACCTGAATGTAAGCTGTAATACCGTTGACAGGAGATTTGGAGGACATGCTACCATCTTCCTTTACACCTGCTAGAATTTACCGACTAAAGGGTCTTATATGCAAGCGAATTGCAGTGTAAGGATACCTTCGGAAAGACGCTGAATATCCAAAAGGGATGCCAACGGCATGTCCCCCATAGGGACAGGCGGAATGAGGAGAAGGATTGAACTTTTTCCCCCTGGCAGGGGGAATCCCGTCGCTATAAAATTTCTTGCGACGGGAAGGGGGTTCGGTCCCGGGCGGGCTCGCCCGCCATGCACGCGGGGCGTGCAGAGATTCCGGCTTCCCGTTCTCTTCGCTCTCGGGACAGGCATGTCCGGAATGAGGAGAAGGATTGAACTTTTTCCCCCTGGCAGGGGGAATCCCGTCGCGATGAAATTTCTGCGACGGGAAGGGGGTTCGGTCCCGGGCGGCCGGAGGCCGCCGGACGCGCGGAGCGCGAAGAGATCCCCCCGACTCGTTGCGCCATTTCATTGCAGCGAGTCGACCCCCTTGCCCATTCGTCCGCTCGGGCGCGGACTCATTCAAGGGGGTATGAAGAAACAAAACGCCCGGCGTGTGCCGGGCGTTGGGAGTTTTCGATATAATTGCGGCCCTAGCTTACGGGCTTCTCTTCACTGCGCTCGCTGGCATGGCCGTTGCCGTTTACGGGCACGGACTCAGGCTCTTCCACTGCCTGGTCTTCCTTGGCAATGGCGTCCTTGCGGAGCGGTATTGGCGGGGAGAGCTCGTCGCTTGGCGCTTCAAGGCGCTTGGCGTCGTAGGCGCGGCGCGCACGCGCAACCCCGAATCCTAGCACCATCAGGATGATCCCAATCCACACAAGACTGATAAACGGCTTCAAGGTCGCCATTACCACCAGTGTCTCGCGTAGGTTCTCAGGATCGACAGGCACGTTCGGATTCTTGAGCCGCACGTCCACAGTGGACTGCGATAGTTCCGTCCGGTTGGGCGTCATGCCGAGGATGGTAATCTCGAGGTCGCCGGCCTCGGTTAGGCCGCGTTCTTCCTGCACGCCTTCGGGTCCCGTCGTCTGGGATACTTCAATCGTCTGTGGTTCTTCGCCGTATTTTTCTACCGTGAAGATGCCGCCGACAGAGAAGTTCTCGGAGCGCATGCTGTTGTTCATTTCGAAATCGGTAAACGTGACCGTGTACCCGCCGAACTCGTGCGACATGCCCTTCACCATGGTCACCCTCTCGCCGCCTTCGGGGTCGGGCTGCATCACCGCCTGGGGTTCGAGATAGAGGTCCTTCTCGAGGAACTTGGCGATGCCGGGGTTGCGCATGATCTGTTCCTGATTGCCGTAGTTCGATACGAACATGATCGTATTCACGGTCTCGATCTCTTTGCCTTCCTGATCGTCGACGCGAACCTTGAAGTAGTAGCGTTCGCCGTTCCAGAAGGGCTCATACCCGACGTAGGTGAAGTTGTAGCCGAATGCGGCTTTCGATATGCCCATCGGGAGCTCAAGCGGTTTATCCTGGCTGTAGAACCCGGAGCCGATGATACCGATCAGCATCATGGCGAATCCGATGTGAGCGATATACGCTCCGGTGTAGCTCGGGTTTCCGCGCATGATCTTGTAACCGACCTGCACGTTCACGATGAACGAAAACGCTGCCGAAAGGCCAAGCGCCAGCATACCCGGATCCTGCACATTGCCGAAGAAGTACAATGCACCGGCAAATACCACGGCGAGACCGAACGGCAGGTAGGTCTTCTTGAGGAAGTCCTTGCCGTCGTTCGCCTTCCACTTGAGGAGCAGCGCGAGTGCGTTCAGGACCGCCATCGCAATTGCGAGCGGAAGTCCCATCGCATCGTAGAACGCCGGTTCCACGGTATTGCCGAGCGCGAAACTCGTCCCGATCATGCCGTTCACCCAGTTGAACACTCCGTTGATTCCATCGACGATGACGTCGGGAATGATCGGAAGGGATGTGCCAAGCAGAACGATCAGTGTAAGTGCGCCAAGCAATGCGGAGCCCCAACCGAGATAGCTTTCGCGGCTAAGGGAGGCGAAGCTCTCGAACCGCTTTGTGCTGTGTACTCTGCCGGATAGTGTATACACGATAAGCCCGGCCTTGACGATGAGCGCAGGGATCCAGAGGAAGCTTAAGACATTCATTATATGGGCAATGACCAGGAACGGCGCGGAGATCGCCACGGTGAAGATATCGCCGCTGGCCATGAACTCTTCGAACACCGGCACCACGTCGCCGCTAATTTGTGCGAAGATCGGGATGCTCGGCACGATCATGATCAGGTAGAGCACTCCGACGAGCTTCCATCCGCTGAATCTCTCCATGATCTGCTTACCCCACTTGGTGAAGCGCGCAAAGATCAGCGCTAAGCCAACGTCGGAGAAGACGAACATGAAGAGCACAAGCAGCGTGAATGCAAACCGGCCCGGATCGACGAAGCTATGCACGGAGGCATCGCCCAGGACGCCGCTCCGCGTCAGGAACGTCGAATACAGCACCAGTACAAAGCTCAGGATGACGAGCACGAAGTTCGTCAGGATGAGGCCTTTCGTGCGCTTTTGCGTCAGCATGGTATGCACCGCACCGACGGAAATAATCCACGGAATCAGCGACGAGTTTTCGACGGGATCCCATCCCCACCAGCCGCCCCATCCGAGCGTTTCGTATGCCCAGAAGCCGCCGAGCGCGATTCCGAGTCCGAGGACCATCGAACCGCCAACAACCCAGGGCAGAGCGCTCACAATCCAGTTCTGGTACTTCCGCTGCATCATAGCTGCGATAGCCATAGCGAACGGGGGCGCCATTGCCGCGAATCCTACGAAGAGAATCGGCGGGTGAATCTGCATCCAGAAATTCTGAAGCAGCGGATTGAGGCCGCGGCCTTCCTGCGGAATGAAGTCGGCTTCAATCGGTGCGAAAGGATTCTTCACCACAAGGAGAAGCAGCAGAAATGCAAGGATACCGCTGTACACCCCCATAACTTCACGTTCGTTCTGGTGTTTTTGCGAATACGCCAGCAAGATGACGCCGATCACCGCTACCATGACCGTCCAGAGCATGAAACTGCCCTCCTGGCCGGCATAGAACGTGGACATCAGAAGTCCGAGCGGCAGGTCCTTGCCGCTGTAGGCCCAGACGTACTGATATTCAAAGCGGTGCGAAACAATGAGGATCATCAGCGACGCGGCTGCGAGGAAGATGCCGGTCGCGGTCAGGTGGAATGCAACGCGTGCCTGCGGAACCAGTTTTGGTTTCTGCAAGCCGCGGAAATACTGTATAACAGCGAACGCTGACGCCGCAAATCCAAGTATAATGGACATGCGGCCGATCGCGCCAATGGCTTCAAACATGTATCAAAATCCTTTCTCTAGGTGCTTCTGTATCGTCAATATCCGAATTCCCGGCATCAGGAAAACGAGCTACATTTCTGCCTGCTCGCTCTTCGGATCGAGACCTTCCGGATGCTCTTCCGCTTTGCCCTCGTACTTCGAGGGGCACTTGGTAAGAACTTCGCTTGCGTGGAAGGTGCCGTTATCGTACTTCCCCTTCGCCACGACGCTCGTGGAGATATCGAAGTTGTTCGGCTTCGCACCTTCAAGAACGACACGGGCAATCTTGCCGTCTTCGTCCTTCATGTGGAATATAAACGTGTTGGCCTTCGGATCGTATTGCGATCCTTTATTCTTGACCCAGGTGCCTGTGACCTGGACTTTTTTCCCGGATTCCTCAGCCTTGCTGAGCGAGGCGTATTCCACCGAACTGTTCACGAAGGAGTATCCTCCGATTCCGAGGAACAGTACGACGATAATTCCGCCAATAATGTACTTCGATTTCATGATGCTTCCTTTCTAGCTCTTGTCCTCGAGTTTCGCCACGCGCTTATCGATGCGGAGCAGGTAGAAAAACAGTCCTGCCCAGATGATGAGCACTATAGTGAGAACGACGAATAAAGAGTTCTGTTCCAGAAATTCGTACATGGTGCGACTTTCTCTAGCTAATTGCTTCGGCAGCGGCAATGTCATCCGCTTCCTGTTTCTGTGTGATGCGGAATACCCGCATTTGGATGCTCATAAGCCATCCAAAAAGGACGATACAGCCCAGGAGCATCGAATATAATATCACGCGCATTCCGGCATCCATGCCGCCGGAACTTACGACGGGGCCTGCATTTACGTCGTCCGCGGAGCCGGGATGAAGACCCGGAAGTATCCGCGGCATAATGAAGATAAAGAACGGGACGGTAACGAATGCAAGGATGCTGTACACAGCAGAGAGCCTTGCCCGCTTCTCATCCACCTCGATTGCCGAGCGAAGGGTAAAATACGCACCATAAATGAGAAGCAAAACGAAAATCGACGTTTCGCGTGGATCCCAGTTCCAGAACGTACCCCAGTTGAACTGCGCCCATACCGAGCCGGTAACGGTCGCCAGGATGCAGAACAAGAGCCCTAACCCCGCTGCGTAAGCGCTTTTAGCGTCATCGATGAGGTTTTTCTTCCGCAAATACTTGATCCCGAACCACATCGAGACAAGAAATGCGATAACCGTCATCCAGGACATCGGCACATGGAAGAAAATGATCTTCGCGCGCTCGCCCAGGCCCGGAATGTACGGGAAACTCCAGCCCGGATAGTCGCCGAGGATTTCGGCTGCCACCACTCTGTGGTTCTCTTTATCGTAGCGGGCATCGAGGAGGTACCCCTCGGCTTCGCTAAATCCTGCGGGTTTTTCCGGCAGTACGAACATCGCGTCGTCGCCGTATTTGTCTTCACCTGCGACGAGGAAGGTCCCGTCTTCCTGCTCCGTGAGATCGTGATCTGCGATCTTCATCGCTACCGGAATCAGGCGCGTATCGCCGACTTCAGCGAAAATAGCCAGATCGCTGAGCCCCCCTGCAATCGGCGTCATTATACCGAGAGCGGAGAATACTCCAATCCAGACAAAGAGTACTATCTTCCACCACTTTATCATTGGTGTCCTTTCTTAATCCTTCCAGACGTAATCGAACAACAAGAACGATGTTGTTATTACCACTACAATATACGAAACAAGGAGTTGCAAGTCAGGTATCGCCGCTTCCCATGTCGTTCCCATGACGGCCGTCTTCGTTGCCGAGATTCCGGCCATGATGAGCGGCAGCAGGATCGGGAAGGAAAGTACCGGAAAGAGAGTGCCTTTTGTCCTCGCTTTCGCAATAATAGCGGCAATAATTGTCGTTGCCGAGGCGATACCGAAACCGCCGAGAAGAATAACAAGCCAGAACAGCCCCGGCTGCGAGATCGCAAACTTCTCCATCGTGAGAAGGAAAAGCACGACGATTACGGCGTTCAGGCACACGATAAGCAGCAAATTGAACAGCAGCTTGCCTGCGTAGATCGACGATGGGCTTGCGAGGAGCTGCAGGGTCATGGTTGTGCCCTTTTCCTCCTCGGCAACGAACGTCCGGGACATACCCGACATCGCCGAAAAAAACATCACAATCCACAGCATACCGATCGTGATCTCCGGCTGGAGCGTTTCTCCGGCAACCGAGAACAGCACCACGCTGATGCTTATCACAACGAACATGAGAAGCGCGTTCAGCGTGTAGCGCGTCCGCAGTTCGCTGCGAACGTCCTTCTGAAATAATGCCGATGCCGGTTTAACCGCTAAAGCCATAGTATCCTGAAGTGGCAAAATTCGTGCATTTCAACAAGATACAGAATAAGGGAAACGAGGGAAAGACGCCTTGACGATTATCAAGACGGGAGCATGTCATGGCAGCGGAGAGATCTCAGTTGGCGGGCTGTTCGAGCAATGCCGGAACGCTGCCGTCCACGGAGTAGTAGTCGTCGCAAAGCACGAAGTCTTCGTAGTCGTTCGTTGCGATGATAATGCACCGCTCGGCGCTGAGTTCGCGGACTATGCCGTGAACCTTGTTCTTGCCGTCGGTATCCAGATTCGAGGTGGGCTCGTCGAGGAACAGGAATGCCGGATCGTGAAGCAGCGCGAATGCGAACCGCATCCGTTGCATCATGCCCGAAGAATATGCGGCAATGGGGTCGCTTCGGTCGGTTGGCAGATCGAGACGTGCGAGGAGTTCGTTTGACTGCTGCTCGTCGTACTTCAGTCCACGGATGGAGTGAAAGAACCGCAGGTTCTCCAACGCACTGAATTCTTCGTACAGCGTGAGGTACGGGCCTACAAGCCCGATATGCTCATGCCGCTTCTCGGAGGGGATATCCTCACCGTTGCGGGTGAAAGCAATGCTCCCTTTCGTCGGACTGATGATACCGGAAATGATCTTCACAAGGGTGGACTTCCCCGAGCCGTTCTTCCCCGTAATGCCGAATACCTTGCCTTGCTCCGCGGTAAAGTTCACGTCCTTCAGGACGGTTCTCCGGTTGAAGCGCTGCGTGATATCCTTGACGGTGATTCCTGTCAAGGCCTACCTGCGGATTATGGCGAACTTGCCGACGGTGGTTTCACCGCCGTGCGTGAGAGAATAATAATAGACACCCGAAGCAGCGCTCTCGCCGGAATTCGTCTGCCCATTCCATTGGGCAAATGCGCCGAAACGTTCATCCCGGTAGATCGTCGAAGATTCCTGGCTGTACACGAGATCCATTCCGATGGTGAATATTCCAAGGTCCGTCGTCGTTTGCGGGGTGCTTACCGGGATTGGGAAGCGTATGTAGGAATCGCGCGCAGGATCGAACGGGTTTGGATATGCGGACGTAATGCCGGGATCCTGCAGCGCCTTGTTCACGAAGACATTCAGACACAGGGTGTTGTTTTCATTGCCGACGAACTTGTAGTACCACCCGTTGCTGAGCTTCACGGCGTCACCGCCGGGATCGAAACGGCTGACATCGAGGCGGAAGGATGTGAAATTACCCCGCGTTGCGTTGTCGCTTGCGGATTCAACATCGGTATTCGTCACGGCAAACACCACCGTATCCTGCTCGAAGAATGCCTCGAAGAACGTCATGGAAATCGGCGATAAATTGCCGTTGAAGATCGCCGTCCCTGCCACGATTTCCTGGCTCCCTGCAAACCTGATAAGGGGCAAATCGCCGCCATCGTCGTACCGGTGATCGGGAGGCGCATCGTATGTGCGATAGTCTGTGAGATAGTTGTACCGCGCCCATTTGCACAGCAGCGTCGCGAGATCGGAGGATTCCGGCACGAGGCCGAATTCCATTGCGCTGAATGGATCGGGAGCACGGTCGGGGCGGAAATCCCGGATATATTCCCATGAGCGGCGTAGCACATCGTCGTTATGCTCTTTCTTCATGACCATCGGGAAATGCGCCACCTGGTAGCCCGGCCAATAGTAGATGGACTGTTCCGGCGAGTTGAAGTACTCCTTCATGTACTGCCAGTAGTCGTTGGTCTCCTCGTAGATACGTTCCTCGTAATACGTTGAGGTCATTTCATAAAACCAACTCTCGTTTTCGCAGAAGCCGTAGCCGCCGAGCTGTACCATGTGGTGAAATTCGTGCGCGGCCGTAACGCGTGCGCCTTCGAGACCCGAGGAGTAATACCCCCGGAAGTCATTATCGATGTCGATATAGGTGCGCCACTTCCTGCATGCGGATTGTCCCGGCAGCGCCGTAGAGGTCTTCGTGATACCGTATATCCCCGAGCCGTGCTCGACGATATTAATAACGTACGGTTGTCCCGGTGGGGGCTCGTAACCGATCTCATCGACTTCTACCTGATAGGCTTCGTCGAAATACTTCGCCACCTCGGCGGCATACTGATCCGCCGTGCCGTTGATGCGGTTGCCGCTTTCATCCAATAGCGCAGCTGCGTTCGATCCGCTTCTATCATAGTTGATCGTAAACAGTCCCGATGGGCTGGTAATACTCACCTGGAGTTCTGGCGGGGCGAGGAAGCTCTCGACTTTTTCGAGCTGTGAGGGGGAGAATGTGCTGCGGCGCCGGATAATCTCCGCCGTCAGTTCGAAGCCGCATTTATCACCAGGGCCGCCGAGCAGTTCGATTGCGGCGTCATCCAGCGTTCCTAAATCGAACGCTTCGAGATAGCCGACAAATTCTTCGTTGGTGAGGTCGCGGAGACCGCCTTGTTGCGAGAACGCTGTAGCACCCAGAAGCAGCGAAATGGTTATACACAGGAAATACTTCATGATCTGTTCTGCGATTTTTCTGCACGGATTTTTAAGCGTCGCTCTCGTCTTATAAGCGCTTCCTCGAATCTTCGTTGTTCATCTTCGGTCTCCGGAATGACTTGCGGTGTCGGGGAGGGCCGGCCTTCGGCATTCAATCCGACGAAAGTCATATATGCGGAATTCGTGTGAGTGCGGGTGCCGGCCTTGAGGTTTTCGGCAAATACCTTCACCCCGACTTCCATCGACGTATTGAAGACACGATTTACCGAAGAACGTAACACGATCACCTCGCCGAGGCGTACGGGGTGAAAAAAGTCGATCTGATCCACCGATGCGGTGACGCAGACGAGGCCCGAATGCCGGCTCGCGGCAATGGCCATGGCAATATCCATGAAATGCATAAGCTTCCCGCCGAGGAGATTGCCGAGCTGATTCGTATCGTTCGGAAGAACGAGCTCGGTCATCACCACCTGCGATGCTGCAACGGTATGCTCCCTGCCGGAATCCGAATTCATATCCACATGTCCCTGGTTCATCTTACTCCGTACTCGTCAGTGCGCCCGATTCGTACAATTCCTTCACGTCTTCGAAGTACGGGCTGTCCTTATACTTGGCGAGAAATTCCTGCACCAGGGCCTTCACTTCGTCGTATTTCTTCCTGCGCATCTGTATCTGAATCTTATCGTACATCGCATCATCGACAAACGGCGTATTGTAGTACTTGTCGATAATCGTATCCAGATACTCAATGGCCGAGAGCGGGCTTTCGAGCTTGAGGTAGAGTTGTGCGATGCGGTATTCCTTCTCGGCCAACTTTGTGATAAGGTCTTTGATCTTTTCTGTTGCCTCACCGACCATCGGGTGGGTCGGGTAGAGTTCGATAAACGTTTGCAATGCATCGATTGCGCGCAGGGTATATGTCTGGTCGAGTGCAGGTTTCGGTGAGAGCTCTACATACGAGCGCGCATACATGTATTGGGCATCTGCCAGCAGTTCGCTCGAGGGGTTACCTGCGCGGACCTGGTTAAATTCATAGCTCGCAAGCAAGTAGTCTTCCAGTTTGAATCTGGACATCCCGGCGAAATACCGCGCGCTATCGTACACGGAGCTGCCCGGATGCTGCAGCCGGATGACATCGAAATGCTGAAGCGCATCGAGGTAATCCTCGTCGTGATAGTCTTCCATGGCAGCCCGGAACCGCTGCTCTGCGGTCGGATCGTCGGGAAGGCGGCTGCTGCTGCAGGC
>PABJ01000123.1 GCA_002699105.1 Ectothiorhodospiraceae bacterium | reverse complement strand
CCGCATCCTCAACGACGAGACCATCGAGCAGCTCTGCAAGCAGGCCGTCTGCCAGGCGCGCGCCGGCAGTGACGTCGTCGCCCCGTCGGATATGATGGACGGGCGCGTGCGCATCCTCCGCGAAGTGCTGGACGAGCAGGGCTTCACCAATCTGCCGATCATGTCGTACGCAGCGAAGTATTCTTCCGGCTACTACGGCCCCTTCCGCGATGCAGCGGATTCCGCGCCGCAGTTCGGCGACAGGCGCTCCCATCAGATGGACCCCGCAAACGCGCTTGAAGCGATCCGCGAGGTCGCGATCGATATCGAAGAGGGCGCAGATATCGTCATGGTGAAACCGGCGGCTGCATACCAGGATATCATCTACCGCGTGAAGGCGGAATTCGGTCTACCGACCGCGGCGTACCAGGTCAGCGGCGAATACAGCATGGTGAAGGCTGCCGCGCAGAACGAGTGGATCGATCACGACCGCGTGATGATGGAATCGCTCCTCGGTATAAAGCGCTCCGGTGCGGATATGATCTTGACCTACTTTGCGAAAGAAGCATCCGCAATACTCAACAAGAACCCTTGGTAAGCTATGGCAGAGATTCCAGAACTCACCGCTGAGGAGGTTCGTGTCCTCGGCGTTCTTATCGAAAAGAGCCAGGCCACGCCTGCGTATTACCCGATGACGCTGAATGCTATCACCGCGGCGTGCAATCAGAAGTCCAGCCGCGATCCCGTTGTAGAATACAGCGAGGACATCGTCGACTATGCGCTCGAAAAGCTCCGCGATAAGGGGCTTGCCGCGCAGTACACGGGCTCGGGCCGCGCATTGAAGCACGGCCACCGCATAGGACGCGAAGGATTGGGATTAACGCCCGCACAGGCAGCCGCCATCAGCATCATGATGCTGCGCGGTCCGCAGACGCCTGGCGAGATCAAGACGCGTTCCGGGCGGCAGTTCAATTATCCTTCGCTCGAATTCGTCCAGGAAACGATCGACGGAATGATAAACGGCGAGACGAAGTCCGTTATAGAAGCCCCCCGGCGCCCCGGACAAAAGGAAACCCGCTACACGCATACCTTTCTTCCGGTGGATGAGACGGCCTACGAACCAGAAGCCCCTGCCTCCTCCTCCGGCGGATCGATCCTCAGCGATATCAACGCGTTGAAAGAGCGCATCGAAAAACTCGAAGACCAGCAAAAAGACCTTATAGCATACAATGCGCAACTGGCCAAGGAGCTTGACGAGCTGCGCAGAACGTTGTACGAATAACAAGAGACACATGAATTTCAGCAAATCCGAAGAACTGTATAAGAAAGCCGTCAACCTTATGCCCGGGGGCGTGAATTCGCCCGTGCGCGCGTTCAAATCCGTGGGTGCTGTGCCGGTGTTTTTCACCAGCGCAAAGGGATCGAAACTCTACGATGTAGACGGGAATGAGTACATCGACTACATCGGAAGCTGGGGACCCTTCATCCTCGGCCACCGCCATCCCGACGTTGAAGAAGCCGTGCGCATCCAGTTAGAACGTGCCGCGAGTTTCGGCGCGCCGACCGAGATCGAGAACGATATGGCCGAGCTTGTCATCGACATGGTGCCCTCAGTGGAGATGGTGCGGTTTGTGAACTCGGGAACCGAGGCCACGCTCTCGGCAATCCGGCTGGCCCGTGCATATACCGGTCGTGATAAGATCCTGAAGTTCGAAGGCTGCTACCACGGTCACGGCGATAGCTTCCTTATCAAGGCCGGCTCCGGAGTAGCAACGCTCGGTCTGCCCGATTCCCCGGGCGTCACCAAACGGACGGCAGAGGACACCCTGACTGCTGCGTATAACGATCTCGACTCTGTGAAGCTGATGATAGAACAGAATCCCGATCAGATAGCGGCGATTATCCTGGAGCCGATCGTCGGTAACATGGGATGCGTACCCCCGAAGGACGGGTTTCTGCAAGGACTCCGCACGCTCTGCACGGAAAAGAACATTCTCCTCATATTCGATGAAGTGATGACAGGCTTCCGCGTTGCACCGGGCGGCGCACAGCAGGTCTACAACGTCATGCCCGATCTTACAACGCTTGGGAAGATCATCGGCGGCGGTCTGCCGGTAGGCGCTTACGGCGGCAAACGCGAGATCATGGAAACCGTTGCGCCCGCCGGACCGATGTACCAGGCTGGAACGCTCTCAGGAAACCCGCTCGCCATGGCGGCAGGCTACGCGACGCTCAAAGTGCTACGGGATGGAACGGTGTACGAGCAGCTCGAAGCAAACGCAGCGAGGCTCAACGACGGTATTCAGGCGAATCTTGATGCGCTGGGTCTGCCTTACACGAAGAATCGCGTCGGCTCGATGTTCACGATGTTCTTCACCGATTCCCCCGTCCACGACTGGGATAGCGCCAATGCCAGCGACCGCGATAAGTACGCAGCATATTTCCGCGAGATGCTGCAGCGCGGCATTTACCTTGCCCCATCGCAGTTCGAGGCGGCGTTCATGTCTATCATGCACGGCGAAGAAGAGATCGAAAAGACCATAGCAGCGCACCGCGAAAGTCTGGAAGCCATTCACTAGCGGCTGTAAACGATGCTTTTGTCGGCGGCATCCGGTAGGTACGGATGCCGCTGCCGTATCCGGTGGCTATGAAGATTGTCTGTAAGGAGGCGCTTTGAGAACGGACCTACAATAGGGACGAAACAGTGTATTGCTACCGCAGTGTGATTTTACGATATTTTTCAAGCACGGTTTCTCGTAGAAAATCAGATAGATAGCGATCATTATGAACGCAGCCTTTATCATGCTCTTCGGCGCAGCGTGGCTTGTCTTTGCCTACTTCTGGTATGGCGGGAAGATCAACAAGCATGTTGTCCGGCCGAACAACGATGCGCCGACCCCATCGAACGCCCTGAACGATGGCCGTGATTACGTCCCGACGAAGACGGGAGTGCTCTTCGGTCATCACTTCTCGTCAATCGCGGGTGCCGGACCGATCATCGGGCCCATACTGGCCTTTGCGCTTTTTGGATGGCTGCCTGCCCTGATCTGGATTCTCGTGGGTACGGTGTTCATGGGTGCCGTGCATGATTACACATCGCTTATGGCGTCGGTGAGAAGCAAGGGCGTCTCGATTGTGGAGATTGCGGAAAAATCCGTCTCCCGCACTGCGCGGAACATCTTCGCCATCTTCGTATGGGTTGCGCTCGTGCTTGTCCAGGCCGTGTTCGGCGATCTGACCGCGAAAACCTTCGCCGAAAAACCCGAGATCGTCCTGCCGACGCTCGGACTCGTGGCTATTGCACTGTTCTTCGGGTACTTCGTTTTCCGAAGGAACTTCAACACCATTGCCGGGACGGTCATTGCGCTGGCCGGGCTGGGCGCGTTGATCTATTTCGGCAACCGCTTCCCGATAGCCGCCAGCTACGAATTCTGGCTGATCTTCGTCTTCATCTATGCGTTCATTGCTGCAACGCTGCCGGTTTGGACGCTCCTCCAGCCGCGGGACTACTTATCGAATTTCCTGCTCATTGGGGGCGTAGGATTCGGATTTTTGGGGCTTATGCTGCTGCAGCCGGAGATTAATGCCCCGGCGTTTATTTCCTTTAACAGCAAAAGCGGTCCGCTCTTCCCGATCCTGTTCATTACCGTGGCATGCGGGGCGGTTTCGGGCTTCCATTCGCTGGTATCGAGCGGAACGTCCTCCAAGCAGCTCAGAACGGAGGCAGACGGTAAGAAGATTGGCTACGGCGCGATGCTTACCGAAGGCGGCCTCGCGCTCCTCGTCATCATGATTATCAGCAGCGTGCTCTCCTGGGATGGGAGCGCAATCGGCGGAGTGACAGGGGTCGGCTTTCACGAACTGCTCGGCCAGAGCGCGAATATCGTGTTCGGAACCGCACTGGGGCAGGTACTTGTGCCACTCGGCATTCCGCTTGCTATCGGGACTGCGTTCGGGGTGCTGATGCTGAACGCATTCATCCTCACCACGCTGGATACGACCGTGCGCCTGAATCGCTACATCGTTCAGGAGACGCTCGGCGTCAGTAAAGGCGGGATCTTCAAGAATCCGTATATCACCGCAGGGACCTCGGTCATTCTGGCATACACGCTGTGCCTTGGGAACGGATACCAGGCGCTGTGGCCGGTGTTCGGCGCATCGAACCAGTTGATTGCCGCACTGGCATTGTTTGTGGCAACTGCGTATTGGTTCGGGCATAAAGGGAACAAGTGGTACACACTGATTCCCGGCGTGTTTATGCTGATCGTGACAGAAGCCGCTCTCATCTACCAGCTCGGCTGGCTGTATGTACCGAAGGGCGAGTGGCTGCTTTCCGTCGTATCGGTGGTACTTATGATTCTCGGATTTGTAGTCGCATACGAGGTGTACAGGAAAACCTCCGGCGTCCCTTCCGATGCAGGCCCTGCAGAAGCAGGAATTTAGCGCGGATTTCCCGGGAACAATTGCCTACGCTATTCGTATATTTGTGTTCGAGCGTTATCGAACCCGTTTCACCACAGAAGGTATAACTGCGTATTCGATCATTGTTGATACTGAATTAGGATAGACGATTCCGGCGGCGCAATCGCCTTGATTCGCGTCTGTAACGGCTCGTACTTTAGCAGTTTCACTCTACGTTGAATCGATAGTTATGCTTACGAACCCTCGTTTCCTTCCGATACTCCTCCTTTCAGGACTCATTTTTTATGGGTGCTCGCTTTCGAGCGATGTCACCACCATGGACGACAAAGACGACTACGACTCGTACATCGAGAAATGGGCGCCGAACGATGATGCCTTCGTCGCAGTGCAGCGCCTTGCGGGTCCAGCAGTAGACAGCAAGGACTGGGAGACTGCCATCGCAGAGTACGAGAAGTACAAATCGTTCTTCCCCGAAGACCAGGCCAAATTCGAGAAGATCATTTCGATCCTCAAAGCGGAATCGGAGGAACTCGACATTGAGAACCTTCGAGCTATAAATTCCGAAGAGGATGATATCAAGCCCGCTATCAGCATTAACGGGAAGCGGCTGTTCTTCGCCAGCGAGCGCGAGGACGGGTTTGGGAAGCTCGATATATACGCAGCAGTGTATGAAGACGGATCGTGGGGGACGCCCGTCAATCTCGGAGAGAAAATCAATTCCGAAGACCACGAAACCATCAACGGGATGTCGTTCGATGGGACCACGATTCTGATATACGGCGGGTTCCGCGGTCACATGGGCCGGGGCGATAATTACTACTTCGAGAAAACCGAGCGGGGATGGTCGGCTATCAAGCACTTCCCCTATCCCGTCAACAGCAAGTTCTACGACAGCGACGGCTTTCTCAGCGCAGACGGGAAGGCATTGTTCTTCATTTCTGACCGTGAAGGTAACGTTGGTAAGTTCATACCAAAAGGAACGAACTTCCATGGGAGCAACGGCGGGAATACCGATATCTATGTTTCGATCAAGCAGGGAAATCGCTGGTCCGCACCGATAAATCTCGGCTCGATGATCAACACTCCGTACCTGGAGCGCTCTCCGTTCCTCCATCCCGACGGGATGACGCTGTATTTCAGCAGCGACGGTCACGCCGGGTTAGGGAAGCTGGATGTGTTTAAGGCGACCCGTTTGAACCCGAATTCCTGGACCGAATGGAGCGAACCCGTCAATCTGGGCAAGGACGTCAACACCTCCGAGGATGATTGGGGCTACAAGATCTCGCTCGATGGGCGATATGCGTACTACTCCGCATCCACTGCGGGCGGACTCGGTGAGAACGACATCTATAGAAAAGAACTGCCGGTCGCAGCGCGGCCGGAAGGCGATGGCGTTGCGCTTCGTGAAGGTATCGTCACCGATGCTGACGGCAATCCTGTAGCCGCCGATATCAAGGTCCAGGACCTGGAAACCGGTGAGATTATCGCCGAGATGCGCAGCGATCCCGAGACTGGCGAATTCGCCGTCCCGTTCGATCCGAATAAAGCCGTGGCGATGTTCTTCGAAAAAGACGGCTACTACCCCGAATCCATCACGCTGAACGACGGCCTTAACGGGGATAACGGCGACGGCAGCGGCAATGGCGACGGTTCCGGCAATGGCGACGGTTCCGGCAATGGCGACGGTTCCGGCAATGGTGACGGCTCCGGCAATGGTGACGGCTCCGGCAACGGCGACGGTTCCGGCAATGGCGACGGCAGCGGCAATGGTGACGGTTCCGGCAATGGTGACGGCTCCGGTAACGGTGACGGCTCCGGTAATGGTGACGGCAGCGGCAATGGGGACGGCTCCGGCAGTGGTGACGGCTCCGGCAGTGGTGACGGCTCCGGCAATGGTGACGGTTCCGGCAATGGTGACGGTTCCGGCAATGGTGACGGCTCCGGTAATGGCGATGGTTCCGGCAATGGTGACGGTTCCGGCAATGGTGACGGTTCCGGCAGTGGTGACGGCTCCGGCAATGGTGACGGTTCCGGCAATGGTGACGGCTCCGGCAATGGTGATGGCTCCGGTAATGGCGATGGTTCCGGCAATGGCGACGGCTCCGGCAATGGCGACGGTTCGGGCAATGGCGACGGTTCGGGCAATGGCGACGGTTCAGGCAACGGCGATGGTTCGGGCAATGGCGATGACCGCTTTGCCTTCAATGTGCAGTTGAACTCCATCGAGGATTTGTTCACCAAGCGGGATGAATACGGCGATCTAATCGGTCAGCGCGTAAACAACATCTTCTTCGATTTCGCGAAGTGGGATTTGCGTGAAGAGAGCTCCCATGAACTCAACCGGCTGGTCAGATTTCTCGAGTCCAATCCGGCGCTGCTTATAGAGATTACGGCGCATACTGATGATGTAGGCTCAGAGGAATACAACCAGGAACTCTCAGAGAAGCGTGCGAAATCCGTAGTAGATTACCTTGTTGCCAAGGGTATCGATGATCGGAGACTCAAAGCTATCGGCTACGGTGAGACCCGGCCGGAGGTGCCGAATACGAGCGAGGAGAACCGGCAGCAAAACCGCCGTGTAGAGTTTAGGCTGCAAGACCTCGACTAATCGCAGAACAGATTCAAGTGAATGCTGTCCTTTCAGGGCAGCATTCTTTTTTAGGGGAGAACTTCGAGCAGTCCGATGGTTGGCGTTGCGTTATAGCGGAGCGGCACGGTAGACATTCCCAGGCCGTTGCTCGTGTAGATAGGGAGCCCGTACTCACGGTTCATCCCTGAAATCCGATCGATATCGAGCAATGCGGCTGTCATGTTCGTACCATAGAAATCAAGTGCAATCTGACCGCCATGGGTGTGTCCTGTGACGATGAGATCGAAGTCGGCCTCTTTGAGGCGTTCCAGCAACCTGTTCTCGAGATGATGAACGACGGCAACATCCAGGCCTTCTTCCCGCGGCAGCGCTAACAGGGAATCCAGCGTGCCGCCTGGGATTCTAGAGAGGGCAAAGTTTTCAATCAGTAGCACGTTGAGCTGCGTACCCGAAGCGCGCGTTGTGATAAGCTCGTTCCTACCGATATACATTCCATTTTGACCCAACGTACTAGTGACCATTGCAGGCCTTGTCCAATAGTCGTGATCGCCGAGCACGCCGTAGGCAGGTATATCCCTAAGAGTTTTTCCATATGCATGTGAGGCAGGCTCTATACTGCCGATGTACATAATTGTAGCAAGATCGCCGGCGAAGAGTATCACATCCGGGGTGAGCGCTTTTACTGTGTTGTAATATTGGTTCACGCGCTGAATATCCGTAAATGCATCCGCTTGAATATCGGCAATAACCGCTATACGCAATGTGTCCGAAGCACCATTGTTATGTAACCGATGCGTTGCATATTCTACGTGATGAAGGTCATGATACACACGGCCTGAAACGTAAAGGCTCGTACCGAGAACAAGCGCAACTAACAGCACGCGAAATGTCGTCTTGATGACATGAATCCGGGGCCTGTACCAACTCATACCTACACGGAGCAGAACCAGCGGGATTCCGTATAGTCCGGCCTGGGAGGCGACTACAAGGGGAATAATCCAGAGATAGGTAATCGGGAAGTTATCGGGCATGCTGTTTGCAGAATGTGCCCGTTCTACAAGCTCGATAAGCAAAAGCAGGGCCCCCGGGATATGCAGAATTGCCGCAGAGATTGTAATTGCTTTCAGGGGCCGATACCGCCGCCGACCTAACAAGAGGTATATGCTGCGTGTTAATAGGAAAGAAGCGGCAGCATAAAACGGCGCTCCGCCGAGTGAGAGTGTCAGCAGCCGTCGCGGGACATCATGGAGATCGATGAGATCCATGGATGAAAAATATCAATATTAGGTGAAACCTTTTGGCCGGGATTCCGTCCAAATACATATGATGGCAGAAAATATCGGCTGTGCCGAACTATATGTCGGCCGGGAAACAAAATTTCCTCCTCCTGTAACGAACCCCGGTTTTGGCTTGTCATCATTACGGCACTTGAACATACTGCCAGATTGACAATTATCAGCGACTTGTATGACAGTAAGTACGTAAATACGCACTATTTCAATCCCTTCACTTGCTGTTGTACTTTGCCGGAACATTCCCTCCATAGTGTTCCGGCTTTTTTTTGCGCTGAGCAGAAAAAAATGTGGGAGGGTGTAACCTGCGAAGGGGGTGCCCTGTCTTTATTCCGAACGTAAGCTTTATTAACTACACGTTCAGCTTCAGATTCTTACTGTACCGGAATCGGCTGGGTCTCACGCCTCAGCCGATTTATTTTATTTGAGGCCGAATGTCTTCACCATCTCCCAGACGAGCTGCGGCTGCTTTCGGAGGGCGGTGGAGAACACGCCCCAGATGGTTTGCTTCTCCGGTTTGAGCTTGCGCACGTTGATTGCAATATCGTTGAGCGAATCGTCGCCGAACGTGTACACAGCGGACTTCATCTTGTAGTAGGTCCTGTGTTTCTTGCCCCCCTCTTTCTCCCATCGCTTGGGATACTCGTTCAGCAGCGAGAGATTGTTCTTCTTCACAGCGTCAGCAATGAGTTCGCCTGCAATCTTTGCGGCTTTCATGCCGCTTGTGATGCCGCCGCCAGAGATGGGATTTACCTGATGCGCTGCATCCCCGACAAGAACAATGTTCTCCTTCACTATCTCGTCCAGTGTCTGCGCACATGGAACGCCTCCGGCCACCGTCGTCAGCGCAGCAGCATTCGGGTACTTGCGCTCAAGAAATTCCTGGAGGTAGCTCATCGCATGGCGTTTCTTTGACGCCATACCGGAAATGCCGATACCCACATTCGCTATCCCGTTGCCTTTGGGAAACACCCACAGATAGCCCATCGGGGCAACATTCTCTCCGAAGTAAAAATCGCAGACGTCATCTTCTACATCTACGTTCGAGAGGGTCACCTGTGCGCAGCATTCCATATCCTTGATATGGGTCGTCGTGTCGATGCCAGCCCATTTCCCGACGCGGGACTCGACTCCATCGGCACCGACGATGATCTTTGCCTGTACTTCGCGCGGCTCGCCGTTCCATTTATAGGACACGCCGGTAAACTTCCCGTTCGGCTTCAGAAGTCCGCTAACGTAGGATTTCGTCTGCACCTCGGCGCCGGCTTTCACGGCAAGTTTTGCGAGATCGTAGTCGAAAATCCGGCGTTCCAGCACATAGCCGTACCCGCCCAGATCGGGCTGGATCGACATGCCGTTCGGCGCGACGAGCCGGAAGTGCTTAATCGTGGTGGCAATCCATCGCGGATCGATATCCACGACCTGCTCGAGGCTGTTATCGCTCACTGCTTCTGCGCAGCGCACGGGCATCCCAACGTCACGGTCCTTTTCAAGGACGAGTACGGAGGCGCCTCCCATTGCTGCGTAGCGCGCGAGCGTTGTTCCCGCCGGCCCTGCTCCTACAACAACAACATCATACTGCTGCTTCATTCTCTGCAGGGACTTTCTTTGAGGGTTTGTTGAAGATGAAGACTTCGAACGGGCACGCCCAGACGCATTTCGCGCAGTTCGTGCAGCGGTCTTCTATGATTTCGATGTGTGCCTCCTCCAATTCGATTGCATCTTCAGGGCATACGCCCACACAGCAACCGCAAAAATCGCAGGTATTCGGCTTTATATCTATAAGAAGCAAGGTGTTCGCTTCCCTTTGGTGCTACATGAGCTACCAAAATTCAAATTCCTGTAACAAGAAAAAAGCGAACACTCCGTCCGCTTTCTTCTACATTCATCGCCGCAGGGGCTATTTCATGAGTTGGATTCTCTGCTGCGAAGTGCGTATTGCCCCGGTCTGCAAACCTTCGGCGGTCATGGAGACGACGTATGTCCCCGCAGGCAGT
>PABJ01000122.1 GCA_002699105.1 Ectothiorhodospiraceae bacterium | reverse complement strand
ACAACCACGCCAGTCGCCACCGTCGCGTCACTGGTCAATTGCATGCAGTGATCTCGACCGTCGACGAGATAGAGATGAAAAGCCGTCCCTTCACGGGCAGGCTCGATCTCTGGGATGTCATCGTCGCTGCAGAAGGTGAAATGCAGGTCCGGATACGCCGCCCGCAGGCGCGACTCCAATTGTGCATCGGTGGCCCAGTTCTCTGCGTCCGCTGAGATACAGGCCAGTCGCTCGCTGTCCACACCGACTGTCGCCTCTGCCGTCGACATGACTCAGGCTACCGCAGAGTCTGCGCCGGCTGCGGCCAGCAGAGCGGGTTTGACTTCGGCAATCCAGGTCGCCAGACGCTCTTCAGACAGTGACGACTGATTGTCCTGGTCGAGCACCAGACCGCAGAATTTACCGTCGCCCATATCGGCTTTGGATGACGTGTACTCGTATCCATCTGTAGACCAGAAGCCAATGAACTCGGCACCGCTGTCTTCAATTTCCTCGTAGAACATACCGAGTGCATCAACGAACTCGTGTGCGTATTCCTGCTGGTCGCCCAGTCCGAACAGCGCGATCGTCTTGCCGCTGAAGTCAATGTCAGCCAGTGAAGGCAGGAAGCCTTCAAGTGCTTCGGGGTATTCGCCGTCACCCAGCGTCGGCGTACCGATGATCAGCGCGCTGTACTCGCTGATCATTTCCGGGGTGGCTTTTTCGAAGTTGCAGATATCCACAACACCGTCGTCAAAATGCTTTTTCTTGATCAGTTTGGCGATCTTGCGTGTGTTACCGGTGTCGGTCGCGAAAAAAAGTCCGATCTTGCCCATGATAAAATCCTCTCGCTACGAGTAATCAAATATGTTGCGTTGCCCGCCGCTGATGTCAGCATGCCGGGCATTCATTCAGGCCTGTTCCACCTGTGCGAGATCCGCACAACGGATGCGCTCTTCGGGGGTTGCGCCCATGATTTTGGCCAACCACGGAGGTGCACCATCACCAATGACACCCTGCAGGCGTAAGACGGCGTCAGCCGCCGGTAACACCTCAGGATGTTTGATGGGGTGAATGCCTGCCCTAACGACCTTGGCTGCAGCCGGGCCACCAATCGAGCCAACATAGAGCACCTGACAATCGGCGATGATGTTGGCACGCCAGGTGTTCTTGTCTGCGTCTTCGGGGGCCTCGGTCACGGCGCGGATGTCGACCAGGCGCATCTCATTTGCCGTGACTTCATAAACCAGAAAACGCAGGCATGACCCAAAGTGTCCGTCCAGCAGATCAGCATTGTTGCTGGCGCAGGCGACCTTGATGGCACCGGCATCTTTCAGCGAGGGCTGCACTTCGGGAAGGTTCAAGGTGGCGGCAAGCGCGGGATGCTTACCATGCAGGTAGGACAGTGCTTCGGCCAGACAATCCTCGTCCAGCGCACTGAGTTCGATCTTCGCTTCTTCCTGAAGATCATCCATGGACACTGATTCGAGCTTGGCTGCCGTCAACGGCATATCCAGAAGCTCAACCAGTGCAAACATCAACTGCTGCACATCGTTACCCGGTAAGGCCCTGGCGGCCAGCCCGATACGGACAGCGAGTTCTTCAGTTAAACCGTTCTGCTTGCTCATCTCTGCCTCCTACATGCGCTTGGCGCGCAGGCTTATGGGCAGCTTGGGCTCAGCATCGAGCGGTTCAATGTAATAGCTTTGGCCATCGGCCAGTTTGAGTTCACCACCCCAACGCTCAGGGCTGTTGAATTCGAGCGACAGAATCGCTTCTTCCAGGTCCTTCTTGGGCAAATAAAAAACCAGATCTCCGGTCTCGCCCTTGCGGATCATGATATTGGCCATGACTATGTCCTCTGAATGAAAGAGCCGACACCGGCCACATTGCCGGTGTCGGTACAGCCTGTGTCCTTAGCGGATCAGGTCGTAGTTGTAGTCAGTGGTGCCCATGCCGCGGGTATCATCATCCAGACGCTCCAGAACGGAGTTGACCAGCATGCGCAGCATGTACATCGCACCCTCGTAGCCGAGTGTGGTGTCGCGGTGCATATGGTGACGGTCAAAGATCGGGAAGCCGATGCGGATCAACGGAACTTCATGCTCTTTGCCTTTGTACAGCGTGTCACGCTGGATGAACTTACCGTAGGAGTTACCGATCATGAAGTCCGGCTTGTTAGTGAACATCAGTGAACGGAAGTGCCACAGGTCTTTACCGATATGAACTTCGCTGTTAGCGCCGTACGGAGAATCAGCCAGGATTTTCTCCATGGCTTTCTTCCAGCGCTTGTTGGCGTGGTTGCAGAGAACATGAATCGGCTCTGCGCCCAGTTCCAGCAGGAACTTGCTCATACCCATGACGAAGTCAGCATCACCGTAGAGACCGAACTTCTTACCGTGCAACCAGGCGTGAGAGTCAGTGATCATGTCGACCAGACGACCGCGCTCGACTTCGAGTGATTCCGGAATCGGCTGACCAGTGAGTTCAGAGACTTTCATCAGGAACTCATCAGTCCATTCCAGACCCATCGGGATATTCATATCCGTTGCAGGTTGCTTCCAAGTGTTCTTGACGAACTTCTTGGTTTTGACCAGCTGCCAGGGTTGCAGAAGCAGAGTATCAGTCGCGTTCGGCGCGTCTTTGACTTCATCGATAGTCGTGCCGCCTGCGTACATGCGGAACTGACCATCAGCCGGTGTATCCAGCACTTCTGTCGGATCACACAGGAAGCTGTAAGAGACACCCATCTCCTTCAGCATGCGGTGCATGACGCGATAGTTGCCGAGGTAAGTTTCGAAGCCCGGTACAATGTTGATCTTACCATTGCTGCCGACTTCTTTGTCTTCCATGTGGTTCAGCGTGAAGTAGCGAGCGATGCCTTCGAACATGTTGTCCCAGCCAGTGGTGTGAGAACCCACAAAGCTCGGCGTGTGAGCGAATGGCGTCGGGTACTCCTCAGGCACATGACCGGCCTTCTTGGCGTTACCGATGAAGGCATTCAGATCGTCACCGATAACTTCCGCCATACACGTGGTGGAAACAGCGATCATTTCCGGCTTGTACATGGCTTTCGCGTTTTCGAGGCCGTCGAACATGTTCTTCTGGCCACCGAATACCGCTGCATCTTCCGTCATTGAGTCAGATACGCAAGCGATCGGCTCTTTGAAGTGACGGTTGAAGTAAGTGCGGAAGTAAGCAACGCAACCCTGAGAACCGTGCACATACGGCAGCGTCTTTTCAAAACCCAGTGAACACAGTACAGCGCCGAGGGGCTGACAGGCTTTAGCCGGGTTAACAGTCAGGGCTTCACGGTTGAAGTTGAGTTCCTGGTATTCCTGAGTTGTCGTCCAGTTGAAGACCTCATCGATCTTCTCTTGCGGATGACGCTCTTCGTACATCTCACGCTTGTTAGTGAGGTTGTCCTTGTACTCCTGCTCACGGAACAGGGGGTAACTCGGTTGGATATCGTCTACTTGTTGACTCATGACATAAACTCCTGATCAGGCCACTAATCTGTGGACCATGATGCAAAAAGAACTTCAAAGGCGCCCCGGACTAAGCTCCGGGGCGTGATGACGCAATGCGCTTATCAGGCAGTTGCTGCCTCTGAGGACGAATCCTCTGACTTTTTCCACGGTGCTTTGAGCTTGCCCCAGCACGGGTTGTTCAGAGTCATGTCCATGTCACGGGCAAAGATAGCGAAGCCGTCGTAGCCGTGATACGGGCCTGAGTAATCCCAGGAGTGCATCTGACGGAAAGGAATACCCATCTTCTGGAAGATGTATTTTTCCTTGATACCTGAACCGATCAGATCAGGTTTAACACGTTTGACGAATTCTTCGAATTCGTGACCAGTCACATCATCATAGAGCAGGGTTGCATTACCCATTTCTTTGATGGTGCGGTCGTAGTCATCGTTGTGCGCGAACTCGTAACCAGTACCAACGACTTCCATACCGAGGTCTTCATAAGCACCGATAACGTGACGCGGACGCAGACCACCGACGTACAGCATGACGCGCTTGCCTTCCAGACGGGGACGGTACTTGGCGATAACCGCTTCGTACTCAGACTGATAATGCTGGATAACACGCTCAGCACCTTCTTTGATGGTGTCATCGAAGAAGCTGGCGATTTTGCGCAGGCTTTCGGCGATTTTGGTCGGACCGAAGAAGTTGTACTCAACCCACGGAATACCGTACTTTTCTTCCATGTGGCGAGAGATGTAGTTCATGGAGCGGTAGCAGTGCAGCAGGTTCAGTTTGACCTTCGGCGTCAGCTCCATTTCAGAAAGCGTACCGTCACCGGACCACTGAGCCACCACACGCAGACCCATTTCTTCGAGCAGCGTACGTGATGACCAGGCATCACCACCGATGTTGTAATCGCCGATGATTGATACGTCATAAGGTGTGGATTCGAATGAATCGTCGTTATCACGATTACCCAGAACCCAGTCACGAACCGCATCGTTGGCGATGTGGTGACCGAGAGACTGAGACACACCGCGGAAACCTTCGCAGCGAACCGGCACAACCGGCTTGCCGATTTCAGCGTTGGCTTTCTTAGAAACGGCTTCGATGTCGTCACCAATCAGACCGATCGGGCACTCTGACTGAACAGTGATACCTTTGTTCAGCGGGAAGAGCTCTTCGATCTCGTTCATGATCTTGGCCAGCTTCTTGTCACCACCGAAAACGATGTCCTTCTCCTGGAAGTCCGAGGTGAAGTTCATGGTGCCGAAGGTGTTTACACCGGTTGTGCCCACGTAGTAGTTACGACGACCAGCACGTGAGTACTGACCACAGCCGACAGGACCGTGAGAGATGTGGATCATGTCCTTGATCGGACCCCAGACCACACCTTTAGAACCTGCATAAGCGCAACCACGGATGGTCATGACGCCAGGCGCAGATTTGCGGTTAGAAGTAATGCACTTTTTGGACTGCTCTACTTCCTGGTCGTTGACGGCCAGGTGCTTGAGACGATCCTTCTTGAGCTTCTCCGGATAGACAGCAACGACTTCCTGGATGAGCGCTTCGGTCTCTTCACGAGTAAGATTTGTCATTTCAATTCTCCTCAGTGCGATCCGGCTAATCTGCCTCAAGACCGGCACTGGAAATGAATGGGTGACCCGGATTCCGGCGGCGGCGACGCCACCGGAACCATGCTGACCTAAACGGTGATCAGGCTTCTTCGGACGCTGTCTGACCGACGATAGACTCGTCTTCTTCGTCCATGATGCCGAATTCCATCAGCAGCTCTTCGAGCTCGTCCATAGTCAAAGGCTCAGGAATCACGAGATTTGTGTTTTCGATGATTTTGTTCGCCAGGGCGCGATACTCATCAGACTGCTTGGCAGACGGATCGTATTCGATACAAGTCATACGGCGGATTTCGGCGCGCTGTACAACGTTGTCACGCGGTACGAAGTGGATCATCTGAGTGCCGAGCTTGGCAGCCAGTGCTTCGATCAGTTCGTCTTCACGGTCAGTGTTACGGCTGTTGCAGATCAGACCTGCCAGACGAACGCCACCAGAAGTTGCATACTTCACGATACCTTTAGAGATGTTGTTGGCAGCGTACATAGCCATCATCTCACCAGATACAACGATGTAGATTTCCTGCGCTTTGTTTTCGCGGATCGGCATAGCGAAGCCACCGCAAACAACGTCACCCAGTACGTCGTAGAATACGAAGTCGAGATCTTCTTCGTATGCGCCTTCTTCCTCGAGGAAGTTGATCGCAGTGATAACACCGCGGCCCGCGCAGCCAACGCCCGGCTCCGGACCACCGGACTCAACGCATTTGATTTCTGCGTAGCCGGTTTTCAGTACATCTTCGAGCTCCAGATCTTCGACAGAGCCAGCCTCGGCAGCCAGGTGCATGATAGTTTCCTGTGCTTTAGAGTGCAGGATCAGACGGGTGGAATCCGCTTTCGGATCACAGCCAACGATCATGACTTTTTTGCCGGCTTCGGCCAGACCTGCTACGAGGTTCTGAGTCGTGGTTGATTTGCCGATACCGCCTTTTCCGTAGATCGCACATTGCCTGAGAGTCATGGTTGTATTCTCCGTAGTTCAAGTGAGCTTGCCTGCGACATGTTCCTCCACATCGCACAGTTCACTTATCGCAATCGATGTGCCACGCCGAAAAATCTACTTATATTATTGTTTTTACTAGAATTTATTAAACAGGCACTGCATCACCTTTGAGGGACGATTACGACAATTCCCCCACAAACTGTGTGCTTGAAGACAAACACGACAACACAGCCGTGACTTCCCGGCGTGAACACAAAACAGCTACACTCAGGCGACGATGCAATAGATAAAGGAGTGGTGTTGTGAGCTTCAGCGCGCCACACACACTGACGGAAGTTGCGGTGCCGAAGAGCGCCCTGCAATCGCTGTCGCGCTGCAACGTGCCACCGCGACACCTGGCATCCTTGCAGTTTCAGTTCGCCCCGTCCCCGCTGACGCTCGACGGCATTCTGCCGATGCATAAATCCTTGTTTGCGTATCTTGATCAGTGCCGGAGTCGCCAGGAGCGCAGCGACTTGTTTGCCCGCTATATGACCGCGCATTTTCTGCTGGATCGGCCAGAGGACAATGGCTGGCATGCCGGACAACAATGTGATCGTCGCAAAGCCGATTACCGTCGTCTAATACAAGGTTGGCACATGGACAGTGCCTCCAGAGAAGCGGCGGTGCTCAAGGCCTGGGTCGCTTCACGTTTCGGGCTGACCACGCGGTTTCACGGTGGCTCCTTAGCCGATGCTGACGGCAAACAGGTCAACGCCTACACGGCAGCCTGCGCACGCGGGCTCTACAATACGAATGCGCTGGCGTCCCAACTCGACCTGCTCTATAGCTACGCGCAATACGAGCTCGAACGCGACACGCGTTATCACAACGGGCTGAGGCTGTTTCGCGGCATTGGTGATTCGCGCGAAATCCGTCCCCTCTATCGCTGTGGAAAGGCGGCGGTTCTGCTGCTCAACAACCTCAGTTCCTTCGCCGCCGACAAAGAGCGGGCTGACGAATTTGGGGATTCGCTGTTTGAGTCTCATCTCCCACGCCAGAAAATTCTCTGCTATGACGGGCTGCTGCCCGGGGTGTTGCAGAGCGAAGCCGAGTTTCTGGTCATAGGTGGATTGGCCTATGGTCAAGTGATCAGGCTCTATTCGCTGTCATGCGACAATCGCCTGTGCCAAACCCGACAAAGGCGACGCGATGTCGCGCAAGACACATTTAAAACCTATGGAAATCAAAGACTAAGAATGGAACGTCGCTTGCTCTAGGAGATTAAGCCCATCAACGCGGACATCCAGCATGAGCAAGGAACTTCTCGACCAACTGATTGCAGGCCTGCAGGCCGGCGATATCGTCCCCTACCTTGGCGCCGGCGCACTCGCCGATGTCACCGACAGCGCATCCGGCGAAGCGATTCCCGCCGACAGTGACAGTCTCATTCTCGCCATGAACAATGGCCAGCCCATGGCGCCACGCTTGATGTATGAGTTTCCGCGCGCAGCCATGAACATGGAACACAAGCGCGGACGAAAGTTTGTTGTGAAGTTCCTGACCGAGCTGTATGAGCGCGAGACCTGGACACAGGCCGCGCTACACCAGTGGCTCAGCGCGCTCAACCTGCCCTACGTCGTCGATACCAACCGTGATCTTCAATTGCAGAAGAACTACGCCAATCGCGAACATACAGTAATTCAGGGGATTTCTCGTATCGGCGGCACGGATTTCCGTTTCCGTCTTTACCATTTCGATGGCGAGCACTATCAGGAAGTGCAGCAGGAATTTGTCGATGTGGGCGCGCCGATTCTCTTCAAGCCCCTCGGCACACCGATGCCGGATCCGAGTTTTATCGCGGCCGACGCCGACTTTGTTGATTACATCACTGAGCTGATGGGCGGCTTTGCCATCCCGGGCTTCCTCAAAGAAAGCCGTGTCGGCAAGCAATACCTGATGCTTGGCATGCGCTTCCTGCGCGATACGGAGCGCATGGTCATGGCTGACATCACCTATGCTGCCGCAGAGCCACGCGGCTGGGCCCTGATTCAGAACCCGACCGACAAAGAGCAACGCTACTGCAAGCGTATGAACATCGAGATTGTGGATGCCTCGGTGGCGGACCTGTTGAAAGCGGCCGGGCAGCCCGCAGAGGGGTTTCCTCTGCCGAAAGACCTGGCCGAAACAGCCTGAGGTGGTCCGATGACTGTGATGACCTGGTCAGACGAGACATATGCGCTGGGTGTGGACCGCATGGACGACACCCATCGCGAGTTTGTCGAACTCGTCAATGCCTGCGACAGCGCCGCCGACAAGGCGGCGTTTGTCGCGGCCTTTAAAGCACTGCTGGCACACACCGAACAACACTTCGCATTTGAAGACAGTCTGATGCAACAGACCGCCTTCTCTTCGGCGGAGGAACATATCGGTGAGCATCGCAAAGTACTGGCGGAAATGGCGCAGTTCCTCAAACGCGCCGGCGGGCCGATGTCTGCGTTTGCGCGCGAGTACGTTCGTGCCCGCTTACCTGAGTGGTTTGGTATCCACGCGTCGACCATGGACAGCGCACTGGCCTTTCACCTTAAGGGCACTGCGGATGCAGAGGCGTTGGCTGCGCTCTATGCGTCGGCTGATGCGGCCAGCGGCATCACTGCCAAGGGCGCAGATGCCACAAGTGCAACCGCTTGATCACTGCAGACCTCGCGTATAGCCGGGTCGAGCGCCTGCAGCCAGCGATCCGGCAAATCGAGCTCACCGTAACAGGCGCCGGCGATCATGCCGGCGATCGCTCCGGTCGTGTCGGCGTCGCCACCGCGGTTGACGACATCAATCAGGCAATCTTCGAAGCTATTGGTTTTTTGCAAGGCCTGCACGACCGCTCGCAGCGTGTGTACGATGTAGCCGCTCGGGTTGACCTCGGGTTTGGTCGCGGTCCCTGCTGCAAAATCTCGCGACACCGCTTCCAGGGCTTTGGCAAGCTCTGCGAAGATTTCGGATTCCGGTTGCCCGGCAAGCCCCTGCTGTACCGCATGCATGACCGCCAGCGTTGCACCATCGGACAGCGCGTT
>PABJ01000121.1 GCA_002699105.1 Ectothiorhodospiraceae bacterium | reverse complement strand
CGCGGGCGGTTTTGCCCTCTGCATTCGTTGCCATCGGATCGGCGCCGCGCTCGAGGAGCAGCTTCACGGATTCTGGATGGCCGCCGTGGGCTGCAAACATGAGGGCGGTGTTCCCCTTCCCGTCTGCAAGGTGAATATCCGTTCCGGCGTCCAACAAGTAGCGCGAAACCTCGGTCTGTCCCTGCGAAGCAGCCCACATGAGCGCATTCTGTGCGCCAGGCGCGATCGGTTCGAGCGGAGCGCCGTGCTCCACCATGCGCGTGACAAGATCCATCTGGCCGTCGGCAGCAGCGTACATGAGCGGGGTTTCGTAGTCCCCGATGTGGCCTTCCGGCGGGACGGGAGCATCGAGAAGGAACTTCGCGAATTCGTAATGCTTGAATTTGATTGCTGTGATGAGCGGCGTGAAGCCTTCATTCCCCGGGATGTTCGGGTCGCCGCCGAATTCTAAGAGCACCTCCGCAAGCTTGACATCGCCCTGCTGCGCTGCTGTCAGGAACGGCGTCCAGCCGTTATCCGCAGGCGAGTTCGCATCGGCGCCGTGCTGCAGCATCGCTTTCACGACATCAGGCCGACCGTTGTACACTGCCAAAAGCAGCGGCGTCGAGCCGTTCTCGCTCCGTGCCTCATGATCGGCGCCTTTGAGCATCAACACCTGGACGATCTCGGGACTTGCCTGCTCAGCCGCAATGTGTAACGCGGTGAACTCGCTTGTGTCGCTGGCCAATATCTCCGGGTGATCGCTGATAATCCGCTTGACTTCAACGACATCGTCGTTCCGGACAGCCTCGTGCAGCCTCTCGATTGGCGATTGCATCGAACACGCGGATATAAGCGCTGCGAGGGCTAGCGTCTGCAAGATCGTGGTACGGTTCATTGAAACTCCATATTGCTAGGTTCTATACGTCCTGTGATTGTAAGAGAAAATCCGATACCGAAGCAAGCGAACCCGGCTCACCGATAAACACGAGTGTGTCGTCAGATTCAAGGGCGGTATCGGGCGGCGGATTGATAATCGTGTTCTCATCCCGCCGGATCGCCAGAAGAGTAGCGCCGTATTTTTTTCGCAGGTCAAGCCCTCTAATGGACTGCCCGATCACATGGCAGTCGGCATCAAGCCGGATGGTGGCGGTGTCAATCGTCGAAAATACACCGGCAAGCATGGCGTTTTTCTTTTCGCTGGGGGCGCGCAGCATGGAGTAATGCCCATCCCGGATCCTGCCTGTGACTTCCGAAATATCCCGCTCGGGCACATGGTAGAAGTGGAGCACCCGCGTGAATATCTCAACCGACGTCTCGAATTCCTCCGGCACGACCTCGTCTGCGCCGAGTTGCAGGAGGGGCTCAACCTCCGTCACGAACCGGGTCCGCACGACGATATGGACGGTTCTACAGAGCGAGCGTGCCGCCTCTGTTATGCGCCGCGTTGCAGAGGCATCGCTGATGACGACAACCAGGGCTCGCGCTCTTTTTATTCCGGCGTCTTCCAGCACCATCGGTTGGGTCGCATCGCCGAAGGCAATCGGTATCCCTTTCTCGCGTTCGTCGCGAACTGTATCCGGATTCATCTCTAACACGGTGTACGGGATTCCGCCGTCCTTCGCGGCGGTTGCGAGATTTCTTCCGTTCACGCCATACCCAACAATGATGATATGGTCCTTCAGCGCATCCGTTGTTTGCTTCGCTTCATCATCGCTGGCAAGCGATGGGAATCTGGCAGTGATGCGGCGGGCAAGATTCGGGGCGGCATTCAACAGGAACGGCGTGGCGCCCATGGTGAAGATCGAGATCGCAAGGAATATCTGATAGATATCGCTTGTGATGACCCCGGCATTCAGGCCGAGCACAGCAAGGATAAACGAGAACTCACCTACCTGGCTCACACCCAAGCCGGCTATCACAGATGTGTGAAACGACCTGCCCAGGGAAAAGCTCGCCAGCCCGGCGATGAGTGCCTTGCCCACCAGCACCGCAATTGTTGCCCCGATGACGAAAAGCGGGTTCTCTAAAACGGTCGCGATATTGAACAGCATGCCGATCGAAACGAAGAAGAAGCTCAGGAAGACATCCCGGAAGGGTAGGATGTTCCCCAGGGCGTGATGGCTATACTCTGATTCCGAAATAATGAGCCCAGCAACGAATGCGCCCAACGCCAGTGACAGGCCAAGACTCGACGTAATAAGAGCCACCACAAAGCAGATCATCACGACAGTCAGAAGGAAGAGCTCCTTATCGCGGGTGCGTACAACCTGATGGAGTAAGGCCGGCACACCCCACCGAGCCGCCACAAACATGAACACGATCACAGCAACGCCTATACCAATCGCGAGCGGTATTGATTGCTGATCGATCTCCAGGTATTCCCCGGCGAGCAGCGGGACGCTCAGCATCATGGGGATGACGATGATGTCCTGGAAAATGGCGAATGCGAGCGCCGTCTGCCCGTGGGCGGATTCCATTTCGCCGCGCGCCTGCATCAGCTTCAATACAATTGCCGTACTCGATATCGCGATGAGAAATCCAATGAACACCGCCATCTCCCAATTGGCGCCGGATGCGTAGGCAATCCCGGTCACAATTGCAGCCGTTACCGCGACCTGGATACCTCCGCCAAAGAAAATTGCCTTCTTAATCCGGATAATGCTCTTGATTGAGAATTCTACCCCGATTGTAAATAGAAGGAGAACGACGCCGATCTCAGCGAGGAGTTCGAGGGATTCGGTATCGCGAACTAAACCGAAACCGTGCGGTCCGGCTGCCATACCGGCAACGAGGAAGCCGATGATTGTCGGAATCTTCAGCTTGGCGCAGATAAACAGCGCTGCTGCTGAGAGCCCGAAGATGATGGCAATTTCCTGAAGAATAACGAGTTCGGCGTGCATGAAATTTCTGCGGAATATGATGTTTCGTTCTAGAGGAATGAACACCGTCAACAGGGCCAGAATTCCTGATAAAGGAGCCGTGCTTCGTCTTTTTTCGCAATCAAAAATCGTGTAACTTCAATTTCAGTGCGATGCTTCGGACCCATCCATGCGATCTCCCCGTCCGCGAACGCTCTCAGACCGCATTGGCGCTGTAACATCAAGCACATATTGGATTTGCATTCCACCAATTACGTTCCACTCACCATATACACAGCAGTACCATGTCTAAACCGCTACAGCTTTTACAATCCACCATACTGAGCAAGGTGGTGATGGCGGCTACCGGCGTGATCCTGATATTGTTCGTGCTCGGGCATATGCTCGGGAACCTGCAAATCTTCATCGGACAGGATCAGTTCAACGATTACGCCGAAAAATTGCAAAGCCTCGGACCGGGGCTGTGGGCAATCAGGCTGTTCTTACTTCTATGTGTAGTACTACACATTATTACCTCGCTCTACCTGAAGAAGCTGAATTCCGATGCGCGGCCCGTTCAGTATGTGTACCAAAACACTGTACAGGCAACCCTGGCATCCCGCACGATGCTGATATCGGGACTGATGATTTTCTTCTTCGTGGTGTACCACCTTCTCCACTTCACTATCGGAACCATCGAGCCCTCCACCTTCAAGGGCACAATCGTCGACTACGCCGGCCGGCCCGACGTGTATTCCATGGTGATATACGGATTCCAGAACATTTTTATCTCGGCATCGTACCTCATCGCGATGGTGCTGCTTGGATTCCATCTGATTCATGCCGTTCCGAGCATGTTCCAAACGCTGGGAATCAACCATCCGAAGTGTAATCCACTGATTCACGGACTCGGACCCGTCCTCTCCGTGATTATCGTAGTGGGATATATCAGCATCCCGATTGCGATCCTTGCTGGCTTTGTTACGCTGCCGAAAGGAGTGATGTAGATATGAACCTCGACGCGAAAATACCATCAGGACCCATCGCCGAAAAGTGGGATAAGCACCGTTTCGATATCAAGCTTATAAACCCGGCGAACAAGCGGAAATACAAAGTTATTATTGTCGGTACAGGACTCGCAGGCGGCAGCGCCGCGGCGACTCTCGCCGAACTCGGCTACCAGGTAGAGGCATTTTTCTACCAGGATAGCGCACGCCGTGCACACAGCATCGCCGCACAGGGCGGCATCAATGCGGCCAAGAATTACCAGAACGACGGCGATAGCGTCTACCGCCTGTTTTACGATACGGTCAAAGGCGGCGACTACCGTTCGCGCGAAGCGAACGTGTACCGTCTATCGCAGGTAAGCGCGAGCATCATCGATCAGTGCGTCGCGCAGGGCGTGCCGTTTGCACGCGAATACGGCGGCTACCTCGATAACCGCTCCTTTGGCGGCGCGCAGGTATCCCGGACGTTTTACGCACGCGGGCAAACAGGCCAGCAGCTCCTGCTTGGCGCCTACTCCTCGCTCAGCCGCCAGGTCGGGCTTGGGAACGTACGCATGCATCCGCGCACGGAAATGCACGATCTCATCGTCATCGACGGCAAGGCGCGCGGCATCGTGACGCGCAACCTCGTTACCGGCAAGGTCGAATCGCACATCGCCGATTCCGTCATTCTCGCAACCGGCGGGTACGGCAACGTGTTCTACCTATCCACGAACGCGATCGGCTGTAATGTGACCGCCGCGTACCGTGCCTACAAGCGCGGCGCGGCATTCGCCAACCCCTGCTTTACGCAGATCCACCCGACGTGCATCCCGGTTGCGGGCGATCACCAATCGAAGCTTACGCTGATGTCCGAATCGCTGCGCAACGACGGCAGGATTTGGGTACCCAAGAGCGCCGACGACAAACGCGCACCGAACGATATCCCCGAAAGCGACCGCGACTACTACCTCGAGCGGAAGTATCCCAGCTTCGGCAACCTCACTCCGCGCGATATCGCATCGCGGAGCGCCAAGCAGGTCTGCGACGAAGGCCGCGGTATCGGACATACGGGCTACGGCGTCTATCTGGATTTCAAAGATGCGATCAATCGCCTGGGTAAGGACAAGATTGAAGAGCGCTACGGCAACCTCTTCGAAATGTACGAGCGCATCACGGGCGAGAATCCGTACGAAGTACCGATGCGCATTTACCCGGCATCGCACTACACGATGGGCGGCTTGTGGGTCGACTACAACCTCATGAGCACCATTCCCGGCCTCCATGTCCTCGGCGAAGCCAACTTCTCCGATCACGGTGCGAACCGTCTCGGCGCAAGTGCGCTTATGCAGGGTCTAGCCGACGGCTACTTCGTTATTCCGTACACGCTCGGCCACTACTACGCTGCCGAAGGCAAACCGGAACCTATCGATACCGACCATCCGGAATGCAAGCGCGTCGAAGCCGAAGTGAACGAGAAGCTGAACAAGCTCCTCTCGATCAACGGCAACCGGACAGCCGTCAGTATTCACCGCGAACTCGGTAACATCATGTGGGAACACTGCGGTATGGCACGGAACGAAGCCGGCTTGATGAAAGCCCTCGAACGCATCCCCGAGCTCCGCCAGGAATTCTGGGAGAACGTCAACATCACCGGCGAGAACGAGGACTACAACATCGCACTCGAACGCGCCGGCCGCGTGGCGGACTTCCTCGAGTTCAGCGAACTCATGGTGCGCGACGCGCTGGAGCGCAAAGAGAGCTGCGGTGGGCACTTCCGCGAGGAGTACCAAACGGAGGAAGGCGAAGCCGTCCGTAACGACGACGACTACTGCCACGTCAGCGCGTGGGAGTTCAAGGGCGTCGATACGCCCCCCGTTATGCACAAAGAGCCGTTGGTGTATGAAAACGTGAAGCTAACGACGAGGAGTTACAAGTAATGAAACTAACGCTGCATATATGGAGACAGAAAAACGTCCACGACCAGGGACGTATGGTGACATACAAGCTCGATGACGTGAGTCCGGATATGTCGTTCCTCGAGATGCTCGACGTGCTGAACGAAGAGCTGATATCGAAGCGCGAAGATCCGGTTGCATTCGAACACGACTGCCGCGAAGGCATTTGCGGGTGCTGCTCGTTAACCGTGGACGGCATCGCGCACGGCCCGGAACGCGCCACCACCGTGTGCCAGCTTCACATGCGCCACTATTCCGACGGCGATGAAATCTACATCGAACCATTCCGTGCCCGGGCATTTCCGGTCATCAAGGACCTCGTCGTGGATAGAGGATCGTTCGAGCGGGTCATCCAGTCGGGCGGATTCATCTCCGCACGGACAGGAAGCGCACCAGACGCGAACTCCATCCCGATCGGGAAGGATGAGGCCGAAACAGCATTCGATGCTGCCGCCTGTATCGGCTGCGGGGCATGTGTCGCGGCATGCAAGAACAGCTCCGCGATGCTCTTCGTCGCCGCCAAGGTCTCGCATCTCGGCAACCTGCCGCAAGGCCAGGTGGAGCGCCAGGAACGCGTCCTGAATATGGTCGCCAAGATGGATGAAGAGGGCTTCGGCGGTTGTACTAATTACTACGAATGCGAGGCGGTTTGCCCCAAGCAAATCCCCGTGAAGTTCATCGCTCAGATGAACCGCGATTACCTGAAGGCGGTCGCCACAAGCGATTAACTAGTCCTTTTCATACAGGTTCGGTTTGAATTCCGGGCGGCTGGTGCAAATCCAGCCGCCCTTTTTCATAAGAACAGCACAGACATATTTATGATAGGGATTATCCAGGGAATTACTAACGCCCACCATATCTTACCTTTCTTCAGCACCTTTCCGCAAATAAATGCGATAAGAATTTTACCGGAAAATAACGCCGAAGTCTTGACTTTGTAAACGATATTGCGTTCATTATTGTTAGGCAAGTATCCTCTTTTAGGGAGAGACCGAAAGAGCGAAATGAAAGTCTTGACGAATGATATATCAGTACAAACGAAATGAAAAGGAGAACCGAATGGATATGAAAGTGATCACTCCACCCGGGAGGGTAAAGACCCACCACGATAACCACGGCTGGGAAGCCGGCGCCGGGTTCGAATACTACACCGAAAAGAACATGGATACGATCCCGCAGCTCGAGAAGCTTTCCAAGGATATGCGCTTCGAGATGACTGTGGTGGCAAGCGTACTGCCGTTCAAAGTGAACAAGTACGTCATCGATGAGCTTATCGACTGGGATAACATCCCGGAAGACCCCATCTACCAGTTGACATTCCCACAGCGCGGCATGCTCGAAGATGAGCATTTCGAATCGATGGCGAATCTTATGAAGAAGGACGCCTCCCGCAGCGAGATAAAGGAAGAAGCCAACCGCATTCGCCTGCAGCTTAATCCGCATCCGGCTGGGCAGACGACAATGAACGTGCCTACGGTCGACGGCGAGCCTATTCCCGGACTTCAGCACAAGTACAACGAAACCGTGCTGTACTTCCCGGCAGCGGGACAGACATGCCACAGCTACTGCACGTTCTGCTTCCGCTGGGCGCAGTTCGTCGGAATGCACGATCTGCGGTTTGCAGCAAAGGAAGCTGCGCAGTTGAAAGAATACGTCCGCAGGCACCAGGAAGTCACGAACGTACTCGTTACCGGCGGCGACCCGATGGTGATGAAAACCTCGGTCATCGAACGCTACCTCGATCCGCTGCTGGATCCCGCGCTGGATAACCTCCATACGATCCGCTTTGGTACGAAGTCCGTCGCATACTGGCCGCAGCGATTCGTCACCGACGAGGACGCCGACGATCTGCTGCGCTACTTCGAGAAGATCTCGAACACCGGACGCAGCGTCGCCGTGATGGCGCATTATAACCACTACCGCGAGCTTGAGACCCCGATCGCACGCGAAGCGATCCGCCGTATCCGTGATACCGGCGCAGTGATCCGTTCGCAGTCCCCCATTCTCGCCCATATCAACGACGAAGCAGGTGTGTGGGAACTCATGTGGCGCGAGCAGGTACGCTTGGGCATCATGCCGTACTACATGTTCGTCGAACGCGATACAGGCGCGAAGAAGTACTTTGAAGTCCCGCTCGCAAAGGCGTACAAGGCATTCCGGGAGGCATACCGCCACGTTACCGGACTCGGGCGCACAGTCCGCGGTCCTTCCATGTCCGCAACTCCGGGCAAGGTCGAGATCACCGGTATCACCAATGTCAATGGCGAGGACCTCTTCGTATTGCAGTTCCTCCAGGGACGCAATAGCGACTGGGTGCGCAAGCCCTTCTTCGCGAAGTACGATCCGGAAGCCAGCTGGCTCACAGATTTGAAGCCGGGCCTCGGCGCAGACAAGTTCTTCTATGAGGACGAGCTTGCTGCAATGGCGGCAGAGAAAGCCGCGTAAGCGCCTCAAGGCATTTCAATCCAAACGGCTCCTGCGGGAGCCGTTTTTTATTGCTCTGAGGTTTAGGGTATGGGCACAGGCTTGCGCCAGAGCTCGTACAGGCTGACGAGCACCATGACGGAAAAACTCAGCGTCATAAACGTGCCCGAGACAGCGATGACAATCGTCCACCAATCCGCGTGGTAGCGTAGGCCCCACATACCGCCGAAGGTGAGGATAATACTGAGGAAGGGTTCGATGAGGAAGACCGTCTTCAGCCATGACGGAAGGACGGTGGTAAAAGCGAAGATTATCCCGGTGAGGAGGAAGAGCATCGCCAGGGCGAGCACATGCGTATGCGTGATGTTGAGGATGTCCGTCTTGGACTTCTCGTACTGAAGCTCCCTGTCCGCGGGGAGCTCATCGAGATCGTAGCCCATGGCTTCAGTCCCTTTGAAGCGCTCGACGACTCCGTCAGGCTCCAGCCTCGTCGTGTGCTCGACGAAGAACGCCCCGAGGAAATACCCGGCTGCTGCAACGACAAGAAACGCCGTGAAGAGGTGCCGCAGCGTCCCGGGGAGTTCGTTCAGGCGTGGAAGCGTCATAAGAGAAGCTTATCCGTTCGTGGTATATCCGGCATTTGCCTGGAGCTTGCCGCTCTTCTTCAGATACGAGTACATATGCAGAATCGACTTCACACCTTTCGTCACCGACCGGCAGCTTATCGTCGCGCCGGAGATGTTCCTGATATCTTTGCCCAGTGCGAGATCGTCTGATGCGGATTTGCCGGTAAACTGATCGCGGAACATCGAATGCCCCACCTCGCCGCCGTGAGACTCCCGGTACTTGAGAATCTCCATACCTGCGACCTTGCCGTCGGGGGAGACCAATACGGTGTATGTAATCTGGCGGACCTTCCCCTTCACGTTATCGATAAAGGCATAAGCCTGAACCGCGCTACCCTTCTTGATCTGCCACACCTGGACGTCCTCTGCATCGAGTCCGCTGCCACACTCATTCTTTAGCGCTTTCACATCAGACTGCGTGAGATTCAGCGTGACGGGCGAGAGGCTGCATCCGGCACCGAAGTACTCTCCCGCGGCATCATTGAGTGCATCGGGGGCGCTGGGCCCCAAAACGGGACCCAGCATATGGAGGTATGAGAACAGGATAATTATCGTTGTGCTAAAAAGCATAACCGACTCCGGCGTTCAGCTGCCCGTCTGCACCGCTGCGGATGTAGCCCGGCATTGTTTCATCGTCTACGCCGTTGCCGTAGATCTGGTAGTCCAGCTTGACGGCAACGTTCGTAGTCGGCTTATATGTAAGCCCGAGGGTAATCTCCGTCCTGTCATAGCGGCCGGTTTCCTCGAGGTGCTCGCCGAGCGAGGCTTCCGTATTGAGGCCTTCATAGCGCGCGAAGACAAACAGCTTCTGCGCTGTCTCATCGAAAAGAAGCGGAAGGAAATTGTACGCGCCTTCGATGTAATAGCCCATAATCTGTTCGGCGACGGAGATACCGCGCTCTTCGAAGAGCAGTTCCGTATCTGCTATCGAAATGTTCGCGAACTCGCCGCGGAATTCGAAATCACCGATGCTGTAGCGTGCATCTGCTGCGAGGATAGTGGTCGTACCGTCGCCGAGTTCCTCAGCGCCGCGCGTTGTCGAGCCGGTAAAGAACGATCCGCCCACGATAAGGCCTATCGTCGGGTACACGTCTACCCTGCCGGATAGCGCCATATCGGAGGTTTTCGGTTCTGCAGCCTTTGTTCTTCCGCCGCGTAAGCCGCTCGAAAGACTAAAGCCGTTGGCGTCGAAACTGCTCGTGTAATACAGTTGGAACGCCACCTTTTCGAACGGCATACCATAGAATCCGAGGCCTGCTTCGCGCCAAGTCGTCGGGATGATGATGCGGTGGAAAGAGGGCCGCTCGACGCCGTGGAAGGTGGGCGGCTCGTGGATCGGGTTGATGATGCCGACGGGTATCAGCACGATACCGCCGCGGAATCCGTAGCTATCCCACGGCTGGAATTCAACATACGCCTGTTCGATACCGAGTTCGCCCGGACCGCCTTCATCGGAGAGGTACACGTGCTCAACTTCGACTTCAGACGCGAAGCTGATCCAATCGTTGAACGAATGACCGATGTAGAGGACAAACCTGTGAAAATCCAGTTCGCCCGGCGTGGCGCCTTCGGGATCGTTATAGTGGAGTTCGCCGTATCCGCCGAGGGTGGTTTCCTGCGCTAATGCGCCGGGTGCGGATACAAGAAGAAGTGCTATCGGGAGTAGCAAAAATCGCTTCATGTATTTGCCTTGGAGTGTATTTCTAGATGGAAACGAGGTCGTTTCTTATTTAGACTTAGTACAAATTAAAACGCCATAAAATACAATCCAAATTAAATCGCAAAAAAAAAGGCACGCAATGCGTGCCTTTAAGGGAAGTATGGTGCCGGGGTTACCGGATAATGTGCATCAGTCTCGTTGCTGTGCGGTCACCTGAAGTGAGGCGGTATGCATACACGCCAGGAGAAAGCGATCCGACCGGGAAGGTGACTGTATGGCGTCCCGCTCCTGCATACTCGTCTACAAGCGTCATCACCTTCTGACCGATCGAGTTGTAGACGGTCAGTGTGACGTTCGCTGCGGCCGGCATGTCGAAGATGAAACTCGCCTGCCCGTGGATGGATTGCACAACCGGGTTCGGGTAGTTCTGATGCAGCGTCAGCTGCTCGGCAACCGGTATCTGCGGTGTGGAAGTCGGTACGAACGACTCACCGGTAAGCGGTACGAGCGTCGTCGTATCCGCACCATTGTGATCGATTTCCAAGACTGCATCGAGCAGTTCGAGCTCGGTAGGTTCGTAGCGGAGATCGAGGTTGTACGTCGCACCCGGAGCGATGGTGAGCGCCGTACCGGGAACCGCGCCATTCAATACCGTAACGCTCGCAGAACCGACAACATCCGTGCGCGTGATTTCGAGATCGGCACGGCCGGTGTTCTCCAGCACGATGAAGTTCGTGCGGCTTTCGCCGAGAGATACCCAGCTAAAGCCGAGTTCGACCGGGGAAAGCTTCAGATCGGCCTCGTCGCGGATCTGGAACCTGTCGCTTTCGTGGGTTTTGCTCGGGTCGTTGAGGTCTGTGATGCGAATGCGGGCATTGTTCGTCGGCTGGGTCGGAACGCTCCACATGTAGCTGCCGTCCTCTGCCTGCACCGACGGAGCAACAACGTTGTAATCGCTGCCATCGTTTGCGGAGTATTCGATTTTGAGCTGGCTGAGGCAATGCTGATCCCAGGTAATCTCGTACTCGGAGCCTGTTGCGATCTTCTCGTTCCGGATCGGCGTCTCTACCGTCACGCCGGGTTGGGCAATAACAAGGAAGAACGACGATACCATGATCTGACCGCAGGAACTGTTGACCGTGATTTGCATGCCGCCGCGGTCGTCCTGCGTGACGTTGGGAATCTCGAGATCGGGGCCGTCGGTCGGATAGACTTTCCCGCTGAGGAGCCCGCGCCATTCGTACTGCAGGTTCGGTCCATCGACCTCAACAGTGAAGCGCGCCGTCTCACCGATACATACGGTATCGTTCGAGGGACGGTTGACGAGGATAGGATCGTCGAAGACGCGCAGCATTGCCGTATCGGAGGATACAGGGCCGCAATCGCCGGTGATGATACAGTGGTACAACGTGTTGTTATCGCCGAGGTCGAGGTTTTCGAGCTGGAGGTTATCCGTGGTCTGCCCGTCGATCGGCTGCCCGTCGCGGTACCATTGGTACGTCAGCTCGCCCGACCCGATGGCATCGAGGTTGAAGTTCGCGCCTTCGCCTACGCAGACGTAACGAATGCCGCGGTCCGGCGAGAAGCGGGTCACCACTGTGCCCGGCAGGACTTCAAAGCTCGTCCCCATCTCATCGACGAGGGTATTGTTCTTGTTATCGATGATCCGGATGCGGTACTGGCTGCCGACAGGGAAATTATTCGGGATCTGCCAGTCTACAGAGCGGATGAGACGATTCACGTTGCTGAAGATGACAGTATCGTACGTCACACCGTCGTCGCGTGAGAGCAGGATGGAAAAGTCGTTGTTGCCCTCGGCGTTCCAGGTGATCGTCAGCGACTGTCCGGCGCAAATCTGCTCCCCACCGATTGGGTTCAAAAGCTCGAGGTTGCGCACGGTGCTGGTAACGCTCATGCAAAGCGCCGCATCGGCACGGCCGCGGATGTGCAATCCGCAGCGCTCGCGAATCTCGTTGTGTTTCGCGTTGTTGCCGTACCCGCCGAGATGGCAATAGCTCATGAGCTCGCCGCCGCCGAGAATGAGGTGACGCTGCCCGTCGCTGAAGCATGCGCCTTCGCCCCGGCGCGCTTCTGCGCGGTAGCAGGAATCGATCGGCGGATTCCAGTAGCAGCTATGCGTATGCGGTGAACCAAAGTTATGACCGATCTCGTGGGCAAGCACGCCTACGTGACCGGAGATAAAGTTGTTGTTTGCCGAGAACTTCACGAACGCATACCCGAGGTCCTCGCTGCAGAGCACGCCGCTGTAGTTGCCGTCGCTGATGACGCGACCGACCCATGCAAGCCCTTGCGATACGCCGGCTGCGGAAATCGGTTTCCGGGAGATCATAATGGCGAGCGTGCGTTCCACGCTGCCCATGTTCTCTTTCCAGTACTGCGTGAACACGTTCAAGGCTTCGTTATCGCTGTTCGCCGGGTAGGGATCCTGCGTCGTAAAGACGCGCATCTGTCCGAGCGTCAGCTTGATGGAAACGTCGCGCTCGTAAATCGCGGAGCTCTCGCCCATCCGCGCGATGACGTAATTCTCGGTTGCTTCTTCGCTGCCGTAGTGCTGGAAGGCTTCGTAATCGGCATCCACTGCGATGATAGCGTCGAGCGTATCCAGCCCGTCGAGCGATGCCAGCATCTGAGGCTGGATCGCTGCTGCGAATTCATTCTGTACGAAGGCATCGTCCACATTACATGTGTACGGCTGCGCGCTCTGGTCCGTCAACGCTACGTGCAGGGTGGCGTCACCTACCTGCCCGCTGGAAGGGGCATGGGTATAAAGATTGTAGGTCTCCATTCCGTCGATGATCGTTCCGCTGACGCCGGAAGGTTCAACTGCGATGTACACCCAGGAGTGCGGCTTTCCCGCAACTGTACCGGTGAACAGCGCAATGGACGGGAGCGGACGAGTCACCTCTCCGCTTGCCGTCACGGCCTTGATGACCGTCTTATCGGTGAAGATGGAGAAGGAGCGCACATCAAGATTGGCAGCGCCGCCGCCTGGAAGCGGGAACTCCTCAAGCGTGAATCCGCCCGTGCTTCCGACCCGGTCGTACAGGTTGTCTGCAAAGGTAAGTTCGAGCGTTGGATTGCTTTCTTTCGCAAGCGAGCCCGAATGCGCCGGTGCTTTTGCGAAGAAATCCGCTGCGTGCAGTGCTGGGCGCTCTGTTTGTTGCGCATTGACGCCGTGTGCGGCGAACAACGCAAGTGCTGCGATAAGGCTAAGTGCTGTGGTTTTGAAAAAACGAGTAACGATTGTCATGGACGAGCCCTCGGCTGTATGTCTGTGAAATACAATGCGAGTTGGTTACCGGGAGGAATCTCCCAAAGGTACTTGCATATCCGCAACGCGTACGGACAAGATAAAATATAAGGAATTTCAGTCTTCTACCGTATGATAAAAGACGGGAAATGCAGGCTGAGAGCAGGTCAGGATTGAATCAGGAAGGCACGGACGGGAGAGGCTTCGGCGCGTTCCAGCTTCAGGGGTGCTGCAACAAGCGTATACGAACCCGGCTCCACATTGCTGAGGTCGATCATCTCGAGTATCAGCACACCGGCGCCGAGGAGGATATGGTGGACGGGAAAGCCGGGATCGTCGTCGCTTTCGATGGAGAGGCCGTCGATTCCGGCAAGCGCTATGCCTTGCTTCAATAAGCATTCCGCACCGTCAGGCGTCAGTGTGACGGGCTTGCCCGGCCGCCTGGCTGGATACCCCGATCCGGTTTTGAACAGTACCGCCTCGTCGGATGAGAGCTTTGTGCCAGCGAGGAGGTCGGCCGTTATAGCTTCAGCGTGCGTCATGTCAACGACCGTTGCGGGCAAAACCCACTTATCCGGCGGCACCGCGTCGATAGGAGAAGCCCCATCGACGAAATGCAGCGGCGCATCCATGTGCGTGCCGCAATGCAGCGTCATGGAAAACGAGGACAGCATGAAGCCGTCCCCGCGGGAAAAATCTGCGTGACGTGTAAGACGGAACGGGGCGTCGTCGGTGTACACCGGTGTATCCGCGCTTATCCCGACGGAAATATCGATGATGGAACCTGGCTTCTGCAGCATAACCTTACCGGAGCTTCTTCAATGCGTCGGTAATGGTTGGTATAGCATCGGCGCCGTAGCCTACCACTGCCTCCCTCACGATGGATTCCCTGTCCAGCACATAGGTCTGCGGCAATCCCTCCACGCCGTACGACTTCACCGCGATGCCCTGGTTCATCACGAAGATGAACGGGTAGTCGTGCGAACTGACAAACTGCTGCACGGTCTCTACCGACTCTCCAATATTCACGGTGAAGACCTCGAGTTCATCGCCGTACTGTGTTTTGAGGGACTTGAGTTCATCGAACAACTGGATACTCTTCTCGGAGGATGACGCCCAGAACGACAGGACGACAAGCTTACCGGCAAGATCCTGCACAGGCATTCTCCCGCCGTCGAGCGTTATGAAGTTGATCTCCGGCGGCGCTGTACTCAGTAGTTTCTGTCTCGCCTGCTCCATCGCCATGGCGCGTTCGCGCTGCTCTTTTTCAATCTGCTTGCTATCGAAGATCGTATGCACTCCGGGCCAGCGCTCCTTCGGATCGATCATTTCTTTGTACTCCACCGCCTTCGCCGGGTCGCGCAGCACATAGAAGTACGTCCGCGCCAGGAGGTTCAGATACCCGACGTCTTCCTTGTACTGTTCTTCGAGATCCTTCAGGCGGTTCACGATTCGCTGCTGCGCTCTGGGCGACCCCTTGTGGAGCTGGATGTACAGATCGAAGTACTGATTATAGGCGTAGAAGTTTTCGGGGTACGCGATGATCTCCTGCTCGGCTTCGTAGACCTGTGCTTTCAGATCTTCGCCCGCGAGCTTGAGGAACGGCACCATATAGTAGTGTGCGCCCGGGACGGGCTTCATGGTTTCGCTATTGTAAAGGTATGCCGTATAGGTCTTTCCCCCGTTGTCGTCCATAGCGGTGCCATCGGTGATGTAGTAGCTGAGGAGCGAGACGCCTGTATCGATCTCCATAACGGCTTCCCAGGCGTTGGGGGTCTTGGTGAAATACGAGGTATGGACGCGCTTCGGATCGGGGCGGAGGATGTTTTCGCGCAAGGCTAGCCGCGTCCCCTTGCGGTTCCCCCAGAAATCGAATGCATACACGACGCGCAGGCTGTCGAGATTCGAGTAGATCCCTTTCAACTCCGGATTGTAGGTGATCTTTATTTCCTTACCGGAAATCGGCGTAAACTGCGCCTCCGAAGCAAACGGCAGCGCGATAAAAAGTATAAGAAACGCAGATACGATGCGGTTCATGTCATCCTGTTGTTGATTCTACATACGTCGTATGCACAGAAAAATCTCCCGCACCCGGCAGGAGAATGAACGAACACGTAATGTATTCATTGCATTATAAACGGCAAAAACCCCGGGATGTTCCATCAGGGGAATGCCAGCCAGTATTCCGGAGACCTTATTCGACCGTTTCGACTGGCTGGAACTCGGATGGACTGGGGGCCGTGGGTATCTGCTTGAAGATCTTCCCGCCGATGAGTCCGCCGATTGCACCGAAGCCCGTATTCACGATGATGGATACGACGAGCAGCACACCGAAGAGAAGGAACATGTTCGAAAACAGCTCGGAGCCGAGATTCGTGTACATCTCCATGATCTCAGGATCGACTCCCGCGCCGGGATTGCTGCGCATTGCCTCCTCCCATATTTCGGCGAAATCCATTTCCTCGGGCGACATGAATAACCCAATCCAGATCGTCTCCAGGATCGCATACAGAATCCCGCCGACAAGCCCGGAGAGTGAACCTATTATCGCACCCTGCTTGGGGCCGAACGGAAGGGATTTCGGGTAGTCGCGCTTGTAGTACCATACGCCGAACACCGCCCCCGCCATCACTCCCGCGCAACAGAGGCAGTTAACCCAGTTGAGGACGGGCACAATACTTATGAGTGCTATCGCTCCTCCGCCGATAAGGACGGACGGCAGGATCGAAGGCTCCTCCGAAACAGGACGTAGCTGGTCGTTCATACGGGATCTCCATGCGGTGTAAAGATAGATAGCCATGCCGGAACGATGAGTGCGCCAATGAATGCGCCTGCCCAAACGCCAGTCGCCGTCTGCATCCAGGGGCCGGTACTCACCAGCCCGGTGAGGTTCAGCGCCCAGTCAACAGCCGGTGGAATCGCTGCTGCGGCAAGTAAAATATACGGAGATGCCCGGAATACGCGTAGTTTCCGTAGGAATGGGTACAGAATCACCCCTGCAGTAAATGCGATGTAGATGCTCGCGCAGCGCGTGCAAACGCTCACTGGACCTCCGAAAGCAGCAAACGAACGTTCCGGAAGTTGATGGCACACAGGTGAGTAGATGAGCCGGGCGACCGCCGCAGCGCTGTGGTGCCCTTGCTCCAAAAGATAAGGGGCGGCAAATATGCCGCCCGCAAATACGATCGAAATACCAAGAAGCGCGAAATATGCCGCCTGCTCCTTACGCGATTTCATACCGCTTACATTCCAGCGAACTCTTCCCACTTCTTCGTCTTGTAATGTTCTGCCCCGATGTATTCGAGCAGTTTCACGAACATATCTTCTTTAATGTAGCCGGGGACCTTCGTTATCGGCTCTCCATCGGAATCGAGGAACAGTGTCGTCGGATAGCCGGTGACGCCGAAGCTCTTCGCAATTTGCCGCTCGGTGACGGCCTTGCCGTCCACCTGATGGCTCGTTTTGGACTCGGCATCGAGCTTCACGGGCTCAAAGTACTTCTCGAGGGTCTCTTTGATCTTCTCCTTGGCGTAGACTTCCTTATCCATCTTCTTGCACCAGCCGCACCAGTCGGTGTACACATCCACGATGACTTTCTTGCCGCTCTCTTTCGCGGAAGAAATGGCCTCTCCGTATGGTTTCCAGGCGATATTGTCGGCTGCTGGCGGGTTAGTCGCGTCGACGGTCACTGCCGAGCCGGCAAGAAAGGCGAACGCGAACACAAGAATGAGGGCTGTATGGAGAGTCTTCATAAGTATCGAATGCTGATTATATAGAATGCGCTTCCTGTTCATAGTCGCGCGAGGATGCTGAACCTGACATTCTACGCGTCAGATGTGCAAATAGTTCTTGAGCTCGGGGAAGGAGCGCAGGAGCGGAATATCGGAGAGGATGTCTGCTTCCCGGCCGGGGTTTGCAGTCAAGTAGGCCTGCAGGTGTTTCACGCCGTTATCGTAATCCGACATTGCGAAGTGTACCTTCGCCTTCAGCAAGTGAACCTCCGTCTTCTGCGGCGCGATATGGAGTATCGAATCCAGGGCTGTGAGCGCGCTTTGGAACTTCCCGCTTTCGAACAGCGTGTCGCTGTAATCGAGCCATGCATCCTCGTTCCTCGGATCGAGTGCAAGCACCTGCTCGTAGCTTTTCAGCGCATCGGGGATGAGGCCGAGGTTGTATTCCGCATCGGCTTTCGCATGCCATACCTCGCCCATATCGTCGACGATACGCAGTGCTTCTTTGTAATCATCCAGCGCTTTCTCGAACTCATCCATCGCATCGTATGCGCTCCCTCTGCCGAACAGTGCCTCGTGATGATCGGGCTCGATCCGGAGGATTTCGTTGTACGCTTTGATTGCCAGAGGGAAATCGTCCAGCTCTTCGTAGGAATTCGCCAGGTTTTGCCACACGAGCACATCCCGGGGTTCGGTTTCCAATGCTTTCAGATAGCAGTCGCGTGCATCTGCGAAGTACTGCAGATTGGCGTAGCTGTTGCCCATGTTATACCAGGCAGACGAGAAGTCCGGACTGATGGCAACGGCAAATTCATAGCTGCCGATAGCTTTCCGAAATGCGCCCTGCCGGTTTTGGATCACGCCGAGGTTATACCATGCATTCGCGCTGTATGGATTTAGATCAATGTGCTGTTCGTAGCAAAGAATCGATTCCGGGAGGTTGTTCTCGAAGTCGTGGCAGTAGCCAAGTTCGTACCAGGCTTCTTTGTGGCTGGGCTCCGCCTCTACGATTTGGCTGAAGCACTCGATCCCCATCGCGAAATCGCCGAGACGCTCGTAGGCTATCCCCATGCTGAAGAGCGCGTCCAGATTGCCCGGCTCATAGGCCATCGCTGTCTTGAACAACCTCACAGCCTCATCGGAACGGCCGAGGTTATCCAGCGTAATTCCTTTATTTACAAGGAGTTCCGTATCGTTGGGATTCAGGACTTCGGCTTTTTCGAACGATTTCAGCGCGTCGGTGTAATTTCCCGTATTATTCAGGATCATTCCACGACGCTCCCACACTTCCGAGCTGTAGGGAGCGTATTCGACCAGTACATCGAGGAATTTGAGCGCCTGCTCGTAGTTTCCCTCGTCGTAGTGATAGCTGACGAGCTCTTCAAGTGTGTCGGTGCTGAGCGATCCTTGTCGTGCCGCTTCCAGCAGTTCAGCCGGGTCCATGTCGGAAAACGAGCTGTTTTCGCCGGAAAAGTCGTATTTATCGTCGTCGAATGGTTCGAAATCGAGTCTACTCATTGCGTCTCACTTTCGTGTGTGCAAATCGTTCCAGGAAGCGTCGTAACAAGCGTGCTGGAAGGCGCTCCCAAAACATAGAGGAAGTAATTGAGAGTTGCAAGCGAAGATACCGGTGCTGGTCTGCCGATTTCAGCGTCTGGGGTTCCCTGTTGTATCTGGTGCACTCGAGGCAATATGATCCCTTTCGCGATCGTTATGTTGCCTGTTTCGATGAGCGAGTCATCTCTCCTCACTGAAAAATACTGCTTTCCATTCACTGTGCAAAACAAAATTGCCTTCTATACATGGGGTGATTGGACGGCAGATCAAACCAGGATCGCTGCGAGGAGAGAATTCGCTTTGAATACTTCCCTTCCTCTCACTACCTTTGTTGGATAGGTTCTACGCAACAGGAATTTCATGCACGGCTTGGTATTTATCACAACTGGTTCGCGCGAGGAAGCGCTGACGCTGGCCCGGGGTCTTATCCGCGAGCGGCTTGCAGCCTGCTGCAGCGTTATTCCGGAGGTGACCTCGGTGTACCGCTGGGAAGGCAAGGTGGAAGAGGCGACCGAGTGTCAGCTCATTGCCAAAACCTCGAGCGATGTGTACCCGAAGCTGGAAGCGTACGTCGCCGAACAGCATTCCTACGATGTGCCGGAAATCCTCTTCACCCCGATTGAAAAAGGCCTGACGCCTTACCTGGCATGGATGAACGAAGAACTTATACAACCGGAACGAGACAACAACGATTGACCATTTGAGCAGGATCATGGGAAGAGTTATAGCCATAGCAAATCAAAAAGGCGGTGTTGGCAAGACGACCACGGCAGTGAACCTCGCTGCGAGTCTTGCCGTCGCGGAATGCCCGACCTTGCTCATCGATATGGATCCGCAGGCGAACGCCTCCAACGGCGCAGGCCTCCCCGATGATGTCGAACGCGAGAAGACCGTCTACGATGTCCTCATCAACGGAGTGCCCCCGCAGCAGGCTGTGTTGGCCTCTGAACTGGACTATCTTTCGATCATCCCGAGCCATATCGACTTGGTCGGCGCCGAAATTGAATTAACAGAGCAGGACAAACGCGAATATATTCTCCGCAACGCGATCGAGTCGATCCGCCAGGAGTATCAGTACGTTATCATCGACTGTCCGCCCTCTCTGGGGCTGCTGACGCTCAATTCGCTGACAGCTGCGGATTCGGTGCTCGTTCCCGTTCAGTGCGAGTATTACGCCCTTGAGGGCCTGGGGAAGTTGTTGAATACCATTAACATTGTTCGCCAGCATCTCAATAAGAACCTTGCGATCGAAGGCGTCTTGCTGACAATGTACGATTCCCGGCTCCGGCTCGCGAAGCAAGTCGCCGAGGAAGTGCAGAAATACTTCGGCGATAAGGTCTTCGAAACGATCATCTCCCGGAACGTCCGTCTGAGTGAAAGCCCGAGTTTCGGGCAGCCTGTTGTGCTCTACGATGCGCTTTCCATCGGCTCTCAGAATTATATCGATCTCGCTGAGGAGATCAGAGGCAACGGGAAAAAGCCCGGCTCGCCTGACGCCACCGGCAGCCCGGCGCCGGCAAATCACAGCAGCGAATAGCACGCTCCTCGCTCCGTCTATCTTTATGAACTGTAACGGTCCATTACGTGTCGAAATCAAGAAAAGCTCTCGGTAAAGGACTCAGCGCCCTCATCCCTTCCGCCCCGCCGGAAGAGGAAGTCAGCGTTGTCCCGACCAAAGAATCCGCCGACGACGGCAAAACCAGCGGTATTATTGCGCATATCGAACTGAAGAACATCACGCCGAACCCTTACCAGCCCCGGAAGGAATTCGACGAAAAGCCGCTCCAGGAGCTTTCGCAGTCGATTCGCGAGAACGGCCTCGTTCAGCCGATCACCGTCCGCAGAACCGATAGCGGCTACGAGCTAATCTCCGGCGAACGCCGCCTGCGCGCATGCCAGATGGCAGATCTCACGCACATCCCTGCATACATCCTGCAGGTGGATACCATCGAGCAGATGATCGAGCTATCGCTGATCGAAAACCTTCAGCGTGAACAGCTCAACCCGATAGAGATCGCACACAGCTACCGCCAATTGATCGATCAGTGCGACTACACCCAGGAAACCGTCGCACAGCGTGTAGGTAAGGACCGGAGTACAGTCGCAAATACGCTCAGATTGCTGAAACTCCCGGAAGAGATCCAGCAAAGCATCCAGAAAAACGAAATCACCATGGGTCATGCGCGTGCGCTCATCAACATGGATAACGAGCGCAAACAGCTTAATGTATGGAAGCGCATCCTCGTTGAGGACCTCACGGTCAGGGAAGTTGAACGCGCCGTGAGAGAGCAGGCGAAGACGCCCGGCAGTAAGAAACCGACGAAAGAGACGAAACAGACAACCGACCCGCACCTGAAGGCTCTCGTCGATAAACTCCAGCCGATGTACGGCACCAAAATTGACATTTCTGCATCGAAGGCCGGTAAAGGGTCTATTACTTTTGAATTTTTTACAACAGAGGACCTCGAACGCCTCGTTGACTTGTTGCTGGGGAATTCGCTAGATTACTAGCATCACGCTTTACCTGACGGTAAAATCTGTCACGAAATGATGCAATCGACGACGAGAAAGATCGTATGAGCGACTCTATATCCCTACCTGATCGTATACTTACGCCGAGCGAAGACGACAAACCGGCGCGTAAACCGCGCAAACAATTGCAGGACAGGCGCGAAGACCACATCGATGGTGCCCTGCGCAATGAACACCGCTTCAACAGCGACGACAAGGTCGAAGCCAGTCCGGACGAGCTTCGTCATGATTTAGGCGACCATCCAGCCGAGACTGATGTGCGCAAAATTGAGCTGGAATCGAAGAAGCAAGATGATGAGGACGTTCCTCGAGATATCTACTTACGGCAGGAAGACAGGAGGACGAAACCGAAACTGACGCTTGATAAACCTGCGGTGAAGGACGACTCGCTCCCTTCAGACGACACGGTACTGGTCCCTAAAACGCGGATGCCGTTCCACGACGATTAGAGATTCCATTTAATGATATGAAAAACGCCCTCCCGCTTGGGAGGGCGTTTTCGTATATGCGAATTGTGTATTCGCTTACTTCATCAGGGTCATCGCGCGGGTGCTGCGGAAGTCGCCGGCCTGCATCGTCATGTAATACGTACCGGACTCGAGCCCGCTCGCATTGAACGTGGTGATGTACGAACCTGCGGATTTGGCTTCATCCACGATGGTAGCAACTTCGCGGCCGAGCATGTCCGTTACAACGATGCGTACATCAGTGCGATTTGCAACCGTGTATTCGATCGTGGTCGACGGATTGAACGGGTTCGGGTAATTCTGCTCGAGGGCAAAGTGGCCCGGATTCGGGTTGCCGCCAATGGAGGTAACATCGACCCAAAGCTGTTCGCTGTAGGACTGATATACCTGACCCGGGGTTCCCGGAATGTATTCGTGTACGAAGACCGTCAGATCGGAAAGCTCGGGGATCGAGTCGAT
>PABJ01000120.1 GCA_002699105.1 Ectothiorhodospiraceae bacterium | reverse complement strand
GAAGTTGTTCAGGCTGTTGCCTTCGTTGACGATGATCAATGAATCGACGTCATCGGTGAGATTTGCCTGCCTGATGCCGCCATTATCGAGGACGTAGACGAAGGATCGCCCGTTAAAGCGGCTGAAGTAGTAGTGGATTCGGTTCTTCCAGGGGTCGGAGGAGCCGAAGGGCTCGACCTTTAACTGATTCAGGATGCTGCCGCTTGTCGCATATTCACGGATCGTTCCATCCTTGAGATACACAAGCACGGTGTTCGAGTTCGTCGCTTGTATATCCCATACTTCGCCGACCAGCGGGTCATCGACGAGCAGCTCCTCGTTCAGCGGCACCCAGGGGGCATTGCTGAACTCCGCCTCACCGATGAGGAGCCTGTTATTGAGCACCGTAGCCCATACCATGCGGTCGGTGCCGTTAAAGGCAATTGCTGAGGGGGATGCGCTTTGGAACTCGGATACAAACGTACCTGCGAGGGCGCCCTCGAGGGTGTAGAACTTCAATTCCTCCTGGAGAACGGCGATTGCAGAACCGTCCGGAGTGAACCAGTAGCGGGATTGCTCAAGATTATCTCCAACGAAGAAATTCGTCTCAGCGCCCGATGAAAGCGTCCGGACGGCAAGATTCGATGTGCCCTGCCGGCTTGCAACCTTCACTCCAACTCTGGATTCAATGGCAAAGGCCGCTTTCGTCCCGTCCGGCGAGAGTATCGGGTTGTAGTAATGGAGAATATCGCCTTCGTCATCGTCGCTGCATGCAGTAAAAAGTACTGAGAGGACCAGAATTGAGAGGAGGCGGGCTGAATACGATCGGAGCTTCATGTGCGGAATCAAACAAATTATGGGATGCTGGGTTCACCGTGAACCCAATGTACAAATAACACCTTGCAGGGAAGGAAGTTACAATTTTCCGCGCCGTATGGCGGGATATCAGGGACTTCCATACCACTCACAAGTCGCGATACAGCAGTGAAGACTTACACTGCGGTATCAGAGCAACATATTTAGCGACTTTTTCATTTCCTTCCGCGCAAAGCCGATCGGTGTTTTTTGTGACGGGATGCCCATGACCACGTAGTCATGTATCCCGCCGGTTAGAATCGTCTTCTCGTCGTATTCAAGAATCGCAATATTAAATGCTCCGGAATCGATGGTGTCAGATATCTGACGCATCGATGAAACAAGCATCGCACTCAAGGACGCAAGCCTGTCGCTATCGGCTGAGGATTCGGAGTTTTCCGCAAGTAAAAATCCCTCGGTGTCTGCAATCAGGATGATATCAAATCCCTGAACGGCAATTGCTTTCCGAAACCGTTCCAATTCATCCATAGTATCGATCATAGCTCCCCTGTGGGTAAAAAGTGTTAGAATGCTCCGTGCATAATAATAAACGATGCGCAGGAATACGAATAGAAAATCATGACGGATGCAAAAATTGGCACTAAAGGGGAAGGGCAGGCTTTCGCCCGCCCTTCCTGATGAGAGCTGTGTTTCGAGCGATGCGCTAGATGATGACCTTCCAGCTTTGGAGGGCTTTCATATAGTTGGCGCGCTCGAAGGCCGCCGGTTCTGCAACCGACTTCTGGCTCATGCTGCCCTTGAGCTGCGCGACTGACTCGTATTCATTCTCCTCCATCCATTGCTGGAGTTCGTTCACGATCTGGGTGAGCCGGGGAACGCCGTGCTCAAGCAATGCAGAGCAAACCATCGTAACGTCTGCGCCTGCCATAAGCATCTTGAGAGCATCGATGCCGGTATGAATGCCGGTTGTGGCAGCCATGTTCGCTTTGATCTTGCCGTAAAGAATCGCGATCCAGCGAAGTGGAAGGCGGCCTTCGTTCGCAACGCTCAGCGTCACCGTCGGCACGACCTCAAGATTTTCGAGATCGAAATCCGGCTGGTAGAAGCGGTTGAAGAGTACCAGCGCATCGGCACCGGCGTCGTCGAGCTTCTTCGCCATATTGGCGAAGGAACTGAAGAACGGGCTGAGCTTCATCGCGACCGGGATCGAGATCGATTCCTTAATGGCCTTCAGATCGTTCAGATAAATCTGTTCGATCTCCATCGACGAATACTTGCCGTCCGTCGGGATGTAGTACACGTTGAGTTCCAGTCCGTCGGCGCCGGCTTCCTGAATCTTCTTAGCATAGTCGATCCACCCGCCGGTTGATACGCCGTTCAGGCTTCCGATTATGGGGATATCGGTGGCCTGCTTCGCCAGGCGCACGTGCTCGAGGTACTCGTCCGGACCGAGGTTGTAATCTTCCTGCTCGGGGAAGTAGGAGAGCGCTTCCTGGTAGCTCTCTGTACCCTGTGCGAGAAAGTGATCGAGCTGTTTCTGATCGTGGGCTATCTGCTCTTCGAACAGTGAGTACATGACGACGGCGGCGGCGCCGGCGTCTTCCATCGCTTTAATCGTACCGAGATCGCGGGAAAGTGGGGAAGCGGACGGCACAACCGGGTGCTTCAGCTGCAAGCCCATGTAGGTTGTTGATAAATCCATGATATATCCTTGTTTCGTTAAATCAATGTTGTTCGGATCTGTGCATGGCGCAGCGCCGGATTATTCCGACGCTCCCGCCGCTTCTTCCATTGCCTCTTTCGGCGTCATCAGCTTACCCATCAGCTCTTCAAGCTGCTGGTAGTAGCGGTACTGCGTTTCGACCTGCTGCTGCGCGAGATCGTTCAAGCGCTTGGCTTCTTCCGGCTTGCTCTTGTAGAGCATCGCAAAGCGCGTTTCCGTCGAGGTGAATTCCTTCACAGGAATCTTCGGCGCCTTGCTCTCCAGCTTGAACGGGTTCTTGCCCTGTGCAATGTGCGTGGGATTGTAGCGATAGAGCGGCCACATGCCCGAGTCCACGAGCGCCTTTTGGTGATCCATGCCTTTCGACATATCGATACCGTGGGCGATACAGTGACTGTAGGCGATGATCAGGGACGGACCGTCGTAGGCTTCAGCTTCGAGCAGTGCCCGCAGCGTCTGCACATCGTTGGCGCCCATAGCGATCTTCGCGACATACACGTCGCCGTAGCTCATAGCCATGAGACCGAGATCCTTCTTGATCGTCGGCTTACCGCCTGCGGCGAACTTCGCGACAGCGCCGAGCGGTGTTGCCTTCGACATCTGGCCGCCGGTGTTGGAATACACTTCCGTATCCATGACGAGGACGTTGACGTTTCTGCCGCTCGCAAGCACGTGATCGAGGCCGCCGTAGCCGATATCGTATGCCCAGCCGTCGCCGCCCATAATCCAGACGCTCTTCTTCACGAGGAAGTCGGCGACATCGAGGAGGCGTTTGGCTTCAGGCTTATTCATTCCTTCAAGCTTTTGCTTCAGCGTTACGACACGGTCGCGCTGATCCATGATACCTGCTTCCGTGCTCTGATCTGCATCGAACAGCTCGCGTACGAAATCTTCGCCGAGATCGCTGGCCAATGCGACGAGCATCTCTTTGGCATACTCGGTCTGCTTGTCGATCGTGAGACGGAAGCCGTAACCGAATTCGGCATTGTCTTCGAACAGGGAGTTCGACCACGCCGGTCCGCGTCCGTCGGCGTTCTTCGCCCACGGCGTTGTCGGCAGGTTACCGCCGTAAATCGAAGAGCAGCCTGTCGCGTTCGCCACCACGGTGCGATCGCCGAAGAGCTGGCTGACGAGCTTGACATACGGCGTTTCGCCGCAACCCGAGCATGCGCCCGAGAATTCGAACAGCGGCTGCAGGAACTGCGAACCCTTGATGGTATCGATCTTCACTTCCTTGCGGTCCGCTTCCGGGATACTGAGGAAGAAGTCCCAGTTCTCGCGTTCCTGTTCGCGGATAGGCGGCTGGGGAACCATATTGATAGCCTTCAGCCGGACTTCCGTCTTGTTCTTCGCCGGGCAGACTTCAACGCAAAGCGAACAGCCGGTGCAATCTTCGGGCGCAACCTGGATCGAGTACTTCATGCCCGGGTATTCCTTACCGCGGTAATCGGTACTCTTGAAGGTCGCCGGTGCGCCTTCGAGGTGCTCGGGCGGGAAGACCTTGATGCGGATGGTAGCGTGCGGACAGACGTTCGCACATTTACCGCACTGAATACATGTCACCGTATCCCATTCGGGAATCTCGAGGCCGATGTTGCGTTTTTCCCACAAGGCTGTTGCAGTCGGGTACGTGCCGTCAACCGGCATTTTGCTGACGGGGATATCGTCGCCGTGGCCCGCAATCATCATCGATGTGACGTCCCTCACGAAGTCTGGAGCTTTGTCGGATACCGTCGGGGGATATTCGAGTGTGCTGGTGACCTCAGCCGGGACATCGACCTGGAACAGATGCGCAAGCGTCTGATCGACGGCGTTGAAGTTCATCTGCACGATCTTTTCGCCCTTGGCGCCGTAGGTCTTCTTGATCGAGCCCTTGATCTTTTCGATCGCCTCGTCCTTTGGCAAGATACCGCTGATCGCGAAGAAGCAGGTCTGCATGATCGTGTTGACGCGTGCACCCATGCCTGTTTCGTTGGCGACCGTGTAGCCGTCGATGACATAGAATTTCAGCTTCTTATCGATGATCTGCTGCTGCACCGGACGCGGGAGGTGCTGCCATACTTCGTCGGGGCCGTAGGGGCTGTTCAACAGGAACGTCGCGCCCTCGACTGCGTTCTTCAGCATGTCGAACTTCTCGAGGAAGAAAAACTGGTGGCATGCAACAAAGTTTGCCGTGTTGATGAGGTACGAGGATTTGATCTCCTTCGGTCCGAAGCGCAGGTGCGATGTCGTCATCGAGCCAGATTTCTTCGAATCGTACACGAAGTAGCCTTGCGCGAAGAAATCCGTTTCCTCGCCGATAATCTTGATGGAGTTCTTGTTCGCGCCGACCGTTCCGTCTGCGCCGAGTCCGTAGAACATTCCGCGGAACACATCGTCGCCTTCGGTGATGAATGCAGGATCGTAGTCGATGCTGCTGTTCGTCACATCTTCGATGATGCCGACGGTGAACATATTCTTCGGCTTATCCTTCGCGAGCTCGTCGAACACGCCCTTGACCATCGCCGGAGTGAATTCCTTGGAGGAAAGTCCGTAGCGGCCGCCGATGATTTTCGGGAACTGCGCCGTCGGCATGGTGCCGCTTGTCATTGCCTCCGCAAATGCCGTCACAACGTCTTTGTAGAGCGGCTCGCCAGCGGAACCCGGTTCCTTCGTGCGGTCGAGGACTGCGATCTCTTTTGCGGTCTTCGGAATCGCGCCGATGAAATGTTCGATCGAGAACGGACGGTAGAGACGGACCTTCACGAGGCCGTATTTTCCGCCCTGGTTGTTGAGGAATTCTACGGCTTCTTCTGCCGTATCGCAGCCGGAGCCCATCATGATGATGACGCTTTCAGCATCCTCTGCACCGAAGTAATCGAACAAGTTGTACTGGCGTCCTGTGATCCCGGCGAATTTATCCATTGCGTTCTGAACGATGCCGGGGGTCTTCAGGTAGAACGGGTTGACCGTCTCGCGTCCCTGGAAGAAGACATCCGGGTTCTGCGCCGTACCGCGGAGCACCGGGCTATCGGGCGTGAGACCGCGCTTTTTGTGAGCGGAGATGAGCGCATCGTCCATCATTGCGCGCATGTCGTCGTCGCTGAGCTCTTCGATCTTCTTGACTTCGTGGGAGACCCGGAAGCCGTCGAAGAAATGCACGAACGGTACGCGGGCTTCCAGCGTCGCTGCCTGGGAAATGAGGGCGAGATCCATGACTTCCTGCACGTTGTTCGATGCAAGCAGGCCGAATCCCGTCTGCCGGACGGCCATAACGTCGCTATGATCTCCGAAGATCGATAGCGCCTGCGCTGCGACTGAGCGCGCGGAGACGTGAAACACCGTCGAGGTCAGCTCGCCGGCGATCTTGTACATATTCGGGATCATCAGCAGGAGACCCTGCGATGCGGTGAAGGTCGTCGTCAACGAGCCGGTCTGCAGTGCGCCGTGCACCGCGCCGCTCGCGCCGCCTTCGCTCTGAAGTTCCACGACATCCGGTATGCTGCCCCAGATGTTCCGTTCACCTGCTGCGGACCACGCATCGGCCCACTCGCCCATATTCGAGCTGGGCGTAATCGGGTAAATCGCGCAGACTTCGTTTGTCTTATGGGCGACAAAGGCTGCGGCTTCGTTTCCGTCAATTGTGACTTTGCGTCTTTGACTCATGATATTTCCTTTCTATAAGGTGTATGTGCGTCGTTGGGGTACCGGCGGTTCCATCGCCGCTGCCGATCAGCCGCTGAATCGTGCGGACTGATGCGAAGCGGTCCGAGATCGAAGGGTAGTACTGCCCGCCCGCCCGCGTCGCGGCCGGGTGATGATGGATGCCGTAAATCTATGTGAACCCTCGCTCTGGAACAGGGAGGATTGCCGTGAAAGGAGTTTGCCGGAAGAATCATGAAAAGGTGCTTTCTTTCAAACGAGTAACAGGTGCGTGATTCTTCTATATCCGTGATTAAAGTAACAGATTCGCAGGAGATTTGAAAGAAAAATATTCGGATATTTTTTGTCCATTTTTACCAAAACGCAAAATCGGCGTTTTTCAGCGTTTTCGGTCAATTTTTGCGTATATTTCACTCCCGTTGTTGTCATTTTTTTCTGCGAGATGGATATGGATACCCTCACAACCGATAACCTCAAACAGCTCTTCGAAACCGTCTTCCAGTTCAGGCCCGCCGATAAGGTCCTGACCTTCATCGTCGATGTGCCGAACGACAACCTGCCGGACCACGACCAGTGGCTCGCACGGCGCAGCATGGCCTACGACTGGTGGCAAAAAGCCAGCTCCTTCCGCGAAGATATCGGCCTCGAAACAGTCCAGATCTTCTACTACGAAAACGTCGGGAGCAACAACAACAACCTCCCGGATAGATTCTACGCCGTGGAAGGCAGCCCCGAGCAGTTTACCGCCGAGGTCATCCGCTTGAAGGGCAAGGAGATCCCCATGGCCGAGGTCATGGCGGAGACCGACCTCATCATCGCACCGACGGAGCTATCCGCCACCGCGCCGTGCAAGATGCTGGCGAAGGAATACGACTTCCGCGGCACGACCATGCCCGGCTTCATCCCCGAAATGCTCCCCGCGCTCAATCTCGACTACAACAAAGTCCACGAGCGCATCATGAACATGAAGACCCGCCTCGACGAGGCAGTGAAAGAAGACATCGTCTTCGATGTGCGGGGCACCGAATACACCTTCAACTGCGATCTCCGCAACCGCAAAGCCACCGCCAGCAGCGGCATGTTCCACGACGATAAGATCGTCGGCAACCTGCCATCGGGCGAGACCTACATCGTGCCGTACGAAGGCGAGATCACCGGGAACCCCAGCGGCAGCGCAGGCACAATCCCCGTGCAGTTCGGCGAGGAGATCGTGCTCTACCGCATCGAAGGCAACCGCGCCGTGGAGGTGCTCAGCGAGGGCAAGGAAAGCGACCGCCAGCGCCACATGCTCATCGACGAACCCGCATACGGCAACATCGCCGAGATCGGTCACGGGGTGCTCGGGGAATTCGGCCTCCAGGCCGTCGGCAGTTTGCTCATGGATGAGAAGCTCGGGCTCCATATTGCATTCGGACGCAGCGAGCACTTCGGGGGCATCGTCTCGCCCAAATCCTTCAACGATCCCGCGAAGGTCGTGCATATCGACCGCGTCTACGTCGAATCCCTCCAGCCGGATATCACAATCAAGCGCGTCGTGCTATCCTACGTGGACGGGCTGAAGGAGACCATCATGGAGGATTCCGCCTGGACGGTGTAACCCCTCAGACGTACTATAGAGATACTATCGGCGGTTCGCTTCTGCGGACCGCATTTTTTATGTCCGCCGGATGCTGTAAACAAAAGCGTTACAGGTATTCCGGCGTGTGTAACGCCCGTATGTCACATTACAGGATTGTAAGCTTCCAACACGGTTAAATCCCTGAAAAACAGCGTTTAGAGGCCGTTTTGGCGTTTGGCACTCAAGTTGCAATACATGGGGCGAACAGTTTGAACAGCGGCTAACCCGAGCAGGAAGTAATACCATGACGACAATAGCAATTCAACTTCACCCGGCAATGAACACACAGCAGACCAACGCAAACCGGCACCAGATCCTTTCCCGTCCGCGGCCCGGCACGATGAAGGACTACGGCAGGTTTGCCACGATGATCGCGAATATGTTCCAGAGCGAGATGATGAAAAGCCGCAACGAGAGCGAAGAGCGCCTCGTTCGCCTCGTCTATCTCCACAGGGTGAAAGAAGTGATCCGCCTCTACCCGCATCCGAATCTCCGTCCTCGCGGCTACGAAGACGTCGAGAATCCTGCGAACATCGAGCGCATGCTCAGCGGTACGAAGACTCTCGCAGCGCTCATCCGCGGACTCATCATACAGCAATTTCCCGAAATTCCATTGATGCACCGATTCGAGTCCGGCGCCACCCTGGAAGCCGAGCTCGATTCACTGATCGATCGCACGATCGAAACGTACGTACCGACCTATACAACAACGTACGGCTCCCCCGACGCAAACAGACAAATTGCCGCATAGTGTGACCCCGCTTAGCGACTCATACTGCTCCGTAAACTGTTCTTTCATGGCTTCTTAACCTACACCCCTGCTAAGCGTACACACCGCAACAGGCGCCCCACCGGCGCCTGTTGTCTGTTTTAAGGGCCTAGTTCCTTGAAAATGGTGCTACTTCGCCACCTCTGCGATAACTGCATCGACCTCCGAAGGATGCGTGCTCATTCGATAGTGCCACGTTCCCCAGCGGCCGTCTTCGTTCACGGAATCAATCCATTGTTCTGCGTAGCGGGCTTTCGTTATGGCCTGGTCGTCGACGATACCTTTGGTCTCCAGGATGAGATGTTCACCGTTCGTTAAACGAACAATAAAATCCGGAAGATAGCGGCGTACGGAACCTTGATATATATAGTATATCACAAAGTTCAGGTGATCGTTTTTTGCCCATGCTTCTACGTGTTTGTTCCTATCCAGGGCGAACGCATGACTGTCTTCCCAACTACCGTCGAACACACTCATGTTGATATGCGATTTACGAACGTGTTCGCACGGACGCGTCGTGTGCCATTTGTTCATGAAGCCGGTTGAACCCGTGCTCCGTTCCGGATCCAACACAGGCTCATTCCGCTCCACCATGTTGAACTCAAGATTTTCGCAGATGGCACCAACCACGCGACTCATGAGGAACAGCATCGCAACTTTTCGTCTTGTCTCATCTTCTTGATAGATTGGCGGATCCAGTTGAATCATGTCACGGGCGATATACTCACTTGTAAACTTTACGACCTGCGCGAGCAGTAGCGCTTTATTTCCTCGCCACGATGATGAATATCTATCGTACGCCTGTGATGCCGCATCGAAAATAATGGTTTGCATACGAAACTGATCAGCTATTTCGAGGAAGTTTATATCCTCAGATAAACGCAAATCTGTGAAGCCGGCAATCGTCGGTGCTAATTCTGCGATTGTGTGTGCGTTCGATAGATCAAGGTGCAATGGTTTGACTTTCGACCAGTCGATTTCCAGCGTTGGTTTGGGGACGCGCTCGAAACGAATGATGTTTGGCCATTCGATTTCATACTCACGCTTCGAATCGTCCGGTTCTATCTCATGTACAGTACGCGGCGGTTCGGCTGGCCCGTCCTCTTCCGGAGATTCGTGGGGAAGGAAGGTAAATGGTACACCGAAAATATTCACATATTCCGGCGGAAACATCCCATTTTCAAGCTCATAGCTTGTTCGGCGCAGCCCTCTGCCGACAACCTGTTCGCAGAGCAACTGACTCGTGAACGCCCGTAAGCCCATGATGTGGGTTACGGTTTTTGCATCCCAGCCTTCTGAGAGCATTCCCACGGAGATCACATTGCGAATGTACTGCCCCGGTTGCCCCTTTTTACCTACGGTATCAACCTTTTGCCGTAACAGTTCAGCGTATTCCTTCTTTGTGAGCTGTTCCTTTTCGCTGAGTTCAAGCTCCGGATCTTCAGTTTCTTCCTTTTCTTCAGCCTGGGCTAAGACCTTCGAGTCGATATGCAGGACATGGTCCTCTGCACCAAGTTCAGAAAGCTTGATTTTGCCTGTTGTAAATGCGTGTGCAATACGCGCCGCCGTTTCGGTTCTGTTCGCTACAGTGATCATGACCGGCGGGACGCTGAGACCGTGCTCTTTCCAATGTTCGTACGTGGAAAGCCAATCCGTTCCCAGCAAGTAATACGCGTTCACCAGAAGATCAGGGAGCGGTTCGTTTTCCTCTGCCCGGCGATTCAAATCGTCTTTTACTTCGGGCTCTTCGTAGATATGGAAGAGCTTGGATTTCAGTACTTTCTTCGATTTCGGTACGTCGTCGCGAACGACAATGCGAGGTGTTTTCACCAGACCGGATTCTATCGCATCGTTCAGTGAAAAGTCGCTGACAATCCATGTAAAGAGCGCCTCTTCATAGCTCTGTTTGCCGGAAGGAGCGAACGGTGTCGCAGAAAAATCGTAGCAGCAGTGAATACCACGTGCAGCATGG
>PABJ01000119.1 GCA_002699105.1 Ectothiorhodospiraceae bacterium | reverse complement strand
GCGCACTTTCTTAAGCGGTAGTCCTGCTTTGCCGGCATAGAGCTTCAGCTTCTCTAACGCCCGGTTGGAGCGCATCTTGTACCCATACTCGGTCGTGAAGACGTAGTGGTCCGGTAGCCGGTAGGTGCAAACGTACTCCGAATTCCAGCGTAACACCGTATCGGTCATCTTTTTCGATAGGTGTATACCCACCCTCGATTTTCGTGCAATAGTGCAACACCCTATGATCTATCTTGGGCCTTAGGAGTGTCTTGTCCGCATTCCGCTCTCATTTCCTCAATGAATAGATTGCATACAATCGCGAGTGCGTCCCGTTTCGAATCGTCTGAGAGTTCAGTACAAGGTTCGAAGACGTCTGCCTGATATCGTGTCGCGTAGCCTGTGACCTGAAGGTTCAGGATCTCAGATACCTTGCCAAAGGATGTCACGACTCCCGTTGCAGAGCCAGCGGACTCGATTCTCACAGCTCCTGAACCTGAAGTACCGGTTTTGACGAGTTTGGAAGTCTGTTTCACACCACGTTTGTTCTGCACCTCTAATATGTAGAGCCCTGATGGAAGGCTGTCACCTTGAAGGATGAAATGAGATGAACCTTGCAATAGCGTCACTTCTGCATATGCAATGCGTTTGCCATTGACTGAGTACAAGCTGATTGTAGCCGGTGAGCGTATGGGAGAAATGACTGTAAACTGCGTTTGTGACGTGAAAGGATTTGCGAAGTTTCCCGAAAGATGGAATACCGAGGGCACTCTTGGATTTTCCATACCGACAGTTTTGTTGAGGACCAGTTCATTCGTCCCTATCAACGTGGTGTCTAAATTGAGATTTGAGACAACCACGTGGACTGAATCCAGGATGAGCGACTCGTTCGATTGGGTGTCTTCGGCAAAGAATTCGATCCGTTGCTGCGCTGAGGCGAGTTTGAAGGAGGCAAGAACAACAACGAAGCAGATTAATAGATAGTTGTGTCGGTTCATATCTGGTCGTATTTCTGTGTATGTAAACTACGGGTGCGTTTAGACGCCTTCTAATGCTACTACCCCCGAGGGATGTAAACTGCAGAAATGACGTTGCACATTTGTTGCACGATTGCGAAGCGACCCTGCAAATACAGGCTACCGCAAAATTATGGACTAATTCTTAGCCCGAGATCAAGGGCAAATAAGAGTCAAAGAAAAGTCGTCATATGTGGTCTTTACGACCTGATTGTGACGGCTTTTCTGTTATTTAGGAATTCTACTTTGACGCTGGCTAATGATCAGTTAATGCGCATATGTTGCACAACAAGCGAATATCACTATAACCACGCCCTCCCTAGAATCTAAGCGTTACCGAGTCTTTACCTCGCGTTGGCGGTGAGGGACTAGGATATAGATTTGTCGCATGCGACTGTGAAGTAAGGGAGCTTCACTCATTAGGTAGGATATTGGAAGTCTTAAAGTCGACACGCGGGTTCGGGGTCATGTCTCTCACTCCTGCTACCACGGAGGTCATTGAATCCGAATATGGTCAGAGCCGAGTGCTCGTCTTTCACACTGCCTCGAAATGTCGCTTTGCGCAAGTAGTAGATCATATGGCCCTGAAGTACTATATTCCATGGCCTACAGAGTGTAGCCCCGACTGCTTGCGGCATGCGCAGTCAACATAGGGACAACGCAAGAGACAGCTTTATGCAGCCCGGATGATGCCAATCATCGCTGTACTGGGAGGTAGTATGGTCTTGTGTGCTGTAAGGCGAAGTTGTTTTTTCCACAGCATGATAATCTTTTGCGCTTTGAAGCTTCATATCGCTTCAGCCTCATTGTTGCTGTTTTCTGCGCAGCGATCATGTTTCGCGTACACGCGCAGGAGGTTGCCCATTCCGAATCCTGGCGATGGGTGCGTTTCACCAATGCGAGCGGGTTGCCATCGAACGTTGTCTATGATGTCATGGATGGACCGGATGGTACGCCCTGGGCCTGGACCGAGAAAGGGATTGCATGGTACGACGGATTCCAATGGCATTGCGTTGATTCGACGGAATACCTTTTTCACCGGGACTACTCGCGATTCTCCGGTTTCTACAGGTCTAGACTCGTCTTCAGAAGTAACGACCGTATATACACCGCTTCACGTACCGGAATCCAGTCATTACCGTTTACCTCGTGTTCCGGCGTCTGGATACTTTCGCCCGACACGCTGCTTTCCCGCATTGAAAATCACTATCACTATCTATACGCAGATACTACTGGAAGGTGGGTATCCGAACCCGCACCGCTCGATCCGGATTGGGAGGTATATGGCTACGCACACGATCACTTCCTCCTTGTGAATGCTCTCGATCATTTGTTCCTGCTCGCAAATGGCCCTCGAAGTCCAATCCTAACAAACGCATCGGGGAATATCCGGATATTTTTCATGGACAGGAATGTCAGTGGACAGTCCGTCGCGCGAATTGATTTCCCGCAAGAAATGAGAGGACTTTGGTTTTTGGATGAAGAGGGGCATTCTCGGCGACTTCCGTGGAATCACCTTCATTTACCCCAGAGAGGGGCTATTTCGAATTCCGGCAGGATAGCCGTTCTCGCCGAAGATAACACCATTCACTACTATGAACTTGGGCGTTGGACGGTAGTAAACAGCAAGCCGCATTCGCTGCAAAGCGCATCATCAATCAGGTTTAGCAACGATGGCGATTTGTGGATTGCCGCCAGTGAAGGCGCGTATCTTTGCCGAGCGGAAAATAGGATGTGGGAGAACGCTTCCTGGGAAGCTACCGATAGCCGAAATCGGGTAAACGATATCGTAAAAGCACAAGATTATTCCGTGTGGTTGGCGACAAGCGGAGGTATCGTTCAACATACTCCCGACGGTTTGGAACGGACGGTTTCCAGGATACGAGGGAAAGCGGTTCTGCCTGTCACTGGTGTCGTTGAAGACAGGGCTGGAAATATTTGGATTTCCAGCGGCTCTGGATTTACAGGCGTCTACAAGTGGAACGGTTCAACATGGCGTCATGTGCCTATCGTCTACGAAGGTACTGAACCGTTTATCCATCGTATTTATACAGACAGGAGCGGTGATCTTTGGTTCGCAGGGCATTCAGCGGCAGGAAGTAACAGAACGGAGAAGAACCCAGGTGTTTTCCGATTGGAAGGAAAGAACATCGTGCATTGGGAGATGAGCGGCAGTCTGCCACATAAGCGAGTGTACGCGTTTGCTGAAGCGCCCGACGGTTCATACTGGTTCGGCACATATGCAGGTATTAGCCGTTACAGGGGAGGTGCTTGGACGCATTTTCATTCATACGGAGAAACCCGTAGTCCGGTAACAACAATCGCAATTGACACCACAGGCATCGTCTATTTTGGGACGTACTTATACTCGCGTGGTCTGGGCATCATTGAAACAAACGATAGTTTATACTACCACACGACGAACAACGGGTTGCCGAATGATGACATATGGGAGGTGGAGGTAGATCCCTTGAACAGGGTATGGGTAACGACCGCACGGGGGCTCGGTTTGTTTCAGAACGGCTCATGGCTAACGTTCGACGAAAGATCTGGTCTGAATAGCTCCTCGCTATGGCCTGTTATGGCAGCAGGCGATTCGGTGTTTGTCGGAACATGGAGTTCTGGATGGGCAGTTCTCGATCTGTCGAAGGTGAAGATGCTGCCACCACGGATTGTAATCAACACTCCTGCAGTGGAGCCGGGAAGAGCCGCCATTTCATGGGCTGCCTACGCTTCATGGGGGGAGCTTGCACCGGAAGAAATTCTTACTCGCTACAGGATAAACGACGAGGAATGGTCCCCATGGTCACAGCAGCGATCGCTGGTACTCGAAGATATAGAAGCTGGTTACTATACAATTCAGGTCCAGGCAAAAGGGAAGTTCGGGCAGTATGATAAGGGGACTACTCAAACATTTACCATACCGCTGCCTCCATTGCTGCGTTGGTATATACTCGGTCCGCTCGTACTGCTTGTATTGGGTATTGTGACTGCCTGGGGGCTGTATCTCTACCGCCGCCGTGTTTATGTGAAAGAGTTAGAAGATAGACAGGAGCGGTTGAAAGCCCTTGCCGAGCAACTTGTGGATACAGAGGAACGCGAAAGACGCCAAATGGCGCATTTTCTCCACGACTCCATCGGACAGACGTTATCACTTGTTTACATGAAGCTGCATCGGTGGCAAAAGAAGGCAGCACCCGGTGACGGTACAATCGACGGCGTTCGTACTATGCTCGATCAGGTGATCCATAATACACATACCCTTACATTTGACTTATGTCCGCCATTTATTCAGGATCTCACGCTTGGGAAGGCGCTAGAATGGGTGGTGGAGTGGGTCGAAAAACAACATGGGAATGTTATTGGGTATAGTATTGAATGCGAGAGCCTCCGTGTGAATAAAGAACTCCACGTGTTGCTGTTTATGGCTGCCCGCGAGTTGCTCGTGAACGCAGTTAAACACGCTGAGGCATCGGCGATTCATCTTAATCTCGATACGGAAGCGGACGGTATCGTCATTCAAGTCGTTGATGATGGTTGCGGTTTTCCGCAAAGTGTGATGGATGGACCACAAGAAAACGGTGGATTTGGACTACACAATATGAGAACCAGATTTAGCGATTTCGGTGTGTCGATGAAGATCGTTTCTGAACCTGGGAAGGGTAGTATCGTCTCGATATATGTGCCGGAGGCGCTCTTTCTTGCTGGCGATGATGAACTCAAAGACGAAAAGCAGTTAACAGTACCACCAAATTCCGAGAAGAGATGAGTATATCAATCGTGTTGGCAGATGACCATACCCTTCTCCGCGAGGGTATCCGTGCATTGCTTGAGGAGGACCTGTGCATGAAGGTCGTAGGTCAGGCCGCGGATGGGAGACGCGCTGTCGAACTTGTCGAAGAGCTGCATCCGGACGTCGTAATAATGGATGTTCATATGCCTATACTCAATGGTATCGACGCGACCAAGGAGCTGGTTGCGCGCGGAATAGACACAAAGATCATAGCACTTTCCATGGACCGGGGCAGGGAGTTTGTGACAGAAATGTTTAAAGCTGGAGCGCATGCGTATGTCATTAAGCACTCTGCTATTGCAGAACTAGAATGTGCCATTAATGCGGTGAAAAGTGGAAAAAGATATATCAGTCAGGATCTAACCGACACTGTGATCCAGGGCTATGTTGAACAACTCACAAACCACATACGTGAGGACACAGTACAACTAACTTCCAAGGAGCGGCAAGTGCTGCAGCTTATCGCAGAGGGGCATTCCACGCGCGAGATCGCATCCCTGCTGTACGTATCCGTATCCACAATAGAAACACACCGGCAGCACCTCATGCAAAAGCTCGATACGCATTCCATTGCTGGGCTCACCAAAGCTGCTATACGGCTCGGATTGACGGAAGCCTAGCAGCCTCACTCCCTCTTTTTTACTCCCCACTACATATCGGATATATAATATCCGATATAACCCTAATTAAATAGCGGATTACATAGCACGATATGGCGGAATCCGCGATTGAAGTACTTGCTATATCTTCCTAGCTTGCCGCGTACCCAGAATTCAAACGTAAAATACAATGCCTCTATCGAGGGCATTCAGGAGTGTTCCAGGGTGAAACAAGGCTTTTTCGCAAAGCTCGTGTATCCAGATCCATTCAAGCCTGCAGGCGTGGAGTTCGAACTTCCCGAGTCGGCAGATGTGACAATAACAGTAACCGATGCAAGCGGGCAAGTACTTGCAATACTACTCGACGGAGTTCGCCTCGAAAAGGGAATACACTCTGTCGCCGCGCCGCCGAAATCGCCGGCAGGAGAACCAGCATACATAAAACTCACGGCCATCACCAAGAATGATCGAATCGAGATCGCCAAGAAACTGACATAGAAATGAATACAGAGATAATAAAACCTTTATTGGAGGAACAATGAAACGTGCATATCTCCTTGCTGGATTGCTGGCCATCTCAATTATGAGTATAGGGCCTGCAGCATATGGGCAGTCGAGTACTGTAGATGCTGATGGATTCTATCTTACCAAGACTGTAAGTGACACGGATATCCACTCCGGACTTACGTTCGACTACACTATTGAGTTTAGTATACCTGATGGTGCGACAGGCGTTACCATTGCCGACGACCTCCCCTCCGGCTTAATCTGTGTAGGAGTAGACTATAGCGCGCTTTCTTCTGAATTCTCAGTGATAACAGAGCCAGCAGTTGGCTCATTATGTACACCACTGGAGATACAGGCATCAGGGCCGTTTACAGGGTACTGTCACGGCTCAGTTATCATTCAGGTGATGTTTCCGAATGGTACAACATGTAACGGCACCACGGTTAGGAACAGAGCGACGTTGGAGTATACCTCCGATACCGGTGCACCTGCCAGTATTAGTACAGACTTCGTAGAGACGACAGCGATTGCAATCGATCCGTGGACATATAGCGTCTATCCGCTAGGACCCTACAGTGGAGATCCGCTCTGTCCTAAAGAGAACGCTGCCGAGGAAATAACCTACCGTTACAGGATTAAGCGGCAACCAGGCGCGTTTGGTCAGATGAATCTGACCGATGTTTCGGTCGAAGATCAATTCCCCGTTGATGCACAGATTATCAATGTAGTAACAGATCAATGGCCAGCAGTTGGAGCAATTGGCAGTATCTCCTATCCACCACCAAATGGTATAAGATGGGATATCCCCCTCCTCGATGTAAATACCATCGCGAACTACGTCGTCATGGATGTCACAGTGAAATACCCGTACGGGACAAGTTTCCCGTATGGCAGTTCGATCACGACGAATGCCACGACGCTGTATGGAGATCTACCGCCCGGTCCGCTATGTGGCCCGGTTGCTAAACCCGGTCCATCGACTTGCGTAAAACGTGTGCAGGCAATCGGCAAGGTCAAGCTATTTGCATCCAGCATGCAGCCGGGATGCAAAGGCACGTATGAAATCATTGTGAGTAACTATACAGGCGGGACGCTGAATCCTTGTGAGTTAATCATAACCGATCACCCGTCAGCGAATATCACACTTGATCCCGATGGTTTGTTTGACGATTGGTCTACGTATTCTCCCTGTCCTTCTGGGACGAATTCATATCCGTCCATCCAAAACGCATACCCGATTACGCCGAATGGTATCGGTTACATGGACGGCAACAATCTGAAGATTGTGAATACACAGGCGCTGGCGCACGGCGAGCACATAGTATTCTATGTCGATTTTACAATCAGCAGTGCTGCAAATCCCGGGGATATTGTTGCAAACACATTAACGGCAGTTGCCAATGGGACGCCCATTGGCAATCCGGTGATAAAAGAGTTCACCGTCGTCCAACCGGAGGCGGAGTTGTGCCTCTACAAGGAGGTCTGCAACAAGCAACCTGTGTATGCCCCCGGCGATAACCTAACCTACCGGTTGCGGATCAGAAACATCGGTGGGATGGACATCGTCAATCCGGTAGTAAAAGACATACTGAATCCAATGGTCTTCAGCTATGTCCCGAATTCCGCGCGCTTCTATACGGATATGTATCCAAATCCGCAATGCGGGATTGCAGACGATCCGAGTCTGCAGGGTAGCGTGGTAGCGTACGATGCTGCGACGGGAAAACTTGTTTTTACGTTCAATGGTATTCCGCAAAGCTGCGCGGACGCTTCCATCACAAACTGCAGCTTCGGCGGTTTGGCGATACCATACTACTACATCGAATTCGATGTCGAAATCAAGAAGGATGCGGTAATAGGAAATATACCGAACGAATTCACCGTCGACGAAGGCTTACCGCACGGTGCTGTATCCAATCCGGAGTTCATCCTTATCTCGGCTCCTATCGGAAGCTTAACGCCGGTAAAAAGCGTTCCGTCCTATGCTGCTCCGGGAGCATCGATACCTGTTTCCCTCACATTCCAAAATGAAACTGGATGTGTTGCGATTCGAGACCTCAGTATGGTAGATAAGCTCCCGCTGCCAGGCGACAATATGCACCTGCCAAACTGTTCACCGAGAGCTAGTACGGTGGACCTGCAGTACGATGGCGGGATGAACGTAACGTACACTGACCAGGGCAGCACTTCCTCCCCTGCAACGGTCGAAGCGCATGCGCTGGATAATGGAGACTATGGTGCCACCATAAATGCGTACCCGCCTTCCGGTCCGCCCCTCATTTGGAATGCATGCCCAGGCCCGACAGCCACATGGATACCGCTTTCGTCTGGAGCAAATAATCTTGGATTGCACGTAAGCAATCCTGAAGCAGTCGCTGCAGACGAGGTTATCACAGCAAAATTCAATCTTAAGGTACCAAGTGGAGCTGCTGATGGCGACATTGCCTGCAATAGTTTCGTGGTTACCGGAACGTATCTCAAGCTCATCGACGGGGTCCTAACTGTCATGCCGACTGTCCCTACCGAATCCGAAATTGCTTGCGTCACAATCGATGATGGAACATCAGCTCCTTGTCCCGATCCAGTCATAACCGACCTTGGAGATTGCCTCTACGAGTTCAGTATCGAAAATATCAATCCTGAAGGGGTCGCGATCGATGACGTGCACCTGTTTATCGTCAATAGCGACGATCTCAAGCACCTCGAACCCGTCGATATCCCTGGTGGATGGTACATGCCAAATCTCACCTGGCAATATCAGGAGTTCTACGATCGTATCGATCTGTTTGCATCCGGCGGATACAATGGCGGAAACGCAATTCCTCATGGACAGACGTTTTCCGGACTGACATTCCAGCTTTCGCCGAAATGCGCAGGGGACGTAACGATCGGATGGATTACAACCACTCACGATCCCGCAGCATCGGATACGCTTGTATGCTCCGGCGAATTCACACTTAACTGTAACGGTTCGTGTATGACGCCACCAAGCGATATGCTTGGATGGTACCCGTTCGATGAGGCGCAAGGGACAAGCATCGCGACGGATATTACGCCAATGCCGCATTCTGGTAATTATGTAGGCAACCCCACAGCAATTTCCGGAGTGGTCGATAATGCAGTGCAGTTCCCGACGGAGCTGGACTATATACAGGTTTCTTCCAGTATACTACCTTCTCCCTATCTAGGCACGAACAGTTTCTCAATCGATGCATGGGTGAAACTCGACGGCGATCAGCCGGGCTTCCATACAATAGCATACAGACATGATGGGACCAAAGGCTTCTCATTTGTCCGTATCGCATCCGGAGTTGAGTTAATTCTGTGGGATGGAACGAACTATCGGCGTACCTCCGCCTACGATCAGTTCATGATTCCCTATGGCGTATGGCGGCACTGTGCGGCGGTTGTGGAACGCAGCGCGACGGAAACCACCGTCAGTGTATATATCGACGGTGAGTTGATGGAAACACGAACCTATGCGGATCCCAATGAATTTATCGCTAGTACGGACCTCGATGTAGACGCTCCTCTCTATATCGGCAAGGAAGCACCCGAAGTATACGGTCACTACGGGCTGAACGGCGCTGTCGATGAATTGGAGATATTCTCCCGCGCAATCACGGCTGACGAGATTATGGACCTGTACATGGCAGGGAAGTGCGGTAAATGTAAGCCGACCTACACATCAGAAATCTGTGGACTGAAGTACAACGATCTCAATGGTAACGGGCAGCAAGATCCCGGCGAGCCCGGCATGGAAGGTTGGACGATCGAATTAACGGATTGCAACGGCACAGTCCTGCAGTCGGTAGTCACCGATGCGAACGGCGAGTACTGCTTCGAAAATGTTGTGGCAGGCGACTATTGCATCAACGAGGTACTACAGACTGGCTGGACGCAAACCGAGCCAGCAGGTGGTACTGGATATACGCTAAATGTGCCTGAAGGAGAAGACTTCAGTGACATAGTCTTCGGTAATGTTGAAGATCCGTGCGAATGCGAATCAGAGCTTCAGGAAATCTCTACTCCACCGGGTATACCGAATCAGGATGTCTGCTGCTATAAGCTCAGAGTTCAGAATCCTGAGGATGTAAATGAAGTCAAACTCGAGATACTGAATCCTGTTTCTGGTGCAAAAATAGAGTATGTGGGGCAACCAGCTTCCTGGCTCGCGACTTTCCTGCCCAACACGAGTTTCACGGCAACATCAGATGATGCCACTAATGACTGGGATCAGTGTACCTGGTATGAGGTCCCCTTCTGCGTTTCGTATAGTTCTGGCACACAAATAGAGCTATACTGGGAGACACGTAATGGAAGTGGCCTAGTATGTTCAGGGACCGAATATCTGGATTGCACAGAACTTGCTTTCTGCCCCGAGAACGTCATCCAGGACGGTGACTTCACAAATAATCCTGCATTCTGGAGCTTCTACAAGGCGGGAGCCAATCCGGGACCAGATTTCTCCCCGAGCACTCCGACCGGTGCAGAAGGAAGCGACGGAGTCGTAGGAATGTGGGGCAGAACGAATAAGGGTGAAGGCATCTACCAGATGATCGCCCCAGGTACGACATACAAAATCACGGCGTGGATGAGGTGGTTGGATTCTGACGATCTAGGTGGAACAGATATATACTGCAATGTGCACTACTCCACATCTGAGCCTTTGCAGCGCACCGACCTTACCCCGTTAACGCTGATCGGGACTTCGCAATCAACATCAAGTACAAGTTGGGTACAAGCCACCTGGAACGGTGGAACATCCGAACTCTATTGGACCGCGCCATCGTCGGGACCGCTGTATATATGCTTCAATCTTCAAAACGATGGAGCGCACGACCTTGCATCGAGCTATGGGCACTTCGATCGTATTTGCATTACACCTGTGGATCCCACGTCCGAAATCTGTGGACTAAAGTACAACGATCTAAACGGAAACGGTCAACAAGATACCGACGAACCGGGTATGGATGGTTGGACGATCGAACTTACGGATTGCAATGGCTCAGTCCTGTCATCGGCAGTCACTGATACAAATGGCACGTACTGCTTCGAAGATGTTTTGGCAGGCGACTATTGTATCAACGAGGTGCAACTACCCGGCTGGATGCAGACCGAACCTGCGGGCGGCGATGGATATACGCTATCTGTGACTGAAGGAGATGACTTCAGTGATATCGACTTCGGTAACAGACAAGAAAATGTCTTCTGCCCCGATAATATTCTCGATGATGGTGATTTCATCGAACCTGTGGGCATTACTCCTTGGGAAACATACAATGCACCTCAATCCCTTAATCCGGCCGACTTCTATCCCACAGGGAATGGAGCCGAGGGTAGTCTTGGTACATGCGGTATGTGGGGATACGGTAGCGCGGGTGAAGGTATATATCAGGCAGTGACGATTGCTGATCCTGGTACCTATAGAATTGAGGCATATTGGAGGCTGCTGAACCCTTCAAATACTACCGGTACAGACCTTTGGTGCAATGTCAAGTACGGGCTCTCTGCACCAACGAATCATACTTCCGGTACGCTTATAGGAACATCCGAAACAAGGACCTTAGACGATGCCGATTGGGCCGATTGGAAAAAGATCCTCTGGCCGACGAACGAATATATACTGTGGGAGGTCACTACACCTGGTACGTACTATCTTGCCTTCAATCTTCAGAACGGCGGGATGAGCGCAGCAGCATCCTCAGCAGGGCAGCTGGATAGAATCTGTGTGAAATATATCGGGCCAATAAACTCTTCACAACGCAGTCCATCTCCCCACGCCTTCGAACTCCTCAACTTCTTCCCAAATCCAGCCACCGGGATCACCACTATTAACTACTCGCTCGGAACGTCCATGAAGATCACTCTCGAACTTCATGATGCGCTCGGCAAGCGTGTGGCGTTGATCGAAGAAGGGGTGAAGAACCCGGGGCTGCAAACAACTCAGCTGAATACAAACATCCTGCCTTCGGGTACATATTACCTGCGCCTCTCGTCCGCAACTGAAACGAAGACCAGGAAAATGCAAATCGTGAAGTAACTCTCCAGAATACACCCTATACAGGGCGCGTCTTCGGGCGCGCCCTAACAATTTGTAGTTGAAAAGGATATTCAGATGAAACATATAGCGATCCTGCTCATACTTTGCGGAAGTCTTGCTACCGCGCAGCAATGGACGTGGATCCATGGCGCTAACGAACTTGATCATGAAGGACATTACGGTGAACAAGGCGTGGAATCAGCTGAAAACATGCCGCCCGCTCGTGCCTCGTTTGCTTCAGGGATCTCCGGGGATAGTATTATCTATGTCTTCGGAGGAGTTGCAACATACGGGTATAAAGGAGACTTATGGAAATACTCTATACCGCGGAATCAGTGGACATGGGTGAGTGGCTCCAAAGAGGATGACACACCTGTTGTGTTTGGCCCTCGAGGCGTCCCGACGGATTCTGCTCAGCCCGGCAGCAGAATGGATCATGCTGGATGGGTCGATCGGGATGGCAATGTTTGGATATTTGGCGGTCTTACAGAGCGAGGTCACACGAACGATCTCTGGAGGTACTCTCCTATCACCCAACAGTGGACCTGGATGCACGGGTCGAGAGAAACCGGCGGTCCTGGTACCTATGGTGAACGCACGGTACCAGACACTGCCAATACACCGGGTGGGCGAGATTGTGCCACCACTTGGGTTGATAGTGACGGCAATCTGTGGCTGTTTGGTGGAGTTGCCTGGGATAGCGAGAGTGAAATCGGTGTTAGGAATGACCTTTGGCGCTACGACACTGAAACCTACCAGTGGACCTGGATGCATGGATCACAGGAAACAATGAACCTGGGTGTGTACAGCAAAGAGGTAAATCCAGCAAATACACCTAGTGCACGAGAAGGCGCTCAATCATGGGTCACTGAAGATGGGATCATATATCTTTACGGTGGTTTTAGGTCATGGACAACGGAACCTGAGCCGGGATTTCACAACGATCTATGGTCATATGATGGCAGCAACAATCAGTGGTTGTGGTTGAGCGGGAGCAAGTCTTTAAACAGTGAATACTTCCTTGGTACAAGTACTCCAGGAATTCCGCATGAGGCCACAAATCCAGGTTGCAGGTCTTTCGGAACTACATGGGTCGATGCTGAAGGACGTCTTTGGTTGTTCGCCGGTCTCTATCGATACATCAAGATTCAGTACTATAGAAATGAAACAGTCAACGCTCTTTATATGTACGATCCCCAAAATGGACTCTGGACGTACTTTTTTGGCGAGATGTCAGAAACGCAAGCTGAATGTGGTGAGTTAGGAATCTCATCTCCGAGTAACAAACCGGGTTCGCGAAGCTATACTTCAGCCTGGTGTCTGCTCGATGGCTCGGTATTGATGTTCGGTGGTCGAGGTTTGATCAATAGATACTCGGAGGGGCTTATGAACGATTTGTGGAGCCTCAAGCCCCCCGATGTAGTTGGTGTTGAACTGATAAGCACAGTTCCAGAAGCCTATTCAATCAGCATAGCTCCAAATCCCGTGACCGGTGTTGCTACCATTAACTACTCGTTCGGTTCGACCACGAAAATCACTCTCCAACTCCACAACCAGCTTGGCGAGCGTGTAGCACTCATCAGTGAGGGCTGGCAGGACCCGGGTCTGCAAACAACCCAGCTCAATACTGCACACCTGCCTTCGGGCACATATTACCTGCGCCTCTCGTCCGCAACTGAAACGAAGACCAGAAAAATGCAAATCGTGAAGTAACCAAAAACCACAGAAACACGGGCTCACCCAGCATGGTGGGTCTGAGGTGTTATGAGCAACCAACAAGGTGAATGCAATGAACACGAATTATTGAATCAGTGCAGAAGTTGTAGCGATGATCATCGCGATTGGACTTTGTACTCATCAATTGCACGCACAAACAGATGTTACCCGCACCATATGGACGATAACTCAAACCTTTGCTGTGGAGAATCCATGCACGGAGGAAATTGTAGACCTTACCGTCATAATGACGATCGAAAGTCATACGGTAACAAACAAGAATGGGACCCGGATGTACACCAAGCAAAAGCACGTGTGGGATGGAATAGGCAGAACTTCCGGCCTCAGGTATCACGGCATATACAGTGGTTCGGGTCACCGGCACGACCTGAACAACGGCGGATCTACGGTGCATTCAAAATCCAACATCGTTTTGGTATCTAAAGGCTCCTCCGCAAACTGGCATTTAAAGTATATAACCCATGAAACAGTAAATGCGAATGGTGCCCCAACTGCTTCAGTGGATATCAACAACTCGATTTGCAAGTGATGCTTCTTCTTGCATACTTGGCGGATAGTGTCAAAAGTTTCGCGCACTCTCAGCTTATCCCTGCCGCCGATGAGAATCAACGCCAGAACGTTCAGGGTGATCTCGCACAGGCATATATTTTGCCAGATGTACTAGGTGCTACGGTCAGTTCTACAAGAAACTGCTCGGGACGAGATAAACGGATATTGATGGACAACTGCCCAAATCCTTATAAACACAGCCATAGCAAAATTATGGACTAACCTGTCGTAATTGCAACCCTGGGTGGATAGTTCCGTATACTAGGTTTCTATCCACCAACAGGAGATATCATCATGACCGGAGGTTTCACAAGATCCATGGATCATGCCATGCGGCAGATAGCCTTTCTTACGCTCATTACGTTCGTTGCAGCAACAAATCTTTCGATCTCTGGCCAATACGGAGATCAGGACGAGCTCTACAAGACGAATGAAGTCAGCGAGGCGTACGCCAAGGGAACGCGTTCCCTGGATGGGCGGCCAGGTGACAAGTACTGGCAAAACCGAACCGACTATACAATCAATGTTGCGTTCGAACCAAGCACAAGGCTGCTGGAAGGATCATCCGCAATTACATACACCAACAACAGCCCGGATACGCTCAAGCATCTGGTGTTCCATCTCTACCAGGATAAGAACAAGTACGGCGCAGCTCGCAATAAAGCCATTCCGAAAAAGGGTCTTACAGACGGTGTGCAGATGCAGGAACTCGCGATCGATGGAAATCCAGTAGACCTCGCCGATCAAAAGTTGGTGCAGCGAATGGGTACTGCGTTGATTCTTCAGTTGGACGAGCCTATTCCTCCATCGTCGACCACCGCAGTCGAATGCCGCTGGAGCTTTGAACTGCCCTCCGTCGCTGATGATAGAATGGGTACCTACGATGAATCCACATTCTTCATTGCATATTGGTATCCGAAGATTGCCGTATATGATGATATCTACGGTTGGGATGTTAGTTCCTACGATGGCGAACACGAATTCTACAATGAATATGGGTCGTTCGATGTTGAGATAACGGTACCGAACAATTACGGCGTTTGGGCTACTGGTGAATTAGTTAACGCGAACCAGGTCCTGCAGCCCGCGGTGCTTAATCGATATACAACTGGTATCGCGGCCGGTAAAGTGACAAATGTCATCGGTGCTAAGGATCTGGATTCCCCGCAATACGTTCAGTCTAGCCCAGTTAATGCTTGGAGATACGGTGCAGATAATGTCCCCGATTTCGCATTTGCTGTGGGCAAAGATAAGATATGGGATATCACAAGCGTATCCCTGGCGAACGACAGGGTAGTAGCGATCCATGCAGTGTACGATACTTCCTCGGCAACATTCAAGACGGTTGCAGAAGAGGCCGCTGCCTCTGTGAAGCACTTTTCGGAACGCCTTCCCGCTGTCCCATTTCCATATCCGCAAATTACTGTGTTCAACGGCAGTCTCGGGATGGAATTCCCGATGATTGTAAATGACGGCGAATTCAATAATCGTGTTATGGATGTGTACGTCCATGCACATGAAATCGCTCATACCTATCTGCCATTCATGGTTGGTGTGAATGAAACAATGAACGCCTGGCTGGATGAAGGCTTTGCATACTATGCACCCATCGAGATCCAGCGGGAATTATCAGATTTCGATCATCGCATCCGCGCAGCCAAGGGCTACGAGAAATGGGCAGGATCGCGCTACGACTATCCGCTGATGATTCCTTCTACAGCATCGACAGGCGGCAATCTGCAAATGTTGAGTTACTATAAATCGTCCGTTGCGTTTGAAATGCTGCGCGACGATCTCGGCGATGACCAGTTCACCAAGTGTCTACAGGCATTCCTCAGGCGCTGGGAGAGCAAGCATCCAACGCCGCACGATCTCTTCTACACATTTAACGATGTGCTCGATAAAAACTACAACTGGTTCTGGTCGCCGTGGTTCTTTGAATTCGGTGTGCCGGATTTAAGTATCGATAAAGTAGAGCTGAAGGATGGAAGCGGACAGATACGCGTTGTCCGGAAAGGATTGAAGCCTGTTCCAATTCAATTGCGGTTGGATCTTGAGAACGGCCAGCACATCGACGTTCGGGAGCCGGCTTCGGTATGGAGCAGCGGTGCCGAATATGTTGACATGAGTGTGAACTACAGCGATAAACCGCAGCAGATAACCCTCGGAAGTAAATTCATCCCTGATTCCGACCCGTCGGATAATATGTGGAAAGCGGGTAGTTAGTATATAGAGTTTCGCAGAGAACTCATCCGTGTGCGGTAATCCGTACATGGATGAGCTTTCTGAAGCGCAAGGTGAACAGCGTCGCTGCAATACCGAGGCCCAGAAGCAGTCCTGTCCAAATACCGATTACGCCCATATCGAGATAATTGTTCAGCATGTATGCGACGGGGATACCGATAATCCAATAGGCAAATATCGCCACAAACATTGGAACACGGGTATCCTCCAATCCGCGGAGCGCACCGATACCCACGGATTGCAAGCCGTCGAACACCTGGAACAGTGCGGCAACAACAAGCAGATCCGCAGCAAGCGATACCACCTCGACATTGGCGATATATAACGTAGGGAGGACGTTCCGGAAGATGATAAATACCGCTCCAAACACTGCCATCATCACCATAGAGAAGAACATCCCTGTATAGCCGGCGTATTTTGCCTGATGAGGTTCGCTGCGCCCAATTGCGTTGCCGATTCGAATTGTCACCGCTGCGGCAAGCCCGAATGCCAGCATGAAGCTGATCGAGGCAAGACTTATCGCAACCTGGTGTGCAGCGAGCGCTTCTGCGCCAAGCCAGCCGATCATTATAGCATATACAGATATGGAGCCTGCCTCGAAGAGATAATGAATACTTGTCGGCAGACCGATCTTCAGGATGCGCTTGATAAGTGTACGGTCATAGTTACCGATACGGAACAACGGGCGGTATTTGGCAAAGTGTCCCGACCGGACCGTGTACAGTACCATGGCGACCGCGATAAATACTTCATTCAATAGTGTTGAGTACCCCGCGCCATCGAGTCCAAAAGCAGGACTCCCGAGATTACCGTAGATGAACACCCAATTACCGAAGACATTAAGGATATTCGCGCCGAACACGATATACATCGCCGGTTTAGTGAACGATAAGCCCTCAATGAAATTCCGGTACGTGAGCGCGATCATAAATGGTATGAACGAGAACCCCAATATCCGAAGGTAGCTTTGCGCGTAAAACTCTACATCTGCCGGCTGACCGAGTATATAAACATAGTCGGCCATAAAGTATTGGGCGACCACTAAAATGACGCCCATAATGCAGTTCAGCATCAGCCCGTGATTGAGGATTTGTGAGCAGCGTTCAGGATTGTCCTCGCCATCGGCTTGGGCCACGAGCGGGATGATTGCCAACGTGAGGCCTGCGGCTATCACGATCGAAAGAAAGAAGATATGCATCACTAAAGATGCTGCCGCCAGATGTGCAGCTCCCAGGTGCCCGACCATGACGTTGTCGGTAACCGTGAGTAATACGTGCCCGAGCTGGCTCAGCGAAACAGGGTAGGCGAGCTTCAAGGTAGGCCGTACGTGCGGCTGTATGTTTTTCCAGAGTTCCTTCACTGGCTAGAGGTATTCAGGCTTAATAATGGAAGCCAACAAATTACAATGCAGCTTGCCGACTACCAAGCCCGTCCGCGGCAGGTTTGCCTCGATTGCAGGGGCGGTGTATCTTTTTACTGTCATTGATCTCACACAAAACCAACGTTACAATTAAAGGAGAGTGCATATGCAGAGCCACGAGGTGGACTACCAGATTATAGGCGACGACATCCAGGTTGTCGAAGTGGAACTTGACCCCAACGAGACGGTCGTTGCAGAAGCAGGGGTTATGAACTGGATGGAAGACAATATTTCGTTCGAAGCGAAAATGGGCGACGGCTCGAATCCCGACGAGGGCTTCATGGGCAAACTCTTCAGCGCGGGCAAGCGCATGTTTACCGGCGAATCGCTGTTTATGACGCACTTCACGAATGCAGGCCAGGGGAAAAAGCATGTCGCGTTTGCTGCCCCGTATCCCGGGAAGATTATTCCTATCGACCTTTCCAAAATCAACGGGAGTCTGCTCTGTCAGAAGGATGCATTTCTCTGCGCAGCACTGGGCACAAAGATCAGTATTGCGTTCACAAAGAAGTTCGGCGCGGGCTTGTTCGGCGGCGAAGGGTTTATCCTGCAGAAATTGAGCGGCGACGGAATGGCATTCGTGCATGCAGGCGGAACGGTCGTCACAAAAGAACTGAACAACGAAACCCTCCGCGTTGATACCGGCTGCATCGTGGCATTCGACGAGGGAATCGATTATTCAATCGAGCGGGCAGGCAATCTGAAGTCGATGTTCTTCGGCGGTGAAGGGTTGTTCCTCGCGACGCTTCGCGGGACTGGGACTGTGATGCTGCAAAGCATGCCGTTCTCCCGCCTGGCTGATCGGATCATTGAGTTTGCGCCATCTTCCGGCGGCAGCCGAAAGGGAGAAGGCTCCGTGCTCGGCGGTCTAGGATCAATGATAAGCGGCGACTAAAAGAAGTACGCAAACAGGAACACGCCTATCATCGCACCCGTCGTTGCAGCTTTGGTTGCTACACCGATGACGAGTCCGAATATCGCACCCAGGCCGGCTTTGCCGGCCTGAATCATATCCTTCCGTGCGAGAAGCTCCCCTGCAAATGCGCCGATAAACGGGCCCAATACCAATCCCCATAACCCAAAGAACAGGCCGATGAGCGATCCGGCGATCGCACCAAAGGCTGCGATTTTACTTGAACCCGTCTTTTGTGCGCCCAAACCGCTCGCCACAAAATCTACAACCATGGATAGCACGAACAGCAGTCCGATAATGATGAGCGCGAACACGCCCACCCGTTCAAAGTCATCGACCCATGCCCCGATGAATAGACCGATGAATACCAATGGGGTACTTGGGATTGCCGGGAGAATAATACCAGCGATACCGGCACAGACCAACACAATCGCTATGACCCATAGGAGGATTTCCATCTGCTGCGCTAGCGGAGTATCGCGATCTTGCCGATGTGTTCGAACGCCTCGTCGCCCCGGCGCAGATACAGTTTATAAAGATAGACGCCGTTTGCCAGGTCGTCTCCATCCTCGTCGCGTCCATTCCAGAAAATGCTGTTATGTCCGATGCGTAGATCGAGCGAGGAGACCGGCACTTCTTTGATGACTCTTCCGGACAGCGTATAAATTTTTATATACGCCTCTTCGGGGAGACTCATCCCCAACATCCGGAATGTGAAATTCATCGGCCCTTCGCTCGGGTTCGGTACCGGGTAGATTCTATCCACGAGATTTTCGGTCGAGACGTTGAAGTACACTTCGTACGGGATTGAATCCGCGGCGTTCCCGTCGGCATCCCTGCCGCTCACCGATAGCCTGTGAATACCGGGCGAAAGCTCCGGTGTGTAGACAAGTTGAATTTTCTCCTCTGCCGCTCCGCCGAGAGAATATGTCACGAGCGGATTGTTCGAGATGTGGATGTTGTTCCCGTCCAGACTCAGTGCGATACTGGATGTATCGACAGGGAGCGGACTGCTGTCGAATAGCGCGATTTGGATCTTCGGTGTTGCGGATACATGATCGAAGTCCATGATTTGTATTCCATCGAAAAGCACGTCGAGGTCCGGGCGAGTCTGATCGCTCGATGTACGGAATGTCCTGGCGTACGTATTGTTGCCGGGGTACTGGTCGATGTGCATGCCTTCGGGATCGAGGAGGATCTGCGCATTCCATGCGCCCCTCAGCTCGTTCGTCGGAATCTCCAGCGAAACGCTGGCATATTCGTTCCTTCCGCCGGGAAGCTCTGCAATCGTGGTAGAAATATCCGTATCGCCGCCCGGCGTGGGGATCCTGACCGTAACCGGTACGTTGAGAAGCGAGGCTTCCCCGGTGTTGAAGACATCGATATCGATCGTGATCGGTTCACCGCGCTGTACGGAATCCGGGCTTGCCGAGATTACCTGACTTGTAATACCGATATCGGGGATGCCTGATTCGTAGGATACTCTCAGTTCTTCAATCGCAGGCGAGCTGCTGAAGCTGGTATCGTTCAGCATTACGCGCAGCCAAATCCGCGGAAATGTGCCGGCATTGATCGCCGATAGATCGAGCGGTGTTCCCGGTGCGATCCCGGATTTCGATAGCAGCAATGTGTCGGCGTCCCCTGCGACGGATAATACTTGTATATCCACAGTAGAACCGGGCGAGCCGAGCTCTCCGGTCCAACTCGTGTGCACCCAGCGTTTAGCCGGTCCGATAGTCGGCGTCTGAAACGCCCCGCTGACGGCCTTCACAGTTATGGTATCCTCGAAGAAGGCAGCGCCATAGCTGCTGAATGCTTCGCGCGAATCCAACGCGTCTGTTCGGCGTCCGAAGAAGGCGAAAGAGTCGCGATATCCGACACTGTCTATGTAGTCCGATCCGAATGTTCGTATCGACGCCCGGAGTTCCGGGCTGATGTTCGTGCCCTCCGGTGCAGACTGGGGGAATCCATTCGCGTCGTCTCTGATGCCGATGGCAACGAAGTAATCATCGGGAATATTGGTGAGATATGCCGCCATCACTGCCGATTCGGCGCGCCCGCCCGCGTAGGTATCAAAGAAAACGGCATCGAATACCTGGCCCTTCCGCGGCTCGATGACTGCGACGTTAAACCCTCGCTTGTTCGGCGAAACCTCCGCCCCATCCACGATAATCTGCGAAAGATTGTTTATTTCACCGTTGTTATTCCCCGCTGAAAGGATGTCTACTTTCACGTCTGTTGTCGTGAGAGCAATATGCCCTTCGGAGTTAATTCCAGTCGAGATAAATTGCGCGGACGACAACTGATCTGCTGAGGCCTGCTGCCATGCCAACTCATCCGCTTGTTCATCGATAAGAGTGAAGGAACTTACCGAAGACCAGTCATCGGGTGTTCCGCCGATAATCATTCGCGCTCGCCAGAAGTAAATACCTGCCTGCGCCCCGTTGTGCGGCCATTCGAACCACGTAAATACCGGCTCGATGCCGGTTATTGTAGTGAACACAGGATTGTTGAAACTGACCGAACGGGCGATCTGCAATTCCACTTCTACGTCGCCCTGGTTTTCCGGTACGATTGAAGGATTCGCTACGGTCATGGTAATTCTGTCTGCGCGCTTGGATACTGTTCCGTAGCCGTTCGGGAAGATGGGCTTTATACCGCGCGGAAGGACATTCCATTTCACTTCCGTGGTGTTATTCTGCTTGGTGCGTTCAACGATACTTCCGGCTGGATCGACTTCGACCCGGATGGTTATCTCGCCGGCTATTCCTGAGAAGTCAGGCTGCCAGGGGAGGTCCACTTCCTCGGTAAGCTCATCGAGCATGACGCTGCCGGAGAATATTTCGTTACCCTGATAGTCTATGCCGATTCGTACTTCGACGGTATCCTTGAGACAGTACCCGAAGTTGTGTATACGCGTTACGATAGTCGACCGCTCGCCCTCGATAAGCACTTCGGGATTGGATGATATATCCTCCGGCCCGACTGCCAGCTCTGTGAAACCCCGGCCCGGGATAACCGTCGCCGGATCGCCCAGCAGAATAAACTGGTGAAGCGAGTTGACTGCCCGCACATCGAACGGAATATCATATATATCGCGGATCCCGATTTTGCTCGCCTGAATCGCCTCTCCAAACGTACGGGCGCTGTCGAAAACCATCGACTGAAAGATGAACTTCGATATGTTTCTGTCGATGTCAACAAATCCGAGTCCGGAAGTCCCAAGCGATATAATAGAACCGTTTTGCCGGGCCATAATAAACTTTTCATTGAGCCCGGTTTCCTTATTCTCCGCGAAATGCGCTGTGTTGCACGACATCGTGGAAAAGACAGGATAATGACCCTGCGTCTTGAAAATATCGGGGCTTTCGATACCGATATCGATGATTCGCGTCCCGCCGTGCCCAAGGAAATTGAACCAAAATATACCCCGATTCATGTGGGTGATAATTGTATCCAGATCCTCGATACTGACTAGATCGTGGTTGGGCTTTATAAATCGGATGTGCTCGAGGCAATTCGGGATGATATACTGATTAATGAAGTACTCATTCTCAGCCGTGAAGAGCGTGATCTCGAATTGGTTCTTTCCTCCGGCAGCAAAGAGGAAACGGTTATTCCAATCCTGCGGAGGTGCAGTTTCATACTCAATGATCTTATCGACAACCGCGTGCGCGTCTTCGTTGCTCTCGGCGGGGATACGGCCGTAAGCCATAAGCGTGTAGATATCGATGCTGTCCATCGATACGTAGAATGCATCGCTGACGGGGCGGCCGAATGACGGGACGTAGTCGACCTTGAACGCGCCTCTTTCATTTTGTTTCGGGTCCCAGCTTGCGTCGCCCAGGAACAGTGCGAATCTCGGAGCGGGCTCTTGCCAACGTTCGTAGGCGTAGAGCATCATTCGTTTGATGGGGACAGGGGATTTATGGCCGAAGTTCAGTGCATTGTAGATATCCTCTACTGTTCTGATTTCGGTCCTGTATCCATCGGAGGAGGCGCGGTGCTGGGCGAGGCGGTTTGCAGCATCCACAAAGCGGGAATGCGTGATGACGATGTAATCTCCACCCGCCGAGGAGGATAGAACGTCGGGAATACTCGTCCTTGTCATCGAGGCAGGTGTCAGCACGCCGCTACCGGTATACGCGAAATAGTGAGCATCCGGTGCGTAGGCGAACCGTACCCCGTTGTTCGTACCGGAGCCGACTGCCTGCATCTGTCCGAGGACATTGTTGTTCGACAGATCGAGTACCCGAATCTCATCTGACGAGAACCCAACAAACTCCGCTGTGTTCCGGGGTTCTGGAAATTCCCATGACTCGCTGGGCACGTATTCGAACCTATCATTCGATGCAGCGGCAGTCGCAGTGTAAAACACTTTGACCCAATCGAGCGTCACGCGTTCGATCGCATCTTCGGGAGATATCGTATCGTAGCGTACAGAGGTATACCGGAGCTCGTTCGCGCCGATTAGAAAGTCCGCTGCCGGGATAACCGTGGTATCGACGCGGTAGGCGTACCCGCCAAACACGTTTTTATTGACGATGAAGGTGTTCTTTGCCGTGCCGTTGAGGCGTAATTCGATGCGGCTGTCGTCCTTCGATGCGACCTTCATCTTGGTGAGGATGGTCACCTCCCCAGTCAGGCCTGCGGGCATCTGCAGGGTTGTGGCGAAGGTTGAGTCTCTCAATATATAAGTCCATTTAAAGCCTTCGCCATATACAAGCTTCGTGCTTTGCGCATCGCGGTCGGAGAAGTCCCCTGCGTGATGAAGGTGATCCTCTTCGAGATGTTTCTGAAGCGGCACCTCACGAAGCGGGTTCCCCTGCGGCGCTGCGCTCAAATCTTCGAACCGCTCTCCGTTCAAGCCGCCCCACGAGAGCCAATAGGTGTTCTCGTTGCTCCATTTATCGTAATACTCGTATGGAAACTTGCTGAGCGTACTATCGAACGTATGATAGTAGTTAAATTCGCCTCGCAGGCGTTCTGCATAAAAATCTATATAGTCGCCCGGATCGAAAGAACCGTCGGATTCGCCTTCCACGTAGAGCGGGATTTGTTTGCCGTTGTAATACACGGCGAAGGTTGCCGGGTCGATGCCCTGAAGCGCCAGTCCTGCTGCTTCAAGGTCGCTGTAGCTCAATCTGTACACGCCTCGTTCCAGCGTCCGGATCTTCAGCATCTCTTCGCCCGGAACATACCAGGAGGCCATACCGTCGGTCTCCTGATTATACTCACGTATGCGTTTTTCTGTATCTATCGGGAGATCGGGCAGTGGACTGGCGAGGGAACGCGCTTCCAGACTCACATCGATGGTTGCTCGTTTGAGCCACGATATTGTCTGCGTAGTGTGATCGTAGCGGACCGAGAGCAGGTTCAACTCATGAAAGGCCCCTGCGGGTGTAACCGATATCCCGCTGTTGAACAGATAGCCCTGCCCGCCTTGCACCTCCTGCCCGAGATCGAGCGGCTCATTTCCCTCCGCGACGTTCAGGTCGGCGTTGATGTTGTACGTCTCCAAACCCGATACAGAAATCCGCACACCTGCATTGTCATCAGCGGCAAAGCTGAACTTCTTGTACGGAAGCGCCGGATTGCCGGGTATCGAGATGAGCTCGTGGCCGGGGAGGGTAATTGCTGAATGACCGAAATCCGGATACTCGACGATCGGCAGCGGAGCGGAATTGTGGATGGATATCCGCCAATGTCCATCGCTGATTTGCTCAACGAGGAACGGCTCACCCTTCTGGGCGTACAGGTTTATACTGCCAAGAAAGAGCGCAACTGCAAGGACTTTACTCAACCACATGTTCATACAGACCTCAGTACCGAGAGATAGTGATTTGCCAGTTGGTCCAGATTATGATTTTTTCGAACATAAATCGAGGCATTTATTGAGTACCATTTTCGGAGCTGCTCATCGCCTGCCATTCGCTCGATTGCGACGGCAAGTTCGTCCGGATCGCCCGGCGGAACTGCAATGCCCGCCTGCGCTTCGTTGAGGATGCGCTCGGATTCGCCTTCGACGCCGAGAATGATAGGGAGCCCTGCGCCCATGCATTCAAACATCTTCGATGGTATTACCGTTTTCAATAACTCCGCCTTTCGTAAAGGGACGAGCGCAATATCGATTTCACTGAGCATTTCCGCGACAACCTGCCGCTCCTGGCGATCGAATATACTGACGTTCGGAAGCTGCGCAGCAAGGCCGCGTATCTTTTCCTTCTCAGCGCCTTCTCCGACCAGCACGAAGTGGATTTCTGTACGATTCAGAAGTTTCCTGGCTGCTTCGATCACAGTACTGAGACCCTGTGCCATTCCAAACGTCCCGAGATAGCCTACGAGGAGCTTTGATTCGAGGGCGCCGGAAAAATGCTTTCGCGATTCCGGCCGTCCCGGTTCGTTCGCGGCGTTGATGCCATTCGGGACATAGTGTATGGTAGTCGATCCACCGGCAGCTTTCCTTATATGCTCCTCGAATGCCTTGCTGACGATCACGATCTCATCGGCGTCCCTGTACATCGAACGCTCGAGCCGCTGCATGCCGGAAAACACCGCTTCCGGAACGTCTATCCCGACAGCCTTGATCGAGTCCGGCCAGAGATCGCGGATTTCGAGGACAAGCGGGACGCCCTTGGTGCGTTTCACCGCCATCCCGCTGACGCCCGTCAGGAATTGCGGAGATGTGGCGATACACACATCCACCTTTTCGAGATGCTCTGCTGCCAGTACCGAGGTAACGGCGTAGGAGGAGTAATTCAGTATCCGGCGGTAGAAACCTGCATTCGGTGTAACGTACACCCACGAACGGTACACATCCACGCCGTCGATGCGTTCGTGGTGCAGGAGTTGCTTTCGGTAGCCTTCGTACACCACCCCGTGCGGATGATTGGGAATTCCGCAGATCACCGAGACCTTGTGTCCCGCCTGCACCCACCTGCGGCTGAATTCGTATGCCCGCGCTGCAGGCGCGCCCATTTCCGGATGAAAGTATTGACAAAGATACAGGATATGCACGGGCAGCTACTCGGGCATGAGACAGAGGTATTGCTGATCGTCATCCCTGATGCGAACGCTGTAGCCATCGGGGTCGATCTCCAGGCGCACGGCGGGGCTGTTCTCTGAGATGATATAGCCCATTGCCATCGGGAAGCCGCCCTTCAATGACGCAACGATCGATGTCCGGGGGAGCTTCTTCCCGAATTCCGGGTAGTATTCTGTCTCGCGGAGATCGAGCTTCATGCTTATGGACTGCGGGAAGAACTGCACCGTGTATTGCCTGCTGTGCTGCTCCGCGAAGACGTTGTGCACGTCGTGGGTAACGCGGCAGTCTGGATGAAAGTGCAGGAAACTCTCCGCCGTGTGTACACCGAACCCATGGAGAAAATCGACGACGGCAACCCATTCACCGGGTTTGACGGCCGTGTAGCGTTCATGGAAGATGCTCTTCTGAATGCGCGTAAACCCATCGTGGATTGCATGGAAAACGTGCAGCCTGTTGCGCTCCTCGGCATACAGCGAGTGGGTTTTGGCGCGCCTCCCGACCCGGAAGCTCTTCCATACAGATGTCTGATCCACGCCGTCAACGCGAATCGTGTTGTGCGCTTCGGTGGATCTGGAGTATGTTCGTTCCCTGGATTCCTTGTAGTGATAGACGCCCGTATCGGTGATGAGCCGCTTGCCGTGCCACGATAGCTCGAAGCTCAGCGTATCGCAGTGGGCATGGCCGGCCTGGTAGTCCGGTCCTACATAGCCGCCATCGAATGCAAGGAACATATCTTCCGAACGGCACACCAGGATGCCGGAATGGTTGGCGGGATTGAAATGCCCGAACTTCTCCGGACGGACTACCACGCATCCGAGCTGCGTGAAGAGACGCTTTCCCCGCTCAAGGACGTCGCCCGTGCGGATGAAGAAGCTCTTCGTCGCATCGTTGAAGAACGGTATTTCGTCGTCGGGATGGCGGACGTTTTCAAGGAAGCCTACGATGCGCCCGAGTGTTCGCATCCAGAGAGCGGGTAATTCCCGGCCGCTTGCCTTGAGGAGCTCCAGCATGTCCATGATATCGGTCGCCATGGCGACGTGATACATGGGGGAGCGTTCGAAATGGCAGCCGTCCTCACAGAATTGCTCGCGGATCTCCCGTTCGAGAAGCTCAAGCGCGATCTGCCTGCACTGCTGACCAACCTCATCTTCGAAATACAGCCCTGCGAACAGGATCCCCTTGATGTTCTTCATCAGGTGGTTGGCCATTGTGCCGTGCTCGATATTGCGGAGCAGCACGCGAGTCGTGAAGTGAAGCTCGCGTACGATCCTTTCGTCGAATTCCATACCATGCTTTTGGAACAGCGTATGCAGCCGTACCCAGGTCTCGATACGGATAGCAAGCACGTATGCGTACCATACGCTCCCGCGCACGCCTTCTTTATACAGGGGGAAATCGTCTATCCACATGCGGATGAACGCTGCTGCCTGCTTCAGAAACCGCTCCTTGTCCTCGGCCTCCTCGT
>PABJ01000118.1 GCA_002699105.1 Ectothiorhodospiraceae bacterium | reverse complement strand
GAACGTGCGGAGAGTGCGGAGGGAGCTGAAGGAACTGAAGAAGCTGAAGAAGCTGAGACCACCGAAGGAGCTGAAGCGACTGAAGCTCATCCTTACCGAATCACCAGCCGAGTTGGTATATTTCGGGATACGATGTTCCCACACAGTCGAATCGAAATGACCATGAAACGCATTCTTATTATCCCTGTTCTTATGGCACTGCTCATCACTGCCTGCGATACGCAGCAAACCGCAAACAATGCCGATGCGCAGTTCGAACGCGTCGCGAAAAGCTTCATCGAAGAATACCTGGCCATGCACCCCGAAATGGCCACCTACCTCGGCGATCACCGTAACGATACCGAGCTTGACGATGTCAGCATGGAAGGCATACAGGCAGCCATCGATCTTCGGAATCGGTATCTGGATTCCCTAAATGCGATGAAAGTTGAAGACCTGAACAACACGAACCGGGTCGACTACGGCATACTGCGCAGCAGCCTTGAGTACGACGTCTTCACCTACACCGAGCTTCAGCCTCAGGTGACCAACCCGATGATGTACAATGTCGGTGGAGCTATTTACAGCTTGTTGGCCCGCGAATTCGCTCCGCTCGAAGAACGCATGAAATCCGTCGAGGGCAGACTTCGGGCGTTGCCGGCAGTGTTCGAAGCAGCCAGGCAAAACCTCAACAATCCGCCCAAAATCCACACGGAAACCGCGATCCAGCAGAACCAGGGCAACATCACACTCCTGGAGGTAACCCTGCAGGAGTTCATCGATAAGCTGCCCGAGGATCAGCGCGACGATATCATGGACCTGCGCGATGAAACCGTTCAGCATATCAAGGACTACGGCGAATGGCTGGAGAATGACCTCCTGCCGCGCTCGAATGGTGAATTCCGTCTTGGTACAACCTTGTACGATCAGAAGCTCAGCTTCGTCGTCGATAACTACATGACGCGTCCCGAGATTCTTGAGCGCGCCGAACAGCTTCTCATCGAAACAACGTCCGAGATGTACAGTACCGCGCTGCCGCTCTACCGCGAATTGCCCCAAGCGCAGCGGGCCTTAGATGAGAGCGATACTGCGGGCGTCATCCGCGCAGTGCTTGCGAATCTTGCCAACGATCACCCGACGAACGATAACATTGTCGATTTCGCAAAGGAAACCCTCGTCGAAACCGAGGAGTTCGTGAAAGCAAACGATCTCGTTACCGTACCAACCGAGCCCGTCGAGATCATTGTGATGCCGGAATTCCAGCGCGGCGTTGCCGTTGCATACTGCGACAGCCCGGGCGCATTGGAGGAGGGCGGCAAGACCTTCTACGCCATCTCTCCGACGCCGGAGGATTGGTCCAAGGATCGCAGACAGTCCTTCTACCGCGAATACAATAACTACATGCTCAAGAATCTAACGGTTCACGAAGCAATGCCGGGGCACTACTTGCAGCTCGTATCGGGCAATAAGGCTGAATCTCCGACGATGATCCGGCACCTGTTCCAGAGCGGACTCTTCGCCGAAGGCTGGGCAACGTATACCGAGCAAATGATGGTCGAACACGGCTTTGGCGGGCCGCAGGTGAAAATGCAGCAGCTCAAGATGTTCCTTCGCCTGCTCATCAATTCTATTATCGACCAGAAAATACATGCTGCCGGTATGACCGAGGACGAGGCAATGGCACTGATGATGGAACGCGGATTCCAGGAAGAAGGCGAAGCTGCAGGAAAGTGGCGCCGTGCCTGCCTGACCTCCTGCCAGCTATCGACGTACTTTGTCGGAAACACGATGATGAACGATATCCGCGACCGCTACGAGGCGATGAAGGGTGATGCATTCAATCTGAAGGCCTATCACGACGAGGTGATTTCCTATGGAACGATTTCGCCGAATTACCTCACAACAATCCTCAAGCTTCCGGCCCGCGACCGCGATCCCGAACCGGCCGCAGCATCGGTGGCGGGTGAATGACCTCAGCATTCTTGCCGGACTGCATCGCGCATATTTTGGCGAAGAAGTAGAACATACGGCGCAATTGAAAGGAGACGGCTCTGCACGGACGCTTTGGCGGCTGCAGAGCCGTTCCGTTTCTGCAATCGGTGTGCACGGCCCCGACCGCGCCGAGAACCGGGCCTTTATCGGTTTCAGCAGGACGTTCCTGGATTGCGGGCTTCCCGTTCCTGAGATATATGCCGTCAGCGAAGACGAGTCGCATTATTTGGAGGAAGACCTCGGCGATATGACACTGTACGATGTCATCCGTTCAGATCACACGAGCACTGACGACCTGCTCGCGTATTACCGCGATGCCGTAAGATGGCTGGTGAGGTTTCAGACCGAGGGCGGCCGAGAGATCGATTATTCTCTCTGCTACCAAACCCGGGAGTTTGGAGAGGAGGCTGTGCGGAAGGATATCGCATACTTCCGGACGATGTTTATCGAACAGCTTTGGCAGGGCCCATTTGATTCGCGCAGCTTCGAACGCGATATGGAAACCCTCCTGGAGAGATTGCTCGCAGCGAATCGGGAGTACTTTCTATACCGCGATTTTCAATCGCGAAACATCATGGTTCAAGGCAGCAGGCTGCGATTCATCGACTACCAGAGCGGTAGAAAAGGCGCGCTGTACTACGATCTCGCTTCCTTGCTCTACGACGCGAAGGCCCGGCTAACGCCTACCTTCCGTGAGGATATCATTGCCGCATATCTCACGGAGCTTGAACGATATCTGCCGGTGGAACGCGCTTGGTTCATGAACGAGTTTTATCCTTATGTGCTTATCCGGATAATGCAGGCGTTGGGCGCTTATGGAAATCTCGGGTACCGGCAGCGGAAACCGGGGTTTCTCAGTTCCATACCGCCGGCCATGGAAAACCTCGCGCATCTTGCGCAAAGCACCGACGCATTCGACGGTTTGCCATATTTCCTGGAGCTTTGTACGCTTCTCTCACAATCTCAACGATTACGCACCTTGGACGAATTATCATGAGTGAACTTACAGTACGCATCTATTCTTTCGGATTCATCCGCAGCGGTCCACCCGAGGATACTACCGACAATGGCGGCGGATATGTATTCGATTGCCGCTTTCTGAACAACCCCGGCTACGAACCCGGCATGATGTCCTATACAGGGCTGGACCCCATCATCATCGATATGCTTGAAAGCGATCCGGAAGCACTGGATTTTCGCGATGAAGTATTCTCGATGATCGACCGGGTGGTTCGAAGATATAAGGAGAAAGGTTATACCGAACTGTACGTCGCATTTGGCTGTACCGGCGGTCAGCACAGGTCGGTGTATTTCGCCGAACAGCTCGCCGACCGACTCCGGAAACGCGGCGTATGGGTGCAGCTCGAACACCGGGAACGAGAGCTCTGGCCATGACCGCAATGATCCTTGCTGCAGGCTTCGGCACGCGACTTGCACCGCTGACCGATTCGCTGCCGAAGGCTCTCATCCCGGTTGCCGGGAGGGCAATGCTCGACCGCTGCATCGATCGGCTGGCGGCATCCGGCTGCAGCAGGATCGTTATCAATGCGCATCACCACTTGCCGATGATGCGGGAGCATGTCCGGCATATTGATACAGCTGTCGAAATCATCCTCAGTGAAGAAGAAGAGATTCTCGGTACCGGCGGAGGTGTGCTTCACGCGATGGAGCACCTTAGGAATGAGCCGTATTTCATCGTGCACAATGTGGATATCGCCTCGGATTTTGATCTCGCGAATCTCGTCGATTCACACACACACCATCGCCCGCTGGCAACCCTTGCTGTGATGGATAGGAAGACATCGCGCGGGGTACTGTTCGATGCCGATGGGCAGTTTCTCGGCAAGGAAGTATGGTACGAGGACGCTCCGCCACCGGAGGCGCAATACAGGTATGGATTCTGCGGCATCCATGTTGTGAGCAGGGAGATATTCGATCTCGGCTACGAGCATGGATTTTCGGACATCTTCGACGTGTACCGATTTGCCATGAGGAATGGGATGACGGTGCGCGGTGTTGAGTGTAGAGGCAATTGGTTTGATCTCGGGACTAAGGAGCGAATCGATCGATATGAAAAACATCTTGCGACATAGAGCGGCGCTTGTTGCGATTGTGCTTGTACTTGGTGCCATGAGCGCAGCGGCGCAATCCGACATTGATGTGACGAGAGTTGAACCGCGCTTCTATCCGAGGATTGAGGTCCCTCTACGCATTGAAATTGACGGTGCTATCGAGCGGATGCCCGACCCGGCAAGACTCATTGTGAAAGAAAACGGTCGCATTGTGCAAGCCTCGATTTTCTGCCCGGAACCGGACGTGGTCTCCGCATCGGTCGCGATCGGCCTCGAACGCAGCCTCGATAATAACTTCGGACTGGCGAAGCAGGCGGCGAAGGATTTCCTCGCTCAGATGCGCTTTACAGATAAAGGCGATAACGCAAGCTACTGGGCCTTCGCAACATTCATCGATCAGGTCGTCGATATGGTGCGCGACAGCGCGAGACTCTACCGCGAGATCGACGATACGGATGTTGCGAGCTTCCCTTTCAATGGAACGCCGCTGTTCGAAACGCTTACCCGTGCCATCGATGATGCCGCGAACAACGGTACCGAACCCGCCAGGGCGGTGGTCTTCTGCACCGACGGCAGAAACAATACATCGAATCACAGTACGAACGATCAGGATGTCATAGGGAGGGCAGCCGCACAGGGCGTACAGGTGTATATTATCGGCGTGGCTGCTTCGGGAGGAAATGCTGCGCTCATGCAGTCGATGGCAGAAGCAACAGGCGGCTTCTATATCGATTATCGGGATACGGCTGGATATGCGCGAATCTACGAGAACATTACCGCTCAGCCTCCGTCCACTTACTGGTGTACTCTCTCGTACGAATCCCCGCTGTGCCCGAACGGCTCGAGTCGACAGATTGAAATCCTCTACGTCACCGAAGCAGGCGATACTCTCGATGCATCAGTCAGCTACACGGCCCCTCTCCTCCCAGCCGAGCTGGATACGCTTCGCACACTTGCCGCGCCGCAGGCTGCGGATTTCAATGCGGGAGACACCATCTATTTCACATTTGGCGCAGAAGTACTTTCCGATCTCGCCGTGAGCGAGTTGCAGTTTGCCGTTGAGCACCCGGGACTGAGAAGTATTCCAGAAGCGTGGCTGCTGCCGGGCTTCGAAAGCTGGGGGATCGACTTCCTCCCCGGACAGGATCAGTCTTTCGTGACGCTCACTCCGCCAGACGGGACGGTGATCCCATCCGGGGTTGAGAAAATAGCACGGTTCAGGCTTGTTGCTACGGAAGACGGAAGCAGCATCCAGACCGTCCGCCTCATCTCCGACGAAACAGGCTGCCTGTACCATCAGGAAGGACCCCCCGCCTCGAACGTTCGTATCGATCTCGACACAGTGCTGACACAACGGGGTGGAATTGCAGAGATGCCCTTGAATATCGACGGAAACGCACTGTTCGAAGGCGTGAGCGATCTCCTCATTACACTTGTAGTCCCCTCATCCCTCTCACTCGCTGGATTGAGTCCGCTGCCGCCGACATGGTACACCGAGACACTTTCCGAAGTCCCTCAGGGTAACCGGAATGAGATTCGGCTGCATGTAAAGGGCGAACCTCTGGATGACGAACTATCCCCGGTGGCCGTACGACTTGCTGTCGCACAAGACGCGGCATATTTCCTGCCTGCAGATCTTGAGGCTGTTGGCGCGAACCCGAATTCGCCGCAGCTACTATCCGCTAGCGCCCCCGGCCTGGTAGTGATACAGGATTCCTGTCGGAACGACTTCAACTACATGGTGACCGGCCTGGCAGTAAGCGAGCCGTCCCCGCAACCTATTGGGAGCGTAGCCACATTCAGTGTGCGCAGTCCGGCGCCTGTTGTAGTGACTGTGAGCGTCCATGATGCGCTTGGTGATATCTGTATACCCGGCAGGGAATATGAAATCCCCGCCGGTCAGTCGAACATTGTACTCGATTGTTCGCATCTTCGACGGGGATCGTATTTCGTTCGCTTCAGCAGCGGAAAAGATGTCCGCTCGCGTAAGGTACTTGTCGTTCGGTAAGACTTATTGCGTGCAGTCTACGTGTAGATTAAGGGCACCTGCGATTTGCTTCCAGTCGATGCACGACACATTGCCATCGTCGTGAACTGCGAAGAACGCGCCGCGCTCGAACGGCCCGAAAGCCTTTTGCGTCAGAGCGATTCCGTCCGTGTTGGCGGTTTTTACCGCTTCGAATGATCCCAGCCTCTGGAACGTTTTCCGGTCGAGAACGGAAAAGACATTTTGCTCGTGACTTTGGTTCGTGATGATCCAGTAGCCTTCGCCGTTATCGCATTCGTACAGGACGATACCTTCCGGCTGCGAGTAAATGTATTCGCTGCCCAGCACCTTTCCGTTAAATTTCCCCTCAAGATCGTACACTTTGATGGTGTTTTCACTCGCGTCTTCGTCCGCGATGAGAAGGAGATTCTGCTCTGCATCGAGAGCAATCGATTCCACAACGTGCAGCACTCCCTCGCCCGACGTCTCACCAAACGCACTCACATGTTTCGCTGTCATTGAACCGCCCTCAAGTGTGCATTCGAATATATGGACGCGTTTATCCAACTCCTCGGCAGGTGGAACCTGCTCGTCGGGAGTTTCATAATTATCCGTGACGTAGAGTCGGTACGTGTTCTCTCCGTTTTTATAGACAGCAATTCCGTAGGGTTTGACGAGTTTATCAGCGCCGAACACCGCAAGCGGCTGAAGATCCGGAAGACTCGTGATCTGTACGCGGTGGTTATCCCGTTCCACAACGATCATCATATCGTCGATTACGGCGACGCCATTCGGGCGCATGTACTGGCCTTCGCCGGTGCCTGTTTCGCCGTAGCGCTGAATGGTCTCTCCGGTTACTGCATCGTAGATCACCATAACGTCGGTCGATTTTGCAGTTGCCAGGCACCAATGTTCGCCATTGGGACCGTGCCAGATTGCGGGTGAGTCGATATTGTCTGCTTCAATGCGTTCGGTCTGATACGCTTCGGTGACGCTGGCAATCGGGAATTCTTCACCCTGGGTTGTCTGCTCTTCTTTGGTATTGGAACCGCAGGATACAAGGACTGCGGCTGCCAGGGCAACAAGGATGTGGTGGTATTTCATATGTATGTGTATTTGGTTCTAAGTAAACGACACCGGCAGGTCGAAACCTGCCGGTATCATAACGAAAATGGAGGGAAAAATTACAGTGTGAACTTCACGCCGAAGTGGCTCCACCAGGAGTAGTATTCCTGCTGGATCGGACGGCTGCTCTCGCCAATATAATAGCGGAGCGGCGCGTTAGTGAGGTTCAGGAACTCTGCGAACACGGTGAATTGCGGCGTTATGCGCTGGCTGAGCGAGACGTCCAACTGAAGGTGATCGTCGTAGAAGACGTCTTCGGCTTCGGTTTCGCCGACAGCGTCGACGTACTTGCCATGGACGTTCGCGGCGATACGGCCGGAGAATCCATACTTCTCATAGGAAAGCGCAAAGTTGTAGACGTTCGTTGCCTGACCGGGAAGCGTTCCCTTCGGTTCGCTGTCTTCGCGCTCGGGATACGTTGCTTCAGAATCCGTGTATGTATAGTTCGCGTAGATACCGAATCCGGAAAGGAATCCCGGAAGGAAGCTGAGCTGCTGCTGCCAGTTGACCTCGAATCCAAGGATCGTTGCTTCTTCGCCGTTCTGCGGTTCAAAGACTTCGAATCCGTCTGGGCGTTCGTAGGTGAAGTAGTAGATGTAGTCGTTAAGCTGCTTGTAGAACACGCCTGCGGAGAGGATACCGATGGACTGGAAGTAGTGCTCTGCCATGAAGTCCAAGTTCATCGCCGTCGTCGGATCGAGATCAGGATTACCGAGTTCGACCTCTTCGTCCTCTCGGTTCACGAAGCTGTGCGGTGCAAGATCGAAGTAGTTGGGACGCGCGATCGAATTCGTGTATGCAGCGCGGAGGTTCGTCTGGTCGCTGAGGCGGTAGCGGAGATGCAGCATCGGCAGGATGTTCGAATAGTCGTTGGTACCGCTCACAGGATTCGTTGCTTCGTAGTCGCCGTCTTCGTTGAAGATCAGTTCGTTACTTTCGTAATCGATACTGGTGGACTCGAAACGAACGCCCGGCAGGACCATGAACTTGCCGAAGTTCAACGTCGCCATGACGTATGCGCCGATGACGTCTTCCGTCGCATTGTAGTCGCCTGCATCGGAATCTTCGCGCGTATCGTTCTCGTCGAGTTCGAAGTCGCCGAGACGATTCTCGTAGAGATCTTTCACGAGATCGGGATCGGAATTCAAACCGGTACCGTACTCTTCCTGGCCGTATTCGCCGTCGATAAGATCGCCGGTGTCGAAGTTTTCGAGAACGTCTGCAAGTGTGAGGTTTTCGGAGAATCCGTCGTAGACCTTCACATCGTTGTCGCGTTCTTTCTTTTTCGAGCGGTACTTCCCACCAAATTTGAGATAGCTGTTGCCGCCTGCAAGTTCGAACGGGATCTTCAGATTGAATCCGCCGGTCATGTCCTTATCGGTGGTAAGGTTGTTCTCAACGACAAGATCGTCAAATTCAAACTGGGAAGGATCGGTGAAGCTCTTATCGTTCGTGACGCGGAACTGCGGGAAGTCGGTGTCGCTGCGGTCGATCGCAAGCTCGAGGTCCTCGTTCACGAAGTTGATGTCGCGGCGATTCGGCTCTTCTTCCTCTGCGTAGGAATAGGAGAACTGATAGTCGAGCAGCATGCTGCTAAGCGCATGCTCACCGCCGAGCGAGAAGCTCATAATCTGCTGTGTTTCGTCGCGGTCTTTCAACTCGCGCTCTGCCTCGCCGGCTGCAGTGGAAAGCGACGTGTAGTCGTCGGCATCCATTGCAAACACGCCGCGGCGGCGATGCTCTTCGTCTTTGAATGAATTGTACATTGTGCGCAGGTAAATCGTGGACTGCTTGCCGAGCTGGTAATCCAAGTTTGCACTCAACCCAAGGCGCTCGCGACTGACCTCATAATCACGGAATTGGAATTCCTCGATGACGAACTCGTCGCCGCTGCCAAAATCGGCCTGGCCGTATTCCATTTCGTTGTTCTCGGATCCGCGGTTTGTCCGGTAGTAGCTCCCGCTGATCATGTAGCCTAGTTTGCCGTCCATAACGCGCTGGCCGTAGGTCAACGCACCCTGGTAGTTAAGATCGGATACGAGATCGTTATAGCCGCCTGCTGCGGTGACCTTGAACGTACGACGATCCTGGAGGGCGCTCTTCGTAACGAGGTTCACCGATCCGCCGATAGCATCTGCTTCCATGTCGGGGGTGAGGGCCTTGTTCACTTCGATAGAAGCAATGACGTCGGCAGGGATAACGTCCATCGCTACCGAGCGAATATCGCCTTCCGGTGACGGGACGCGTTCGCCGTTAATTGTAATGGAGTTCAACCGGGCTTCGGTACCGCGGATAAGCACGTAACGGCCTTCGCCCTGATCGCGTTGGATCGACGTGCCGGGGATACGCTGCAGTGCTTCTGCGACGTTCGGATCCGGGAAGCGGCCGATTTGGTCGGATGCGACAACATTCATGATGTTATCGGCAGTTTTCTGCTGGTTTAGGGCGCGTGCCTGACCTTCGCGGTAGCCCTGTACGGTTATACCGTCCAGTTCGTAGAAACTGTCCTTCAATTCGATATCGACGCGCATACGTGCGCCGGGATCGACTTCCACTTCAGTCTCCTTTGTTTCGAAACCGAGATAAGAAACAACGAGCGTGTGCTTTCCAGACGGAAGCTGCGCAAAGCGGTATTCGCCGTTGCGGTCCGCTGCAGTACCAATATCGCTGCCTTTCACGCGAACGTTCGCGCCGGGAAGCTCATTGCCGTCTTCCTGGTTTGTAATGATGCCAAAAACCGTACCGGTTTGGGCATAGAGATTGGTGGATACAAGAAACACGCCCAAGGCAATAAGAATGCCGGGCAAGCGTGTAAACATGCCTTTCATTGCGACTCCATGATATGTGTTTTACACGATGACAAATCGTACTTCAGACTCACAATGAAGATACTTTTAAGCGCAATTCGGGCTGTTAACACAACGTTATCAGTCCATTTCTAAATTGTTGATCAATCGCTCATTATTATCGCACAAGATCAGCGTCGTGCAATACCCTCATATCGCATAATTTTCTACATTTAAAACTGTCCATCGGTCATATTGAAACAGGTTTCACGATACATATGAAATGCAAAGTCCTTTGGCTCATGTTCACTTTGGTTGTGCTCTCTGTTGCCGTGCAGGCGCAAACGCTGGCGCATATAGAACGAGCAGATTCCTTCCTGAGCGCGGTGCTGAATAATCAGTATTCCACTGTGGAACAGCTATCGCATGAACGGCTGGCTAAACAGCTGGATTCGACGAAGCTTGTACAAATTCTTGAGCAGATTTACGGAGCGTATGGGGAGTTCAGTTCGCAATGGATGGTTTCGGCCGAAAAGCAGAAAGGCTTCATCGAAGTTATCTACAACACACATTTCAAGAACGACTCATGCTCGTTCAGGATTGTAATGGACGAAGAAGGAAAGGTGATGGGGTTCTGGGTGAACCCTGTTCACAAAAAACTCTCCTTCAATCCTCCGCCGTATGCGGATCAATCAAAGTTTGACGAAGTACAGGTCACAATCGGCGATGAGAATTGGCCGCTTCCGGGGACGCTCTCTCTTCCGAAAGGGAAAGGCCCGCATCCCGTCGTCATCCTGATCCATGGCTCAGGCCCGCACGACCGCGACGAGACGGTTAAAAAGAACAAGCCGTTCCGGGATATTGCCTTCGGGCTTGCCACACAGGGTATCGCCGTACTGCGCTACGACAAGCGGACGTACGTACACGCGGATAAGCTCAGCGGCGGCATCACAGCCCGCGAGGAGGTTCTTGACGATGTAGCGGCTGCGGTTGCATTCGTGCATCAATCCGAAGAGGTGGACCAAAACGCCATCTTTCTTCTGGGCCACAGCCTTGGAGGCATGCTCGCGCCGGTTGCAGCGAAGGAGAATGAAGAGGTTGCGGGTATCATCATGCTTGCCGCACCGGCGCATGGGTTCGCGGAAACCGCGCTCCGGCAAATCCGCTACCTGAAGTCGCTGCCCGATTCGCTCGGAGGTTCGTCCGGGCCTTCGGTGGATGCAATGATTCAGACCGGCGAAAAGATTGTCGAAGGCACCGCAGATAAATCGACCGCCTTCCTGGGCGCGAATGCCGGCTACTATTACAACCTTGACGAGCAACAGCATCTTGAGACGGCACGGTCACTGACTATTCCGATCTTCATCGGGCATGCAGAGAACGACTATCAGGTCGTCGATGAGGACTATGAATTATGGAAGGAAGCACTGGCCTCAAATGATGATGCCAAGTTCAAATCCTACGAAGGATTGTTCCATCTCTTTATCCCCAGTACGGGAATCCCTTCCCCGTCCGACTATGAAATAGAAGGGAACGTAAGTAACACACTGATTTCTGATCTTGCAGAGTGGATACACAAACATGGCAAATGAAAACGGCGAAATCCGCAGGTATAAAATTACCGTTGAATACGACGGTACAGATTTTTCCGGATGGCAGACTCAGCCCACGGCACGGACGGTGCAGGCAACGCTGGAAGAAGCTATTCAAAGTCTGACGCAGACTAAAGTCGCCGTGCATGGTTCGGGGCGAACGGATGCTGGAGTGCATGGAAGAGGTGTCGCTGCTCACTTCGACCTGGCATCTCCATTGCTGGACGAGGACCTTCGTAAAGGCTTGAACGCCATCCTCCCTTCGGATGTAGCAATTCACGAACTCGTCCCGGTCGATAGCGATTGGCATGCACGGTTCAATGCATCATCGCGGCTTTACACATATACAATCGTACACCGAAAGGAGCCGCTGCTCCGCCGACAGGCATGGCTGCTGTTCGGCGATATCAACGCGGACTCCTTCACCGACCTGGTCCCTGAACTTATCGGGACGCATGATTTTGCCGGGTTCTCTAAGCGCCGGGAGCAGGACGATCACACATTTTGCCATGTCTTCGAGGCAAAATGGGAGCAGGAGGAACACCTCTCCCGGTTTACTCTCCGGGCAAACAGGTTCCTCTACGGGATGGTGCGCTGTATCGTTGGCGGATTGATTCAGGTAGGCCGCGATTCTTTGGGCCGGGATGAATTCATGAAATTACTCAAGCGCGAAGCGGATATCCCTATACCGATGCTGGCGCCTGCTATCGGACTTGTTCTCGAGGACGTTCGATACGATCCAGCAGAGCGCAAGGTCGTTGGTGAGGCATTTAGGAAGGTTGGGGCACATCCAGTCCCGAAAAATGAGTGAAGTAGACACGCTCACCTCCGCAGCGCGACAAGACTTCAAAGAAGGCTGGGGGAAGGTGCTCCTGCTTCTCGCACTGACAGCGGCTGCGATACTGTTGTGGGATACGCCGATCATCTACCCGCTGAAGCTCTTTGTCGTTATTCTGCATGAACTCAGTCATGGCCTGGCTGCAATTGCGACGGGCGGTGAGATCGTGCGAATCGAAATCTACTCGACGCTCGGCGGAATCTGTGTTACACGCGGCGGCATCCCGTTTGTCGTCGCATCCAGCGGGTATATTGGCAGTATCGCATTGGGCGGCATTATCTTCATCGCATCACAAAGGGCTACGCTATCAAAAGGGATTAGCGTAGTCATCGCCTCAACCGTCGGTATTCTGGTGCTGCTCTATATCCGGAATCTCTTCGGCATCATTTTCTCTGCGATCTTCACTGCGGGAATGTTCCTTCTTGCCTTCAAGGTGCCCCAGCAGTACCGGTCGATGACGCTTCAGCTTATCGGGACGGTAAGCTGTCTCTATGCGCTTTTCACCATTAAAGAAGACCTCCTCACACTCGAACATCACCACTCCGATGCGCAAATCCTGGCAGGCATGACCGGCATCCCGGCTATTGTGTGGGGTGTACTTTGGGCGGCGGTCTCCCTCGTCGTATTTTACCTTGTTGTACGCAACGTGTACGGCAATCGGCTTTTTAAGAGAAGTACTACAAAAAGATAATGCAAGAAGCACATCCCCGGGTCCGTTTTGCGCCAAGTCCGACAGGCTATTTGCACGTCGGCGGCGCGCGTACCGCGATATTCAATTGGTTATACGCCAAAAAAAACAATGGTACGTTCCTCCTTCGTATTGAGGATACCGATAAACAGCGTTCCAGCGATGAAATGACGCAGGCCATACTCGACGGGTTGACATGGCTCGGCATCGACTGGGAAGGCGAGCCCTGGAGCCAGTCCGCTCAGGCGGAACGACATGCGCAGGAAGCCCGTCGACTCCTTGAGGAAGGGAAGGCCTACTACTGCTACCTGACACCCGAAGAATTGCAGCAAATGCGCGCTGATGCGGAGGCAAAGGGCGAACCCTACTGGTACGGAAGAGCGGGGCTGCGGATGCCTGAAGAAGAACGCCAGCGCAGGGAGCGCGAAGGCTACGCGAAGACGCTCCGTTTCAAGGTTCCGGAAGGTGAGACAACCGTTGAAGATCTTGTGCACGGTACAATTACCTTCGAACACAAGGAGATAGACGACTTTATTGTCCTTCGGTCGGACGGTAGTCCCGTGTATATGTTATCGGTTGTCGTGGACGATCATGACATGGGTATGACGCATATCATCCGGGGCGATGATCATCTTTCCAATACACCGAAGCAGGTCCTGCTCTACCAAGCGCTCGGTTATGATGTGCCGGCATTCGGCCATGTGCCGCTCATACTCGGTACGGATAAGAAGCGATTATCCAAACGTCATGGGGCCACTGCGGTGGGCGAATACCATGAGCGGGGCTTTCTTCCCGAAGCAGTTTTTAACTATCTGTCGCTGTTAGGCTTTTCTCCGGGCGACGACCGAGAAATCCTCTCCCGGACTGAAATGATCGAGGCATTCACTCCCGACCGTTTGCAGATCAGTAGTGCTGTGTTCGATGAGCAGAAATTACTCTGGCTGAATGGCCAGTACCTTCGTATGATGGATGCCAAGCAGCTATCGCAGGCTCTCGATCCTTTCCTGACGAAGGAGTGGAAACAGCTGGATAACACATATGTGAAGGATGTTATTGGACTGATGAGCGAACGGATAACGACGCTTTCCGAGTTCTGCGATGCTGCGGCCTATTTCGTCCACGACCCGGCTGAGTACGATGAGAAAGGGGTTCGTAAGCATTGGAAGTCGCCCATTGTGGACGCCCTACCTGAGCTTATTGCTACGCTGGAGTCGATCGAATTCACCGACGAAGCTCTGGAATCCGCGATCCGCGCGCACGCCGAACGCCTGGATGTAGGAGCGGGGAAGGTCATCCAACCTTTGCGACTTGCCATTACCGGCGGTACGGCATCCCCCGGGATGTTCGAAACCATGCGGGTACTTGGCAAAGAAACGTGTCTCAGGCGGCTGCGCTCGGCGCTGAAGGCAATTCCCGTGAGCGATTCATAACTCAGATACCAAACAATGAGCACAAAGCGACATTATATCAGGCTCCATAATGCGGTCTTCTACGCATACCACGGCAATCAGAAAGAAGAACGCGATCTTGGCGGGAAATTTCACGTAGACGTAGAGGTGGAAACTGACTTCACTGCGGCTGCTGTTCACGATAACCTCGGCGAAACGGTGAACTACGAGTACCTCTATAATATCATCCAGGATATGGTGACCGGCCAGAAGTTTCACCTGATCGAAACTATCGCCAAGCGCATCGCCGACGGCATTCTTGAAACCGTAGAGATGGCGACTGCCGTGCGCGTTGCGATACGCAAACCCGGCGCTCCCATCCGGGGCGTGGTCGATCACGTCGAGGTGGAGGTCTATGAGTCAAGATAAACAGATTGATGTCTTTATCGGAATGGGGTCGAATGTCGGTGACCGGCTGAACTATCTTCAGCAAGCCACCGAACTAATGAGTGAGCAGGAGGGGGTAGAACTGCTGAAGGCCTCATCCGTTTACGAAACAGAGCCCTGGGGGGAACCAGATCAGGATGAGTACCTTAACTGCGTATTGAAGCTGCAATCGAGCTTGGAGGCTTTGGAGTTGTTGCACCAACTCAAATCCATCGAAAAGCAGATTGGCCGAAAGGAGCGGAAGAAGTGGGGCCCGCGCGAAATAGACCTTGACATTCTTTTCTACGGCGATGAGATCATCTCCACCGATGAGTTGACCGTCCCGCAGGAGAATATGCGCGTGCGGCGGTTCATTCTGGTTCCGCTCGTTGAGATTGCCCCGGACCTGAAACATCCCGAATTCGCCCAGACCATGAACGACCTCCTTGCTATTTGCCCGGATATGGGACGAGTGAAACTCACAGAGCATCGGCTGAATATTTGAGTCTCCTGCCTTCATCTAATAGGCGCAGAAATGCGAATTCCGTACATTAGGGAATGTTTCAAGCTTTCGTGAAAGTGAATGCGTTACGACCACGAAATACGTTACATCGCCATTGAGGGCGCCATCGGCTCCGGTAAAACGAGTCTGGCAAAATTGCTTCATGAAAAGCTCGGGGGAAAGCTCGTACTCGAGCGTTTCGAGGAAAATGTATTTCTCTCCAGATTTTACGAAGATCCCGAACGGTTCGCCTTCCAGACGCAGATGTTTTTCCTCCTTACGCGCTTCAAACAGCTCCAGCAGCTAACCCAGCACGATCTGTTCGACGAATACATCATCGCGGATTACATATTCGAAAAGGATAAGATATTCGCGAACCTCAATCTGCAGGACGACGAGCTCCAGCTGTACAATATGATGGTAGGCAACATCGAGAAATCCCTTCCGGCTCCCGATCTTGTCGTATATCTCCAGGCGAGTTCCGACCGGCTCTGGCAGAACATCAAACAACGAGGCCGCGATTTCGAAGAGCCGATCACCCGAAAGTACATCAAGGACGTGAATGACGCGTACAACTATTACTTCTTCCGGTACAAGGGTGCGCCGCTGCTCATAGTGAACACGACGGAAATAGATTTTGTTAAGAATGAAGAGCATCTCGACGAGCTGATACAGCAAATATTGAAACCAAACCGCGTCGCGATGGAGTATTACACGCCCGAACAAAAGATTTGATACGATATGACAGGCTTGATTCGACTGGTAATAATGGGTGTACTTGCGTTTATCGTCTACCGATTCGTGCAGCGGCTTTTCGGTGCAGGCGGATCGATATTCAGGAACCGTGCAGCGCAAAACAGCCGTCGTGAAGAAGAAAAACGCGATAAGAACGCTATCGACGCTGAATTCAAAGAGTTGGACTAAACCCCCGCCGTGAATCCCTCCCCGAGGAAAAAGGTACGTACTGGACACAGGATAGAGCGAGCAGCGAAATGGCTGCTCTTTGGGTTCTTCCGGCTTTTTGTCTATCCCAGGAAACTGCGCTTCGTAGAGCGGGATTCGGTTCAAAATATCCTCGTCATACGCCAGCATAATCAGCTTGGAGACATGCTGTGCGTCGTGCCCTTGCTCCACGCGCTCAGGAAAACTTACCCCAAAGCAAAGATATCCCTCCTCGCTCGACCATTGAATGCTGAGATCCTTCGGGGCTCGCCGTTTCTCGATGAGGTCATCGTGTACGATAAGTTTAAGTTCTTTGATTCCCCCGTAGCTGTCCTGTCATTCGGACGCGATCTGCGCGACCGGGGATTCGACTTGGTGCTTGTACCTTCGACGGTGTCCATGTCGGTGACTAGCGATGTGCTTGCCTTTCTAACACGGTGCAAGCGGAGGATCGGGCCGGGTTCATTGAACGGAAAGAAGAACGTGACCGGCTTTCTCTACAACCACCGCGAGCATCTGGACTGGCGCGATGAACCTTGGACGCACCAGGCGCAGCGCAACCTCGATATTGCATCAATACTGGTGCTGGAAAAGGTGCGGTTGCAGCCTGCGATCGGCCTTGCAGATGAGGAGTTACGGCATGGAAGAGATCTGGTGAACGATCGGAAAGGGAACGCACCGATTGTCATCGGATTCCATCCCGGAGCTGCGAAGATTCCGAATCGTTGGGATGCCCTGAATTTTGCCGAAATTGCGAACCGATGTGCCGAAATCTACGGCGCTCACCTCGTGATTTCGGCAGGTCCGAATGACACGGAGCCGCTCGCTCAGATGAAGGCGCACCTGGATAACGACGCGCTCATCGCATTGAATCTTCCCATACGCGAGGTTGCCAGCATCATTGCTGCATGCGATCTCTTCGTTACCAACGATACAGGGATCATGCATGTTGCTGCTGCTGTGGGTACGACCACCTTATCGCTCTTCGGCCCGACGCCGCCGCTCGAGTGGGCACCGCCCGGCAGTAAACACCGATTTATCCTGGGCCGGAACGACGATGTGCAGACTATCACGGTTGATCGAGTTTGGGAGAACGTTATGGAGCTCGCCGAGCGTGAACTCCGGAACGTGAACAGAACGGAAGACATTTCGCACCCCGCCGGTACTGCCGGTTCGAATTCCAACTGAACCACTGTATATTATTCTAGATTGAGTTCGCCGAATACCGAATACACCATGGACGAGAAACTATACCGCCTCGCAGCTATAGACGTAGGGACCAACAGTTTTCATCTCATCGTCGTTGATGCTAAGGAAAACGGCAAATTCACGATCCTCGGGAAGGAGAAAGAAGTCGTGCGGCTGGGCGAGGGCATGACGGACATGAAGCATATTAGCCCGGAGGCGATGATACGCGCACTCGAAACGTTGAAGCGGTTCAAGCTCATCGCGGATAGCTTCGAAGCGCCTATCCGTGCCGTTGCTACGAGTGCCACACGCGAAGCCCTGAATAAAGAAGCCTTTTTGGAGCTTGTCCGGCAGAACACCGGAATCGAGATTGAAGTCGTGAGCGGGTATGAAGAAGCGCGTCTCATTTACCTCGGCGCGCTCCAGGCGTTGCAAATTTATGATAAGCGCGCGCTTGTCATTGATATCGGCGGCGGAAGCACGGAGTTCCTTTTAGGCGAGGAAGAGCACATCCACTATGCGAACAGTCTGAAGCTGGGTGCCGTGCGATTGACCAGGCGTTTCTTCCAATCCGACGAGACAAAGCAAAGCGAGATAGAAGCATGCCGTCAATGGGTCATCGGTGCGTTGAATCCGATTGAGCGGAAGATGGAAGGTGAGCGGTACGATATTGCCGTCGGTTCCTCGGGCACAATTTTGAATCTCGCAGCTGTTGCATGCACGATGAAGGGGAGGGATTCAGCTGTAGACGAAGGAAGCGTCGTCGTCACGCGTGAGGAATTGCGACCGGTTTTCAAAGCTATTCTCAACGAACCCACTGTGGACGGGCGCAAGAAAATCCCGGGACTCGATCCTGCAAGGGCGGATATTATCGTTGCCGGCGCCATTATTCTCATGGAGACCATGGATAGACTCGGCATTGATAGTATCGCAACCTCCAAGTACGCGCTCCGGGAAGGCATCATCCTCGATACGTACCGCAAGCTTGCCGGCAGCAGCGTTAAGCAGGAGCAGCATCTATCGGACGTCAGAAAGACGAGCGTGTATCATCTGGCGGAGAACTGCCGCTTCGAATCCGAACACGCCGAAAGCGTGACCAAGCTCGCTATGCAGCTCTTCGAGCAAACCAGGGTTCTACACGGCTTGGAACGCGCGGAATTGGAATATCTTCAGGCTGCATCGGTGCTGCACGATATCGGCTACCATATATCGCACTCCCAGCACCATAAGCATTCATACTACATTATTCGTAATTCCGAACTCCTCGGGTTTACCGACCGTGAAATCGAAATTATTGCGAACGTGGCCCGCTACCACCGTAAAAGCCATCCCAAGCAGAAGCACGACGCCTACAACTCGCTGACGAAAAAGGATCAGGAGATTGTACGCAAGCTTTCTGCAATACTACGTATCGCAGACGGGTTGGATCGGAAGCACTCGCACACGGTGAAGAGCATTGAATGCGAGATTGGGCGCGATGCGGTAGATATGATTTTACGAACAGCGGACAGCGGGGAACCGACGCTTGAAATCTGGGGCGCGGAACGGCGGAAGGGCCTATTCGAAGAAGTGTTCGGAAAGGATGTGCGGTTCCACTACTCGGTTCTGCTTGAATCCGAGGCCGTCGCATGATCCCGCAAGAAGCGGGATTTTTCTATCTTTGTACTTTCATGTTCCATTGAAATTCCATCGCACTCATGGTCGACGTTTACATTGAACAATTATCGCAGCACGTAGGTGAATCCGTCACTCTCAAAGGCTGGCTCTATAACAGCCGTTCCAGCGGCAAGCTGATGTTCCTCATCCTTCGCGACGGCACCGGTCTCTGCCAGTGCGTTGCTTCCCTCGCCGATGTGGGAGAGGAGGCGTTCGAGACCGCCAAATCGCTGACCCAGGAAAGCTCCTTCACCGTTACCGGCACAGTGCGCAAGGAAGACCGCGCGCCCGGCGGGTACGAAATGGATGTCAAGGAGATTGAACTCGTCTCCCTCGCGCATGAATACCCCATCACACCGAAGGAGCACGGGGTGGAATTCCTCGCCGACCGCCGCCATCTGTGGGTGCGTTCCAAACGCCAGTGGGCGATTCTGCGCATTCGGCACAGCATCATCAAAGCGATCCGAAATTTCTTCGATAACAACGGCTTTACGCTCTTCGATTCGCCTATCCTGACACCGAATGCTGTGGAAGGAACTTCAACACTTTTCGAGACCGAGTATTTCGATCTCGGGAAAGCCTATCTCACGCAGTCCGGCCAGCTGTACGGCGAGGCAGGCGCGATGGCATTCGGAAAGATCTACGTGTTCGGGCCGACCTTCCGCGCGGAGAAAAGCAAAACCCGCCGCCACTTGACCGAGTTCTGGATGGTAGAGCCGGAGATGGCGTGGTTCGACCTCAACGACGATATGAAGCTCGCCGAGGACATGATGGAATACATCGTGCAGACCGTCCTTGAAGAGCGCAAGATCGAACTGGAATATTTGGAGCGCGATACCACCGTGCTGCAAAACGTGAAGGCGCCCTTCCCGCGCGTATCATACGACGAGGCTGTTGACCTTCTCCATAGCGATAAGACGAAGCAGCTTTTCGAAGAGCGCGAGAAGTCGATCTCCGAGGAGAAGGATGCCTTGCTGGCCGAGTTAGAAGAAAACAAGGCGAAATACAACCAGAGCAAGGAACATGTGAAGCGCCGTATGGACGCCCGCGAGATTGAGATTAACAGCCGCGTGGCGGAGATCGAAGAGGAACTCGGCAATCTGCCGCAGTGGCGGGAGAGCGCCCTAAACTTCGAGCGGGGTAACGATTTCGGCGGCAGCGACGAGACGGCGCTTACCTGGCATTTCGAAAAGCCTATCATCGTTCATCGGTACCCGACAGCGGTTAAGGCATTCTATATGAAGCGCGATCCGGAGAACGAGGAGCGCGCGCTTGCCATGGATATGCTTGCGCCCGAGGGTTACGGCGAGGTCATCGGCGGGAGCCAGCGCGAGGATAACATCGACTACCTGCTCGAGCGCATCAAGGAGCACGGCCTCCCGCAGGAGGTGTTCGAGTGGTTCCTCGATTTGCGCCGCTACGGCAGCGTGCCGCATTCCGGCTTCGGCCTCGGCATTGAGCGTACGGTTGCCTGGATCTGCGGTCTCAAGCACATCCGTGAGACCATCCCCTTCCCCAGGATGATCTACCGGAATACGCCGTAGGGGGAAGCGGTGCCGCAGGCAAATCCCTGAGATAACCGTAGGGGGTTTGCCCTGATTTCACGTACAGAGATAAATTGAAAACGGCGGATCTTGCGATCCGCCGTTCGTGTATCTACGAGGTTGTATCTTCTACGGTGCCTTGTTCGGGAAGGGCGGCGGCGGGGGAACGTCGGTTTCGGCTGTTTCGAGTTCCTTCTTTATCTCCTCGATAGCGCGGGTAAGCTGCTCGTCGATGCCCTGCCATTCCTTCGCCGGATCGTTATCCACCACGATATCAGGATCGACGCCGTGGCCTTCGATGAACCAGTCGGTGCCCTTTGCATCGTAGTGCGCGAATTCCGGCCTGTTCAGGAAGCCTCCGTCCAGCAGCGGCAGCGAACCGCGGATACCCACGATGCCGCCCCAGGAACGCTTGCCGATAAGCTTGCCGAGTCCATGAAAGCGGAAGCGGTGCGGGAAGATGTCGCCGTCGGAAGCGGAGAACTCATCCAGCAGGCAGACCTTCGGACCGATATGCGTGGCCGTCGGGTCCGGCCGCCCGATGCTGTTTCGTGCAAAGCCGACCATCGCGTTGACGCGGCGCAGGCGCTCGATAATCATCGGCGATGCAAATCCGCCGCCGTTGCCGCGCACATCGATGATGAGCGCATCCTTGCGCATCTGCGGATAGAAGTACTTCATGAACTCGTTCATCCCGTCCAGGCTCATATCCGGAATGTGGATGTAGCCCGCCCGGCCATTGGTGGCCTCGTTCACCTTGCGGATATTCTCCTGCACCCAGTTGAAATAATACAGACCGTGTTCATCGTCGATCGGGAGGACGGTTGTCGTGCGCGTATCACTGTTCGAAGGCGAAGCGCTGAGCGTGAGTTCAACCTGCTCGTCCGCTTTATCGATAAGCGCAGCAAAGATGTTCGGCATCTCGTTGGTGGGCTCGCCGTTCACTGCGATGATGTAGTCTCCTTCTTTCGCATCGACGCCGATCTCCGTGAGCGGAGAGCGGATTTCCTTGTACCAATTTTGCCCGTCGAGAATGCGTTCAACCCGGTAATATCCTGAGGCATCGCGGGTGATTTCCGCGCCGAGGAGGCCGAGCTTCACACGCTCTACCTTCGGCTCATCCCCGCCGCCGACGTATGCATGACCTACGTTCAGTTCGCCTATCATCTCGCCGATGATATAGGTGAGATCCTTGCGGTGATTCACATGTTTGACGAGGGGTTCGTATCTGCGGCGCATCGCCTCCCAGTCGAAGCCGTGCATGCCGGGATCGTAGAAGAAGTCGCGCATCTGCCGCCAGCATTCGTTGAAGATCTGTTCCCATTCCGCATGGCGGTCCAGCCGGACCTTCATGCCGGATAGGTCGAGCGGCTTTTCGCCCTTGATCTCGGATTTCGGCAGGCTGACGATGGAATATTTCCCGCCCGGAGCGCCGATGATCATCTTCTTCTTATCGGCGGAAATCTCGTACCCGCCGAATTTGCCGAGTTCTTTTTCTTCACGCTCATCGAAATCGTACATGCAAAGCTGCACGCCGTCACCCGTAGCTGAGCGTACATAGTACAATGTGTTACCGACAGAGGTCAGGCTGCGGTACGCACCGGGCTTCACCGGCAGCACCCCGATACGCGACGCGATTCCGTCGGCATCGACAGTTACCGCTACACCATCATCTTTCTTTTTCTTTTCGTCCTTATCACCTTCTTCATCTTCGGAGCTCGAGTCATCGATCATCACCTCATCGCTACGGGGTTCGAAAAGGGACTTGGTATCCTTCGCCAGCGTGACGTAATAGATCTTGGTCATATCGCGGTAGATATGATTGAGTTCGGTCCAGCTTAGCGAGGGATTGAACGTTCTTGCAGAAACGAAGAACAGATATTTTCCATCGTCCGAGAATGCCGGGGCGCCGGAATTGAACCACCCCTCGGTGACGTCGATAATTTCACCGTTTTCCAGTGAATACAGGTTGACTGTGGACATCGTTTCAGGATTCTGCTTGCCGTATGCGATCCACTTGCTATCCGGCGACCAGGTGTACTGCGTGATCTCCCAGATCGAGCTGTCCACAAGGGTGATCTGCTTGCTTTCGACATCAATGTAGTAGAGCTTTTGCTCGCGGTCGGACCACAAGAGCTTCTTGCTGTCGGGGGACCAGTACGGCTGATAGCGGTAGGCAGGCGCGTGCTTGGTGAGCTGGCGCACTTCGCTGCCGTCCTCGGTTGAGACGTACAGATCGTCATCGCCTTGCTCGTCGGAGATGTAGGAAATCCACTTCCCGTCGGGCGACCACTTGGAGTTTCGCTCGTGGATGCCGGGTGTATTGGTGATGTTGCGCGTATTGCCGTGCTCGGCGGGAACGGTAAACACATCCCCACGCGCCCCGAAGAGCGCCCGTTTCCCGTCGGGCGAGATTTCGTAATTCGTGACGTTGTCCTTGACGCTGGTAAGTCCGCCGCGGCCTGAATCGAAGTCCTCGAGGATCTGTATGGGGACTTTCTCGGCCTGCTTGCTGCCGAGATCGAAGCGGTAGATGTACCCGCCGTTTTCGAACACGATGGCATTATCCCCGAGCGTCGGAAACTTGATATCGAATTCGTCGAAATTCGTGTGCCGCGTGAGCTGCTTCGTGCCGAGATCGTAAGAGTACAGATTAAACCGCTTCTGCGGACCCCGGTCGGAGATAAAATAGATGGTGTTGCCGGTCCACATGGGGAAGATGTCCTGCGCCGGATCGTCGGTGATGCGTTCAGTGGTTTTTGCATCGAAATCGTAGATCCAGATATCGTCGGCCTGGCCGCCGCGGTAGCGCTTCCAGGTGCGGAATTCGCGGAAAACCCTGTTATATGCGAGCTTTTTGCCGTCGGGGGAATAGGAACACCAACCGCCGCGTGGCAGTGGAATTTGTTCGTGCACCGCCCCGCTTATGGGTGCGAGATAGAGGTGTCCCTTGAAGCTGTTCCACTCCTTCATCCGGGAGCGGAAGACGACTGTTTCGTTATCGCGCCAGCCAAGGACGATGTTGTTCGGCCCCATGCGGTCTGCGACGTCGTCGCGGGAGAGCGTGGGCGTGATAGTGATGCGCTTCGGCACGCCGCCCAGTGCGGGCATGACGTACACCTCGGTGTTCCCGTCGTACTGGCCGGTGAAGGCGATTTGCAGTCCATCGGGCGAAAAATGCGCGAACATCTCGTAGCCGATATCGCTCGTCAGCCGCCGGGCAATACCGCCAACCGCGGGCACCGTATACAGGTCTCCGGCGTACGTGAACACAATGGAACTGCCGTGGATCGTTGGGAAGCGGAGGAGCCGCGCTTCCTCCTGCGCAGGCGCTACGGATGCGAACAGAACAATCAGAAGAAGGGTATAGCGAAGAGTCTTCATACGAACTCAGAGTGTAACTATGGATGAAAACCGTTTTGACGGACGGACACCCAAAAAGGTGTCATCCCGAAAAGGTACGGAGTTCGCGGGGAATGGGGAAATGCTAGATATTCAATCCTATCCCAACGAGAAGACTCTCATGTTCAGTGTGGGCCGATGCGTCCTGCAGTATATAGGCTAGTTCCAGGAAGAACTCTTGCGGTACCTGCCATCGGATCCCCGCGGCATAGCGGGAGGCAAGTTCTATTGAGGATGTATCGTACATCACAGCGTCGGCCATAAGTAATACATTGTTTGTGAATGCGGGATAGTAGGCACCCAACCCGAAATGCAGGCGATTCTCTGATTCATCGAATGTTGTCCCAACGAAACCGAGATCTCCGGTCACAGCGCCGTGTCCTATGCGTATGGTTGTATGCGCCAGAAATTCGGTCACGTTTCGTGTGTATTCTCTATCGTGTCTGCCGAGATATGAGAACGAAGAATGGTACAAGCCGATTGAGATCTGGTGGTTCTTGCGGTTCGATAGTGCAACCCGCAAACCCGCATGCCACCTGAGGTGTCCGTCGTGGATACGCACAAGCCCCCCGCTGGCCTCTACAATGTCGTAAGTGAATATTGCCTGCCAGCCGAATTCGCCTTCCGTCAGGCCGTGTCCCTGCCCCCGGAAGGAAAAGCCGGTTTCATCGGACATTTCTCCTTTGGAAAAGAGCAGGAGTCTGCCGCCGAACGTCGTGGGCTCATAGCGGTCTGTCTCTTGTGCCGCTGTTAGGCCCGGCAAGAAGAGACTCATGAACAGGATGCAAGCGACCGAGCGCATCGAGATGCCTTTCTTATCTTTCTATTCGATCATAGTAACAGAAAAGCGGGTTATTCCTAATGCACAAAGAAAGAGCGGAAGTATGTCTCAGGCGAGTGTGAAGAGGGTTACTTCAGGCGGGCAGTTGATGCGCACCGGGATGCCCACCATTCCGATACCGCGTGTGATATACATTTGGGTGGCATCGGCAGTGTACAGTCCCTCGATATAACTCGAAACGAGAGTCGCCGGGGAGAGGACAGCATCGAACAAGCGTGCCAGTACGATCTGACCGCCGTGGGTGTGGCCGCTGACCATGAACTTCACACCCCAGCCAGCGGCGTGTTCGAGGTAATACGGTTTGTGGCACATCAGGACGTGAGGAAGTTCGGGGCTCAATCCCTTCACCGCAGGCTTGAAGTGCTGATCGAACGTATCGTTCGGATGGACATCTTCCATTCCGATGATTGCGAACTTCTCGCCGCGCGGTTCGATGATTGAGTGCCCGTTTCGGAGAAGATTGACGCCGCAATTCTGAATTTCATTGGCAACGTAGTCGGCGCTATCGAAATAATCATGGTTGCCGAGCGAGCCGTAGACGCCGTATTCGGCCTGAAGCCGCTGAAACGCATCGCAAAGCGGGACGACCTGCTCATTATCGTTGTTGACGAAGTCGCCCGGGATGAGAATAACGTCGGGCTTGAGGGAATTGACGACATTCACGTACCCGTCCATATCGTACTTATCCATGTACGGGCCGGAGTGGATATCCGAGATCAATGCGATCTTCAGTCCTTTGAGCTTCTCCGGCAGGTCCGGTATGGTTATCGTCTTGCGGACGATCTCGTAATCGTCGGGCTGCATCGCAGCAATGGATGATGCACCTAGCACGTATGCGGGTGCAGCCATGATGCTTGTCCGGAGCAGTGTCCGCCGTCCTTTATCTATCGAATCGTTGTCTTTTTTCTTCATTTCGTTTTCTTGAATCAGCGTATCCTGCGCCGGGTTGCGGCGCGCCTTTACGTATCTGTAAGACCATTGCGCCGGGAAATAAAACGCAACCAGCACAAGGCTCGATATCTGCCACACTGCGTATGGATAAACAGAAACCTGTGCGAGCCAGTTCGGCACCGGCCATGCCCCGCCGAATGCGATGTAAATACCCGGCAGGTTCAATATGATCATTACTGCGAGTAGAATATGCTTCGGCGATAGTACGAGGTTGCCGAGAGCGGTGGCTCCGGTGAAGGTGGTTTGCAGCGGTCTGCGCAGAATTTTGTACAGATAGTACTGCAAGCCGAGCGTTGTGAGGAGCACAGCAATCTTTACTATAACAAAGAGTTCTCTGTAGTTAAGTTCCACGCAGAGAGCCTTGCAAGTGGGAGAAAACAATTTGGATACGGGATTCACAGAAGGGGAGGCGGTGCCGAAGCAGCACCGTACGCCGCTGGAACGAAACGCAGTCGATGGGTATGCCCGAACGCTGTTCCATGACATTTGCAAATTGGCGAAATTGGGTGAATCCCGCGTAAATCAATCGTATTGCTTCTGTTAACCGAATGTTGTCATTTATGCCCTCCCATGTCGCATTACCGGGCAGATACGGATAACGCCGGCCGCGACAGATAAATTCCCGCAGAATTACTCGAATTTTTCCAGCACAACGACGAAGTATCCGCCGAGTAGGGAGATGAACGGGTAGCTGTCAATCGCCCGTTCGATGCCGTGCGCGAATGAGATGATATGCGGGTGCTTATCGTATTGTTCCCTGAAGGAAGGGGTTGGGGTGAGGATGTTTATTCCCATCACATGCTGGATGGTGAATCTACCCTTGGCGAGCCGCTTGAGTTCTCGCAGCGGGTGGAACCACACCAGCGCTTCCTGGCTCACGAACGGGACTCCCTCGCCCGCGGTTACCCAGCGCCGCCAAGCGTCTTTCAATCTACCGCGCCTGATATAGGCCAGCGTCTCAGCGACGGAGAAGCGGTTCATCATCGGCAGGAAAAGCGTTCCATTATCCCGCAGAAGGCGGGAGAACTGTTTGAATACCGGTCTGAGATTTTGGACGTGATTCAGCGTGCCGAGGTCTGCGACGATAGCGTTAAATGAGTTATCTCGGAAGGCATTGAGTTCGCGCATGCTCATACACACATGGCCTACAGGCGCCTGTACGCTCCGCGTCCTTTCCCTCGCTTGCGCAATGCGTTTCCGGTTGGTATCCATTGAGAGGACGGAGAACCCGCTTTTCGCGAGGAATTCGTCTGTCGCTCTGTAGCCGCCCTGCAGATCCAGCACTCTGCCGCCCATTCTGAGATGATAGAGGAGGAGTGCATGCAGCCGCTTTCTCACACCCGGAAGCGCAGGATCGAGGCGTCGCGTGCTTTCGCCGGCTGATGGGGCTTCACTATGGGAACGAGGGAAATTCACGATCTGCTTGTGGCTTCGTATTTTTCAGGAGCGGTCTAAGAAAAATAGACCGATTGATTGAATCCGGATATTGAGCTTGAGGAGCGTCACTTGAAAGTACAACATATTTTCGTCTGGTTGAGTTTGCTGGCCGTCGTATCCTGTTCCAATGATACCGACCGATCGGAATACCGATGGAAAGGGCAAACCATGGGGACGTTCTATAGCATCACAGTGATTCAGGGCGGCGGGAAAGTGCTTTCGGACGAGGCATTCGGGGAGTTGAAATCCTCGGTCGATTCGCTGTTGGAAGAGATCAACCGGCAGATGTCCACCTACGATCCCGATAGTGAGATATCCCGCTTCAATCGCTTGGACGATACCTCGGCTTTTGTCATATCCCCTGAATTCATGCGCGTTATCATCGAGGCACAGCGCATCTCCGAGCTGAGCGGTGGTGCGTTCGATATCACGGTAGGACCGCTTGTAGGTTTATGGGGGTTCGGACCCGAGGAGCCTGAAGCAGGCTACCCGGACAGCGCGAAAATTGCCGCCGCGAGGGAAACGATCGGCTACAGGCATCTGGTTGTCGTAGACGATGCACACATCAGGAAGACAATCCCGGCGTTGCGGCTCGATCTGAATGCAATAGCCAAGGGATACGGTGTCGATGCGGTGGCGGAGCTACTGGAGAGGCGGGGAATCGACGAATACCTGGTCGATATCGGTGGTGAGCTTGCGGCTGCTGGCAACAATGTGGATGGGACTGCCTGGAAGGTGGGTATCCAGAAACCTGTGCCTGAATCGCTGCCCGGGGCGGAGCTTCAGCAGGTTCTCGAACTGAGCAACGTCGCAATCGCGACATCGGGAGATTACCGGAATTATATCGAAATCGATGGCAGGAAATTTAGCCACGAGATCGATCCTGCCACGGGTTACCCTGTCACACATACGCTTGCAAGCGTGACTGTCATCGCGCCGACATGCATGGAGGCGGACGGGCTTGCAACTGCATTCATCGTAATGGGAACCGAGAAGGCCAAAGCGCTTGCCGAACGCCTGGATGGGATTGAGGCGCTCTTTTACGAGCGCCAGGAAGATGGGTCCTACAGGGAAATCCTGACTTCAGGCGCTGAAAAGTACATTCCAGCGGGGGAATGAGACGAACAATTCAGCCACATCATCGGAACCGACCTGCGCAGTTGGGTGTTTTTATACTGTCTGATATCACAGATCCACATTTGAATTTATCACAGATATTTGAAGGTATAGATACCCTATGAGAAAGCTCGTCATGATTCCCATAATGGCAGTACTTGTGTTTGCTACTGCGCTGGGTTTAGCGCCCAAGATTGATGGTGTGAACGTCGGCGATGCCGCCCCGATGACAACCACCAAGATGAAAACCACATCCGGCGATATGACATCGATTGCCGATGCTGCAATGGAAAACGGCGTTATTGTCGTGTTTTCCTGCAACACCTGTCCATACGTCATTGCTTGGGAGGATCGCTACAACGAAATCGCGGAACTCGGTGCCGAACATGGCTTTGGTTTCATCGCATTGAATCCGAATGAGGCAAAGCGCGATGGAGAGGATAGCTTTGATGCGATGGTCGAACACGCGAAGGAAAACGACTACCAGTTTGCCTATGCTGTGGATACCAAGCACGAAATTGCCGACGCCTACGGCGCAGACCGCACCCCGCATGTCTTTTTGCTGCACCGTACAAACCCAGATGAGGCAATGAAAGTCGCGTACATTGGCGCCATCGACGATAATTACAAGAACGCAGAGGAAGTAGAAGAGCCTTTCCTTGCGAACGCAATTCGCGCACTGGCCGGCGGGAACAACCCCGATCCGAATCTCACGAAGTCGATCGGCTGCACAATCAAGCGCATCGACTAAACAGGATTTTCTCGAAGTATACTGGAACCCGGCATCATGCCGGGTTTCTTCTTTCATGGGAGTTGGCTAAGTTAATTTCCTGCCTGGAGCATTAACTTATAGAGGAAGCCATGTACACCACATTGCAGCAGTTTCTTGACGAATGGCGCGGCGAAGCGATGATGACCGAGAGCATGATGGAACATCTCACGGACGAAAGCCTGGATACAAAAGTACACGAAGATGGGAGGACGCTGGGTTTTATCGCGTGGCACATCGTTCAGACACTAGGGGAAATGATGTCGAGGACAGGGCTGGAATATCAATCCATTTCGGAGGATACGCCGATACCCTCATCGGCAAAGGAAATTGCACGAATGTATGGTGAGGCTGCACAAAAGCTGGCTGAAGCATTAGGAGCGCAATGGACGGACGAGTCTCTGGATATCGAAGTCGATATGTACGGAGAGAAATGGCAGAATCGCCGGACACTTCACAGCCTGATTAAGCATCAGGTGCATCACCGCGGCCAGATGTCGACCATGATGCGGTTTGCCGGACTTACCGTCCCTGGTACGTACGGTCCATCGAAAGAAGAGTGGGCGAAATACGGTCTTCCGCCCCACCCATAATCGTTACTTTTTACTTTCTTTCTGTTCGGCTTCAACCTCTTCATCCTCGTCCTCATCTTCGAGATAGGGGGCCTGCTTGCGATATTGTTCGAGGACGTGAAGCATAAGGAGCGTGTTGTCCAAAATTGTAGCCGTATCGGAAATAATCTCGAAGAACAGCAAATCAGCCCGGCTATGCGCTGTTTGTTTCCGCAGGCGTTTGAGGTGCCGCTTATCCAGCTTCCGGCATAACTTCTTGAGCTTCGCAGCCTTTTCTTCCATCTCGGGAATTGTTTCGTCCGTTTTGCCGATAAGGAGGTCGTTCGCCATAGACAGGACCTCACGGAGCTTTTGGTCCAATTCCTTCATTTCCTCTATTGCCTCATCGTCGAACTCATCGTAGAGGTTGTCGACATGTTCGAATACCTGCGATGCAAGGTTCTGTACAGACCGTGCGAGGTTCTGTAAAGCGCGGATCGCCAGCGCCAGGGCGCGGTCCTCCTCTATCTGCTCTGCAGACTTGACGCTGGATGTGTGGACGATTGTCTGCGTCATCGTCCTAGCACCGCGGTGAAGGGATTTAGCATCCTTGCGCGCCTTCCGCAGCAGTCCGAGGTTTTCGGTTGCCAGTCCTTTGGTGTTCGATTCAAACACCTCCTGGGAGCGCTTAATGTACCGTGCCATGCTCTCGCGAAGGAACTGTTTTGCCTGTTCGTGCTGGTCGGTATCGAAGATGATGGCGGCAGGCTGATCTTCCAATTCCTTTTCACGCTTGGTATGGTAGATCGTCGAACGGTAAAGCGTGAATGCTGCCAGAATAAGCAGGCCGATGATTGCAGGGAGCTGACCATAGAAGATTATCAGTGCGACGATTGCCGCTGTAAATGAAGCCAGAAGCGCGGTAAAGAACCAGCCGCCGAACACTGTGAGCACACCGGATACACGATAGACTGCGCTATCGCGGCCCCAAGCGCGGTCGGGGAGTGCGGTTGCCATCGCGACAGTGAACGTAACATAGGTTGTACTGAGCGGCAATTTCATTGTTGTGCCGATACTGATCAGCACAGCCGCAACCATGAGATTTACTGCGGCACGAACGAGATCGAATGCCGGTGTTTCGCCGTCTTCGTCGTTCACAGGGAGAATCGCTCTACTGTTGTCGAAGCGGCGAGATACGGCGTCGCGGATTTCTTTTGGGGTAATCCTGCTGATGAAATCGAAGACGATGAGCACGGCTCGTACGATACCGCGTGCGGGGGCGATCGATTCAAAACGCTCCACCCCGGCAGATTGACGTCCGAGATTGATTTCAGTTTTCGTCACCGAGCGGGCTTTCTTATTCAACCATAATGTGACCACCATGATGACACCCGCGATAAGGAGATACCATGTGTTCGCCTTTACCTTCTCGGCGAGCGCACCCATGGTCAGATTCATTGGGTCGTCGCTGGCGGCACCGATGACATACGCCTTCAAGCCTGCAAGCGGGGCACCGATAAAGTTGACGAGATCGTTCGCTGCAAAAGCCATCGCGAGGGCGAAGGTACCCACCAGAACGATGGGTTTAAAGACGTTGATCTTCACCGTCATCATGAGGATCTGCAGCACAACTGCCCAGAACCCCATGCTTATGAGGGCTATCAGCCAGACATTGTTGAGTATCCATGCCGATGCCTCATCTGAAATGAAGGAAGCACCTTTCGCACCTTTTAGGATGATGAAAAAGGTAATCGCTGTCAGCGCAACTCCACCCCAGAGTGCTCCATACTTCCTCATGTTCACTTTGTAGTCGAAGGTGAACAGCATCCGGGTGAGATACTGGATGATCGCCCCAACGGTGAAGGCAATGACGATGGAGAGAATAATACCCGAGATGATTTTCAGGACACCCGGCGCATTGATGGCGATGAAGGCGTCAAAAAATGGCTCTCCGGCGGAAACCATCTTCAGTGCTGCAATCGCGAGAGCAGCGCCGAGAAGTTCGAAGACGATTGAAACAGTGGTTGATGTCGGCAGACCGAATGTGTTGAAGAAGTCAAGAAGCAGCACATCGGTGATCATGACCGCCAGGAAGATGAACATGATCTCGGGAAGCAGGAAAAAGCTCGGGTCGAAGATACCCTTCCGAGCGACTTCCATGAGGCCGCTGCTGAAGGTTACGCCAACAACGATCCCAAGACTGGCGATGATGAAAATCCACTTTCTGGGCGCAACTTTCGAACCAAGTGCTGAGTTGAGGAAGTTTACGGCATCGTTCGCAACGCCGACCATAAGATCGACAGCGGCTAATGCAATAAGGAGAATGACAATGAAAAACAGTAGATCCAAGGGGATAGCTCCATGCTCTTAATTCGCAGTCTGCTACCGGCTAAGATAGCACAACGCAATATACCTCTATAAGATGATGCTGGTCATCGGCCCGTGGTGATTTAACATTTATTTAACAAGGAATTGACGAAGGGTTTCTATTCGGTGTGAATTCCGCGCACATCTAAGTTCGGATCAAGGGGCTCTACGCGATAAAAATAGGAATAAGGATGGATTGGTGCTAATTTGCTGGTCGACCATATTCAACGCACCTACAAGTTGGAGCTACATCATGAAAAAGTCCATTCTACTCATTCTCATCGGCAACAGGCAGGACTCAGCAGTCACCGTCCAAAAAATCCTCACGGGCTGGGGATGCATCATCAAAACACGCCTCGGTATCCACGATGGCGTTCTGGATAATTGCAGCGAGGAAGGACTCCTCATTCTTGAGCTGCACGGCAAGGACGAGGACAAACAGGAGCTCGCACGTAAGGTGGCGGTTGTGCCCGGCGTCACATCGCAGCTTGTTGAACTGGAAGTCGCAAACGACGCTTCATAGGAAATCAATCGACTACGAAAGCACGATACTCCGGCGCGTACGCGCCGGAGATTTTTATTCCAGGGGCAGGGATATGCAATACGTCGATCGTCTTCCGGATTACTTCAAGCTCTCTGTTGCCGGATTTCAGCAGGGAGTTGAGATTGAAATCGATTCCGAAGACAAACTCGCGGTGCATCGCATCATCAGTCAGACTGAAGCCAATCGCCGGTTGAATGAGGGAAGGACCACCATCGTCATGACGTACCATCGCTCCAACATCGGCAGTAAGCCAAAAAATGTTGGAGGGGTAGTGTTTCGTGACCCGCATGGACCATGAATCCGGGACATAGCTCCACTTCAAATTGAAATGCGCGAGGGAAGGATACTCCTCGCGGGCAACTCCAAAGAATATTCCTGCTGCGTCCATCAGCAGGTCCCGCCAGTCGAAGGAGTAGTCTGAAAAACCGTCGCCTAGCTCGATAAGCATACCGATACCAAAAGCAAACGAGGCAGAAAGTGTTCGCGCCGTTCCGGGCGAATACCCGCCCCATTCGAGGATTGCCTTCTGGACTGTATATGCGAGGTAACTCCCGTACAGATGTCCGATCTTATCCATCCCCAGAATAGCGGGTTCTTCGAACCATCCGCCGCGTTCAACCGGATCGTAGAAGCCGAATGGCTGGTAGTTGCCTTCCCACCAATTGATATAGCCGTGTACCAACGTAGAAGTGAACACTACCGATGTCGCCGCTAGCGCGGATAGCTTCCTGAAGTTCAGCCCATCATCTTCCGGGTACAGATACAAGTCTATTTGCTCGGGAGCTTGCTGGCTGGATGCGTATGGTGCGAGGAGAAGCATAGCAACCGCAACTCGTGCAAGTCGTCCCTTCCATGCAGCTTTCCTTCGACTGATAACACTGATATCGGTCCTGCCCATCGCTCTTCCCAAAAGTCATACATACATGCGTATTGTTGACCCATGGCGGCTGATTCGGTTACGTGGAGCCCCGGAAAAAACTCATCGAACGAAACAAAGACTCTGTTCATGCGTTTATCTATTCGTGAATTCTTGCACAAGGCTTTATGGAGCTTCAGCAGAGTTCACTGTTTTTTTGCGGATTACGTCTATCCAGAGTCACGAAAAGTACATACTTTTGTCCATCACTCTCTTTCACATAAGAACGCACATGGTATCAGTAAAACTTGGCGCAGTGCTTGTCCTGCTGCTCGTTGCCGGATCAGCGGCCTTCGCAGGACCTACCACCTCGCTTGCAGAAACAGCCACGCTCAGCGGCTACATCGTCGATGCAGACAACGGCGAAACGCTGATTGCAGCAACTGTTCAAATCAAGGATACCCAGCTT
>PABJ01000117.1 GCA_002699105.1 Ectothiorhodospiraceae bacterium | reverse complement strand
TCGTCTCCATCGGCAAGGTGGATAGCATCGAAAACTCCTCGCTGCACATCGGCAAGGAGTCCATTCCCATCGGGCGTTCGTACCGGAAGTCATTCATGGATACCATTCACCGCCGCACTGTAGGCCGGTAACAGCGCTTCCCGCGCCCAGCCGGGAACGTTTTTCTTCTCCGTTCGTCTTTTTCTTCCTTGTGGAATTGTGCAATTTGAAAGATTGTAAGTATCCGCAGCCGCCGGATGCAGCAAAACACGCGCATCGCGGCGATGCCCTTGTACAACGAAGAACCTTAGCACTGTGAAACAGGTCGCACAGAACAAAAAAACAGGCGAAATGTCGATCGAAGAAGTACCGGTCCCGAACGTGCAGTCCGGGCTTGTGCTCGTCAAAAACCGCGCATCGGTTATCAGCGCCGGGACGGAAAAAACGACGATCGATAACAGAAAATCATCCTTCATCGAGCGCGCGAAGTCGCAGCCCGACGACGTGAAGAAAGTCATCGACGAAGTGAAGCGCGCGGGCCTGCTGGCAACATACAAGCGCGTCATGTCGAAGCTTGACTCCCTCGCACCGCTCGGCTATTCCTCGGCAGGCGATGTTATCGCAGTCGATCCGTCCATCGACGATATCGAGATCGGCGACAGGGTTGCCTGCGCCGGGGCGGCATACGCCTACCACAGCGACGTCATCCTCGTGCCGCGCAATCTCGTTGCGCGAATCCCCGAAGACGTCTCCTACGAAACTGCCGCGTACAGCACCGTCGCTACGATTGCCCTGCAAGGAATCCGCCAGGCGGAACCCACGCTCGGCGAGACCGTCGTCGTTATCGGACTCGGCCTCCTGGGCCAGCTCACCGCGCAGATGCTGCAAGCGAACGGCTGCAATGTCGTCGGCGTGGATCTGGACCGCACGGTGATCGACCTGGCGAACAACACCGGCGCTGCGATGGCCCTGCACCCCCACGACGACGATGTCCTCGGCGCTGTCATGGGTATTACCCGCGGCCACGGCGCGGATTCGGTCATCGTCACCGCCGGTACGAAAAGTAACGACCCGATCATCCTTGCCGGGAATCTCATCCGCGAACGCGGCAAGGTCATCATCGTCGGCGCAACCCCGATGGATATTCCGCGCAGCCCGTTCTACCAGAAGGAAGTCGATATCCGCATCAGCCGTTCCTACGGACCGGGGCGTTACAACAGCGTGTACGAAGAAAAGGGGCACGATTTCCCTATCGGCTATGTGCGCTGGACAGAAAACCGCAACATGCAGGCCTTCCTGAATCTCGCCGCGTCCGGCAAGGTGGATACCGATGTGCTGACGACGCACCGCTTCCCCGTCGACGATGCGCTGAAGGCATACGAGCTTATCGAAGGCGAAAAGACCGAGCCGTACATCGGCCTCGTCATCACCTATGATGAAGCGCTCGACACCGAAGCCAAGCCCGAACCCGCCGCGGAGACAAGCGCTCCGGCGGAAAAGAAAGGCGATCCGCTTACCGTCGGCTTTATCGGCGCGGGCTCGTTCGCATCGGGCTTCCTGGTGCCGCACCTCCACGATATGTCCGACGTCACGCTGGATATCGTCTGCAACCGGACCGGCCTCACGGCATCGGATATGCGCAACAAGTTCGGTTTCCGGAAAAGCTCCACGGATACGGCGGAAGTCTACGGCGAGGCAGGCATCGGAACGGTCTTCGTCGGAACCCGCCACGGCGATCACGCGGAAAACGTCGTGAATGCGCTCAACAGCGGCAAGAATGTCTTCGTCGAAAAGCCGCTCGCGCTCAACGAAGAAGAGCTCGCTCAGGTAGAAGCTGCGATAAAAGCGAACAGGGAAAGCGGTCTCAACAACGTGATGATGGTCGGCTTCAACCGGCGGTTTGCGCCGCTGGTAAAGGAAATGCGGGCGTTCTTCCAGCCGCGCCACCAGCCCGTCATCGTGCACTACTACGTGAATGCGGGCTACCTGCCGAAGGACCACTGGACCCACGATCCGAAGGACGGCGGCGGAAGGATCATCGGCGAGGTCTGCCACTTCATCGATACGATCCAGTACCTCACCGGCGAGACGCCCGTGCGCATCTCCGCGGAGAACATGTTCACCGATAACGAACAGGTCGTGAATCACGATAACGTGAACATCCACTTCCGGCTTTCGGGCGGGTCGCTGGGAATCGTGAGCTACGTCTGCAACGGCGATTCGTCCATTCCCAAGGAGCGGATTACGATGTCCTCGGCGAACCGCACGGCTGTGATGGATAATTTCGAATCGCTCATCCTCGCCCGCGACGGCAAGCAGTCCAGCAAGAAGGGCACCGGCGATAAGGGCCACAAGAACGAAGTGCAGGCATTCATGCAGGCAATCCGCGACGGCAAGAGCGAACTCATCAGCATCGAAAGCATGCTCGCCACGACGCGGGCAACGTTTGCCGCGGTGAAGTCGCTCCAGGATAAACAAACGGTGGCGCTCTAACTCGATGGGTATCATCGAAGCGGTCGTACTCGGCATCGTGCAGGGACTCACGGAGTTCCTGCCCATCAGCAGCACAGCGCATCTGCGGATCGTGCCGGCGCTGTTCGGATGGGACGATCCCGGCGCGCCGTTTTCGGCTATCACACAGATCGGCACCATGGCGGCGGTCCTCTTCTATTTCCGCACGGACCTCATGAAGCTCACGAAAGCCTTCGTCTCCTCGTCGGTAAAACTCAAACCGTTCGAGAGCGAGGATTCCCGGCTGGCATGGTATATCGTCTTCGGCACCATCCCCATCGCCATTATCGGGCTGCTGCTCAAGGATAGCATTGAAACAAGTTTCCGGTCACTGCATATAATAGCAGGCAGTTTGATAGCGCTTGCGCTTATCCTTGCCCTGGCGGAATACGTCGGCAAGCGCACCCGCAATCTGCGCTCCATGGGCTTTATCGAGACCCAAATCATCGGACTGGCGCAGGCGGTGGCGCTGATACCGGGATCGTCGCGCTCGGGCACGACCATCACGGCGGGCCTGTTCCTCAACCTCACGCGCGAGGAAGCCGCCCGGTATTCGTTCCTCCTGAGCGTGCCCGCGGTACTGCTCAGCGGAGTGTACCAATTATATGCGCTGCGCAGCGAACTCATCGGCGAAGTCGGAACCGCTCTCATCGTTGCAACTGTTGTAAGCGGTGTGGTAGGATTTCTATCTATCGACTTCATGCTGAAGTTTCTCCGCAAGCATTCGACGATGCTTTTCATCGTCTATCGAATCGGAATCGGCATTACGATTTACATTTTACTGGCACTTAACATTCTTCAACCATAACACAACCACAGGAGCAACACGCAATGAAGTACGTAACAGTATTCGCGCTTCTCTTGTTTACGGCCACAGCAATCACGTTCCAAAGCACGGCAATCGCACAGGATGAAGCAGGCGACGCCATGACCGAGGAACAGGAATCCAACACGGTGGTCATAGAAACGAAATTCGGCGAGATCGAGATCGAACTCCTCCCCGAAGCAGCACCCAAAGCCGTGGAAAACTTCAAAGGCCACGTGAAGGCCGGCTACTACGACGGCGTCCTCTTTCACCGCGTCATCAGCGGGTTCATGATTCAGGGCGGCGATCCGAACGGCACCGGCACCGGCGGCCAGAGCATCTGGGGCGGCACGTTCGAGGACGAGATCGACAAGAGCTCAGACCTCTACTCCGGGCAGTATAACGGCTATACGCGCGGCACCGTCGCTATGGCGAACCGCGGCCCGAACACCAACGGCAGCCAGTTCTTCATCATGCATAAGGACTACGGCCTCCAGCCGAACTACACGATCTTCGGCAAGGTCGTTTCCGGCATCGAGACGGTGGATATCATCGCCTCCCAGCCGACCGCAGGCGCAAACCGCCCGACCGAAGACATCAAGATGACGAAGGTCTACGTGAAGTAACCTTCATCCCCATGTGGAAGAAGGCGCCTGCCGTTCGCGGTATGGCGCCTTTTCCGTATTTTATAGTGGACAGCATCGAATTTCCATCGTCACAATGACGCCAAAGCAGCTTCAGCAACATATCGCGAACCGAACCTTCCTGCCCGTCTATCTCATATTCGGGAAAGAGGAATACTTCGTGGAACGCTACGTGAAGAGCCTCACCGCTGCCGCACTCGAAGGCGCAGACGAAGAGTTCAACTACGATGTGCTTTACGGCAGCGAAGTGAAGGGCGATACGGTTGCCGCGGCGGCGAACTCCTTCCCCGTCATGGCGGATAGGCGCGTCGTCCTCGTGAAGGAAGCCTGGAAGCTCCACGGCGACCCCCATCTCGCGGGATACCTCAAGAACCCCTCGCCGGATACCGTGCTCATCCTTGCCGAAGAAGAGATCACCAAGGATAAGCGCAAAAGCGGCGGCAAGAAGAAGTTCAACTTCTACCAGCACCTCAGCGGGCTGTCGGAGCAGCCGGTCGTGGAGTTCGGAGAAATGCGGGAGCAATCGCTGATTTCCTGGATTCAGGATGAATTCAAGGAGCGCGGGAAAACCATCAGTTTGGAGGCCTGTGCGCGGTTTTTGGCCCTGAAAGGAAGCTCGGCACGGGAGATCGCCGCGGAGGTGGAAAAGATCGCCGTCGCACGCAACGATGCAGAGGAAATCGAGGTCGAGGATATCCTCAATCTCCTTGGCGCTTCGAAGAAATATAATATCTTTGAACTGAGTTCGAAGATCCTCCAACGCGACACAAAATCGGCGATCGAGATAGCAGCAAGGCTGCTGCAGACCGAAAACGCAATCGGAATGATCGCCTTTATGTCCCGCCAGTTCATGATTTTATGGAGGATCAAGTATTACCGCGTCCAGGGCCGGATAACGGATGCCGATGCCCGCGCCGTAGGACTTGGATGGCGGTTTCAGTTCGAAGAATTGGCGAAGCACGCCCGGAACTTCAGTCCGCAGTATTTCGACCGCTGCTTCGAGCATTTACTGGCCGCGGACGCGGAGCTGAAAAGCCGCCCGACGGCCGAATTCACCGTCGTTTCCAGGCTGATTTATCAGCTGACAGCACCGGATGACGCGGTGTAGAGTATTTAGGACGGCGGATGTCAATTTTTCCGCACAGTCTCAGGAACATTCCCATTTACGCATCGTTTAACTCAACAGCTACGGAACTTGATGAGCAAGTTAGAACTTGAGAAGAGCTCGGATGAAGAATTAATACTGCTGTTTCAAGAGGGCAACGAAGCGGCGTTCAACCTTCTGGTCGAACGCTTCAAGGACCCGCTGATAAACTTCATTTACCGGTATGTCGGCGATTACGACCTTGCGGCGGACCTCCTGCAGGATACCTTCCTCCGGGTGTATCACAAGAAACATCTCTACAAAACCGTAGCGAAGTTTTCCACGTGGATTTATACCATCGCGGGAAACCTGGCGAAAAGCGAACTGCGGAGTTCGCGCCGGAAGTACATGACCTCGATCTCGCAGCAGACGAACGACGATCAGGAATTCGACATCCCGCTGCACGACGACGATCCGCTGCCGGACAGGCGCTCGAACAGCACGATCATCAACGAGGCGATTCAACAAGCCCTGCTCGAGTTGCCCGAGGCATTCAGAGAAGCGGTCGTACTCCGGGATATCCAGGAATTGACCTATGAAGAAATCGCGGAAATAACCGATCAACCAATTGGAACTGTGAAATCGCGCATTAACCGCGGGAGAAAGCAACTGCAAGAATTGTTACAAGATTACTACGAGTAGAACTGACTATGGCGACGAATGAGAGACATACTCCTGAGAACGAGGAGTTCGCCCGGCTGATACAGGATCTGAACGCCATGCCGCGTGTGAAGGCGCCCGAGAACTTCGAGGCAGCGCTCCGAGCGCGGATCAACACCGAGCCGGCTCCGGCTGACGCGATCGAGAGCGGCATCCCGTGGTGGAAACGTTTTTTTTCCTTCGGTACTGATTTCTGGGGAATACGGATACCCGCATACGCATACGGTATCGTCACCGCAGTCATCGTCGTGGGCGCAGGGATCTACTACTATAACGCGCTGGACTTTGGTACCGAACTCGACAAAATGCAGCTCGAAGATAACTCGCTCATGAACGGGCAGTCCGTTGAAGACCCCGAGACCGGCGCTCCGGCCATTCCCGACGACGAAGAGGAGTCCGAGAGCGCTGCTGCCGACAACGCAAGCGAACCGATCCGCGAAGCTGAAACGAGCCGCGAAGCTGAGGCGAGCCAGTTCCGCGTCACAACGCCGGGTTCCGGCAGCGGCAGGCAGGAAGCTTCGGGAGGCAGCGGAGCGAGCGGCCTGGGTGCGCCAACCGTAACGCCAAGCCCGCAGCCGGGCACAACACCAATCGACGGCGCCCGCCGCGATAAGAAAGAACCCCAGCGCTCCGGCAGCGTCGGCGAATCTTCCACTACTCCCCCGCCGCCCGAAGAGGATTACATGGAATCCCAGCGCGGCATCTATATGGATGAGGATGTATCCATGGAAGACGAAATGAAAACCGACGAAGCCCGCAAGCGTAAGAACGAAGGGATGATGAAGGAGATTCAGGATACGAACGTGCCCGCGAACAGCTTGCAGCAGATGGAATCGAAAAGCATGTACATGCTGCACGGCATGGATAGCGCAGACAGTCTTTCGCTGAAGGATTCGCTGCGCGTGCTCGATTCCCTCCGCAAATCCAAACAACGCTGAGCGCTGCGATGAGCGCTGAGCCTCGCCTGCCGTCCACGCCGCTGGCGGAACGTATGCGTCCCGCCTCCATCGACGATATCGTCGGGCAGGAGCATCTTCTCGGGGAGGGCAAGCCGATCCGGAAGATGGCGGAAAAAGGCTCCATCTTCAGCATGATATTCTGGGGACCGCCGGGATCGGGGAAAACATCCCTCGCACGCGTCCTTTCGCTATCCACCGACATTGTATTCAAGCAGGTATCCGCCGTCAGCTCCGGCGTGCGCGAAGTGCGTGCCGTCATCGAAGAAGCGCGCACTCTCCGCAAATCCGATGCCGGACGACGCGTCCTGCTCTTCATCGACGAGATTCACCGCTTCAACAAGGCGCAGCAGGACGCTCTCCTCGCCGCAGTCGAAAGCGGCGATATCATTCTCATCGGCGCGACCACCGAGAACCCGTCGTTCGAAGTCATCCCTCCGCTGCGCTCCCGCGCCAGAACCTACGTCCTCAATCCCCTCAGCGTTGCGAATCTCGAAGAGCTCGTCGATAAGGCTATCGCATCCGACGGCTACCTGAAGAAGCTGGATATCGCCTTCGACGATAAGCAGATGCTGATCGCATACAGCGCCGGAGATGCGCGCTCGCTGCTGAACGGACTGGAGATGTGCTGCATCCTCGCCGAACAGGACGGCAAGGTGCGGATCACACAGGAGGTGCTGGAGGAGGCGTTTCAGCGGGCGTTCGCCATGTACGATAAGGCAGGCGAAGAGCACTACAACATCATCTCGGCGTTTATCAAGTCCATCCGCGGCAGCGACCCCGATGCGGCGATCTACTGGATGGCGCGGATGCTCGAAGGCGGCGAAGACCCGCTCTTTATTGCGCGGCGGCTTGTCATCCTGGCTTCTGAAGACATCGGCAATGCGGAACCGAACGCCCTGCTGCTTGCCACGGCCTGCTACCAGGCGGTTCATGCCATCGGCATGCCGGAAGCCCGTATCGTGCTTGCGCAGACCGCCACTTACCTTGCCGCAGCCCAGAAGAGCAACGCCGCCTACATGGCGATCCGAAAGGCGCAGGCCCTCGTGAAGAAGGAACCGCCCCACCCCGTACCGCTCCATCTGCGGAACGCGCCTACCGGACTGATGAAAAACCTGGGATACGGGAAGGATTACGAATACGCCCATAACCACGAGGGCGGTTTCGTGGAGCAGGACTACCTCCCCGAAGAATTACGCACGGCGCAGTTTTACTTCCCCAAAGAGATCGGGCGAGAGAAATCCATCCGCGAACGGCTTGCCTACCTCTGGAAGCAGCGCAAGTACGACTGACCGCACCTACATCCAGCCGTTTTCCTTAAAACTGATGTAATCGTTTCCGCAAATGATGATATGATCCTGCACGGGGATATCGATCATGTTGCCGGCTTCCACCATTTGCTTGGTGATGTCGTGATCGGCGCGGCTGGCGATCTTCTTCCCGCTGGGGTGATTGTGCAGCAGGATGACCGAGGTTGCCAGTTCTGACACGGCAGCGCGGAAGACTTCCCTGGGGTGCACGACGGTGCTATCCACGGTGCCGTCGGTGATGGTGTATTCGCGGAGGATTTTGCCGGAGTTGTTGAGGAGGAGCGCAACGAACCGCTCGTGCGTCAGGTCGCGCATTTTGGGGATGAAGCGGCGGGTTACATCCTCGGGCGAGGAGATGGTATCGCTGGCATCGTCGGCGATGGCGGCGCTGCGCCGGCCGAGCTCGAATGCCGCCAGAATATTGATCGCGCGCGCCGGACCGATCCCCTCCTGGCTGGTAAGGTCCTTCACCGTCCGGCGGGATAGCTCACGGACATTCTGATACCGATGGATAAGATCCCTGGCGACATCCAGCGCACTTTTTTTGCCCGTTCCGGAGTTGATGAGGATTGCGAGAAGCTCGGCATCCGAGAGCGCTTCAGCGCCGCGGGCGATCATCTTCTCGCGCGGGCGTTCGCCTTCGGGCCAGTCCTTGATTTTGACACGGTACACCGCCGGCTCCCCGACGTTGGTTATCTTCGGCTTGTTCGCCATCACTGCGCTTTTCCCGATGCCGTTCCCACGAGCGATACCCTGCCGTTGGTATAGCGGAGGATGTTCAGCGCGGAGTTGCGGCCTTCGCCGGAGACGATGATCGGTGCGCGCAGGCCCCGGTATTCCTTGCGGAGCTGGCGGCTCATCAGGTTCCGCTGCCCCTGCGATCTGCACCCCGCGTCGATCACGAAGTTCACCGCGTCGTAGCCGAACAGCGCATGACGGCTCAGCTCCTGCGCACTTTTCGATTCGTACACCTTCTCGAACGCACGGTATGCCTCGGAGGTCGTATCGCAGTACAGCTCGGAGCCGAAGAGCAGCACCTGCCGCGAAGGCACGTGCGTCCGCAGGCTGTCGGGATAATTCCAGTCGCCCGCTCCTAAAATCTTGCAGCGCAGACCGACAGTTTCAATCCCGTCCATAATTGCTGCGATATCGGCCGGGCTAGCAATGGGCGCAAAGAGTACATCGATCGAGTCGGTGTAAATCCCGCTTCGCAGCGAGAAGAATTGCCGCGAGAGATCGTCGTCGCCGGGGGTATACCACGTGACGATCTCGACGCTCATGCCGAGCTTCCGCGCATGCGCTTTAAACTCCTCAGCCATCAGCCTGGCGAAGGATTCCAGCGGGGCGAGCACTGCTGCGCGCTGCGCACCCATCTCGTAGAATGCGTACTCCGCCATCACCCGCCCGCGCTCGCGGAACGGGACGTTCAACTGGTACACGCCGTCGTGGACGGTGAGTTCTTCGCCTGTTGCCGTGGGAAGCACCACCGGAATGGAATACGGCTGGGCGGCCTTGACGAGCTGCTTGCTGTCGTTCGAGAAAATGCCGCCTGCTATCGCAATGAACGTATCGTCCCCGGCAATCGCCTCGATAAGGGCGTTCAGCGTGTCCTCCGTCTCGAACGTGTACACCACCGGCTCAGCGATGCACTGGTTCTTCCCCTGGTATGTCTCGAATGCCGTCAGCATCCCGAGCCGCACATCATCCACGATAGCCTGCCGCGCAGCATCGCCGCTGAAGTCCGGCAGCACGATAGCAATCTTGAACGAGCTCGCCGTGAAGTCTTCCACCACCTGGCTCTTCTTGGGTTCGGGCGTTTCGGCAGGTTTCGTTTTTGGGCGGGTGTTCTTCTTCACCAGGCTTGAGAGCATTACTTCGATTTCTTCCCTGGTGCGGTCGTCGGGGACGTCCTCGAGGGCAGCTTCGATCGTCGGAGTATCGAGATTCCCCGAGAACAGCAGCGAGCGTATCCGGCCGCGGATAGCATCCCGGTGCTTTTCGTTCGTCGTCAGCGATAGGCCTATGGCATAGCTCTTCAGCGCCTCGCGGTACTGCTCAAGCTGAAGCTGGGCGTCGCCGTAGAGGATCGTCGCCTCGATCTGGTACATGCTGTTGGGAAACTTGATGAAGAACGGGGTCAGGAGATCTATCGCTCGTTTGGGGTAGGCGTCTTCGAGAAACGACCGCGCACCCATGATGTACGAAGCGGATGTTTTCTGATGCATGGGGGTGGCCTTCGCGAGCCGCGAAAACACGCGCGAGGCTTTCTCGAAATCGCCGTTCTCGAACGAGATCAGCGCCAGATCGAACGCCTCTTCGGCCTCTTCGCTATAGGTTACCGCATCCTGCGCAAGTGCGCATGTATATCCGCAAATGACGAGGGCGATAGCACCCGCATATATCAATGTTCGTAGAGCAGCCAGCATAGGTAGTTCAGTAATAGACACTGTGTAGATGAACAGCGAATAATATAGGAAAAATCGCACTCCCCGTAGATCGATACAAGAAAAAAAGGCGCCTGCCGAAGCAGACGCCCGTTACTACTCTGGCCGTACGCGGACTACCAGTCGCACTTCAGAATTGTGCCGTTCAATCCGACGAGCCATGCGAGCTTCGGATTCATGTACTGCACTGCGACGAGGTTCGATTCGGTCGGGCGGTCGAGCTTGAGCCATGTGCGCCCGCCGTTTTTGGAGCGCATGATCGTGCCCTCGCTGCCGACAAGCATCCCGTTAAGCTGATCGGCAAAGCTGATCGAGCTGAGATTCAGGAAGGTCTCCGTGCGGGATTTTTCCCACGTGTCTCCGCCGTCGGTCGTCAGGATCACAGTCCCGCGCGTACCGCTGACCCATGCATGCGTTCCATCGACATTGCAGATGTTGAGCAGATCGGCGTCGGTGTTCGAGGCCAGTTCCATCCATGAGGCGCCGTCGTTGCAGGAGCGCAGGATTGTGCCCTTGGCGCCGACCGCTATCCAGCACATTTCGCCGAGGTAGGTCACGGCAAACAGCTCTTCTTCCGTCGGCGAGGGCGCTTCCGACCAGCTTCCGCCGCCGTTAGTGGTAACGCAGATCGTGCCCTTCGTGCCCACGGCAACCGCGATGTTCGCGTCCTTGCTTTCGACACCGTTCAGGTCGTAGCCCTTTTCATTCTGCTGGACGTTCCAGGTGCTCGCACCGTCCTTCGTTGCAGCGATCATGCCGCGGAATCCGACGATCCAGCCCGTGCTGTTATCGTGGAAATCCAGTGCGCGGAGTTCCACTGCCGAGCTCGGCGATAGGTCGCTCCACTCGTTGCCGCCGTTGGCGGTTTTCATGAGCATGCCGTCACGGGAAAGCGTGTAGCCGGTCAGCTCGTCGGTGAACTGCACATCGTAGAATGATGAACGCGGGCCCTTCGTTACGTCCGTCCAGGTTTCGCCCCAATCGTCGGTGCGGATGAGCGTGCCTTCCACCCCGAGCACCACGCCGGTACCGTAGGAGCTGAAGGATACATCCATGAGATCGAGCTGTGTGCCGGAGTTAACGAGCTTCCAGGTTTCGCCGCCGTCCTCGGTTTTGATGATGACGCCGCCCTTGCCGACTGCCCAGCCTTTTTCCTTGCCGACAAAGTACATGGAGATCAGCGTGACGCCGGTATTCGATTTGATGAGCCGCCAGTCGTCGCCGCGGTTGGTTGTCTTGAGCATCAGGCCGTTGCCGCCGCAGATGAACCGAACCTGGTCGTCCACGTAGTACACGTACTCCGGATTGCCGGGGATATCGAAGTCCTTCTTGTTCCAGGTCGTGCCGCCGTCCACGGTTTCCAGGATCATGCCGCCCCACCCGAGGAGCCAGCCGCGACGGTTATCGTCGAAGTAGATGGAACGCATGAAGTACGGCTCCTTGTAGGATCTATCGATCCAGTTCTCGCCGCCGTCCGAAGTATAGAGAAGCAGTCCGCCGACGCCGCAGCCCCAGCCAACTTCCCTGCTGAAGAAGTTGATGGCATAGACGCGTTTGTTCGTGCCGGTATTCTGGCGCTGCCAGGTTTTACCGCCGTCGGTTGTACGCGAGATGATGCCGTCTTCGCCGCAGGCCCAGCCGTATTCGCTATCGATGAAGCTCTGATCGTGGAACGAGATAGCGGTGTTGCTCTGCATGAGCTTCCAGGTCTGCCCATCGTCGGTACTGCGAATGATACGCCCCTGATCCCCGACGATGACGATGTGATCCGCTTCGGGGCGCTGAATACTGTTATTCGTATTGCCGTGGGGAAGCGGGTTTTTCCACGTCCATATCTGCGCATTCGATGCGGCGAACGGGATTGTAATCAGTACAAGAGCTGCCAGGACGCCAATGCTGAAAGGCGAGCGGCACGATGCCGGTCGTGTAGTAGCTGCGTTCATTGCGTTACCTTAGTGAAAATGAAAAACTCGTCGAACCGCAAAAAAAATACTCACGATTTTCCTGAAATGAAAGAAATTGCAACGTTTGACAGACTATTTGTTATCGGACATTGAATTTAAGTTTTTACGCAGGCCTTCATCATGCATATATCCCGGTATCATAACACGGCGAAATATACCGCCGCTGCCCTCTCCCTGGCGCTGATGCTGCTCGCATCCGGGTGCGGAAACGAACAGCAGCCGCAGGACGGAAAGCTTATCGCCGTGGCGAGCATTCAGCCGTACGCCAGCCTTCTGGCGCATATGGGCGGCGACCGTATCCAGGTGCTGACGCTCGTGCCGTCGGGACAGAACCCGCATACCTTCCAGCTCACGCCCGGAAAAATGCAGCAGCTATCCAGTGCGCGGCTGGCGCTCATTAACGGCGCAAACCTCGAGCCCTGGGGCGACAGGATCGACGAACTCATCACCGAGCGCAAGGGCAGGGTCCTGCGCGTATCCGAGCTGCACGGCTATCACGATGAGCACCACGGACACGATCACGAGCACAACGATCCCCACTACTGGCTCGATCCGATGGCGATGACGGAGGTGGTCGACGCGCTCGAAGAAGCGCTCTCCGCGCTTGATCCCGATGCGGCTGACGGGTACAAGGTCCGCGCTGCCGCCCTGAAGGATTCCCTCTCGCGCCTCGATGCCGATATTGCCGCACTCTTGGAAGGCGTTCGGGAAAAACACATTATTATCAGTCATGCCGGGTGGGCGCAGTTCTTCGACCGCTACGGATTGGAAAACATCGTGGTGATAGAAGAGATGCCGGGCAAGGAAGTATCCGCGAACAAGGTCGCGATGCTCACCGATATCATCGAGGCGGAAGGCGTGACGACGGCCTTCGGGCAAATGCAGACCAACTCAGCGCTGCTGCGCTCGACAGCCGAAGAGACCGGCTGCACGGTCATGTACGTCGATCCGCTCGGCACGCCGGAAACATCGCTCGACTATTTCGAACTCATGCGCTACAACGCCGCGCAATTTCAGCAAGGACTCGCCAGGTAAATGTCCGATCAGGTGTACGATATTGAATTCAACCGCGTCTCCGTCCGCTACGGGGATACGCTCGCGCTGCAGGATGTAAGTTTTGCGGTGGAACCGGGCAGCTTCTGGGGCATCATCGGCCCGAACGGCGCCGGGAAATCCACGCTCATCAAAGCGCTCTTCGGACTTATTCCGGTGGACTCCGGCACTATTCGCATCATGGGCGAAGACATCGCGGAGAGCAAGCAGTACCGCCAGCGCATCGGCTATGTGCCCCAGCACAACACGCTGAAGCGCGACTTCCCCTTACAGGTGCGCGAGGTGGTCTCGAGCGGTCTGTACGGCAAGCTGGGGCTGTTCCGACGCATGAAGCCCACGCACTGGAAGGCAGTGGAGCGCGCTCTCGAAAAAACGCAGCTCACACATCTCGGCGGGCGGCTGGTGAGCGATCTATCCGGCGGGGAATTTCAGCGCGTACTCATCGCGCGGGCGCTCGTCACCGAGCCGCAAATCCTCATCCTCGACGAGCCCACAACGGCGCTCGATGTAGAGGCAGCCGAATCCCTCTACGAATGGATCAACCAGATCCAGGCCGAATACGGCGCGACCGTCATCCTGATATCCCACGATATCGGCGTTGTCAGCATGTACGTGGATGCGGTAGCCTGCCTGAACAAGAAGCTCGTCGCCCACGGCAAACCCAACGAGGTGATTACCGAGGGCACGATGGAAGACATGTACGGCTGCGGATCGGTGCTCTTCCATCACGGCGAAGTGCCGCACATGGTGGTAAAAAAACCGCACGAGGGGCACCACTGATGGAGATGTTCGCGTACGATTTCATGCAGCGCGCGTTTATCGAATCCCTCATCGTCGGTTCGGTGTGCGCGGTCATCGGGGTGTATGTGGTGCTGAACGGCCTGTCGTTTATCGGAGCGGGCATATCGCACGCCTCGTTCGGCGGCATTGCGCTCGGGTTTCTCTTGGGCATCCCGCCCGTGTTTTCGGCGGTGGTGTTCTGCTCCGGCACAGCGCTCGCTATAGGCTATGTCGGCGAACGCTCGCGGCTCAATAACGATGCGACTGTGGGCATATTCTTCGCCGCGACGATGGCGCTCGGCGTGATGCTCCTCAGCTTCATCGACGATATGTACATCGATATCTATTCGTATTTGTTTGGGGATATTCTCGCCATAACAACCGCAGACATTACCTACTCCCTGGTGCTTGCCGCGGCGGTTTTCCTGGTGGTGGGACTCTTCTACAAGGAATTCCTCGCGCTCAGTTTCGACTACGAAATGGCCGCCGCGATGGGCATCCCGGTGCGGATTCTCTACAAGGTCCTGCTCGTGCTCATCGCACTGACCATTGTCACATCCATCAAGGCAATCGGGATTGTGCTGGTAGCGGCGCTCCTCGTCACGCCGGCGGCAACTGCGTACCAATTCGCGGGCCGGTTCAAAACGATGATTGTGCTATCGGTGATTGTGGCGGTGGCGTCGTCGTTCGCAGGGCTGATCCTGTCGTTCTATGCGGATATCCCGTCCGGTGCGACGATCGTGCTTATCGCGACGCTGTTTTTCCTCGTCGCCTGGCTCCTCTCCCCTCGCCGCAGAAAACTCCGGAACTTCCGCCGTATGCCCGCCTAGCTCGGTACGACAAAGGGCAAGAGAATCAGCGCGAAGATCACGATGAACTTACGCAGGCCGGAGTTTTTGTAGTCCTTCGGATCTTTCTTCTGCAGCGTGCTGGCCATTCTCATCTGGTAGAAGTCGATAAAATGGAACGGCAGGACGAGCAGGAACATCGCGATCTGCAGATACAGGAAGCCCTGGGAGAGCTTCGGGCCTTCGAATATGATATGCAGCAGCACGGCGATGACGGAAAGTATGCCGAATCCGAATACCCATATCTCATCGAAACGGAAGGTCCGCTCCTTGTAGAAGCGCACTTCTTCTTCCTGGTACTTTGCCGGGGAAAAGTACGCGCGCACGGCAATAAAGCCGTACGAGAGGATAAACGTGATAAGCGCTGCGAGTTCGAATGGTGAAAACTGATCCATGACATCTGTCCGTTTATGTTCTTCTTCCGCTACTAATGTGGCAAATTCAGGCGTCGCCCGCATCCGAAAAAGCTGCACCTATTGAAGAAGTTTCCATAGACGGCTGGCGAGTACCAGGGGCTCAGCGTCAATTTCCCATACGAAGATAGAGTGGAGCCTGACGATGAAATGAACAAATTTTTACTTGACAAGGTACAATTGTAGAGTTATATTTGAGTGAAGTTCCCCACGGAAAGCAAGTCTTTCCGTCCCCTGTCAGGTGTTACTTGGCAGGGATTTTTTTTGCACCCAAGCTTTCCGGCGGCACACTGATCGATAAACCCGCCACCTGGTAGCCATCCAACCCAAGGCACGCACCTCCCCGTAGCATACTTTTTTCACGATTCCATTTTGGCTATTTTTCGTGTTCTGGAGTCTGGGAAAGCATCTCTCCGCCTTCTCTCCGAATCGACGACAGATTACAATACGATATATTCAGCGCACCTATTCCAAGGAGGAAAGCATGAAATCCGCCCGTTCACTCAAGCTCGCATCGCAGGTTGTCCATGCCGGTATCAAGGAAGATCCGTCCGGCTCGGTCGTCACGCCGATCTACCAGACGTCGACGTTCAAATTCCGCGATGCAGACCACGGCGCGGCCCTGTTTTCCGGCGAGGAAGACGGCTATATCTATACCCGCATGAGCAACCCCACCATCGAAGCAATGGAAGACTGCATCGCAACCCTGGAGCAGGGCGCGAAGGCACTCGGGTGCGCATCGGGCATGGCGGCGATCCATACCGTCTTCGCGGCGCTGACGAAGAACGGCGACCATGTTGTCTGCTCAGATGCCGTCTACGGACCGACTTCGACCCTGCTTGCGACGGTCATGACGAAGTTCGGCGTCGAAGTCACGTTTGTAGATACCTCGAACATCGAGGCAGTCAAAGGCGCGATGAGGGACACAACGAAGGTCGTCTTCGTCGAAACGCCGGGCAACCCGACGCTGGTGATGAGCGATCTGACCGCTATTGCGGAGATTGCCCATGCAGGCGGGGCGCTTGTGGCTGTGGATAACACCTTTATGAGCCCTGCGCTGCAGCGCCCGCTCACCCTCGGCGCGGACGTCGTCGTACACAGCATGACGAAGTTCCTCAACGGCCACGCAGATGTGGTCGCAGGCGTTGTCGTCCTGAAGGATGCCGGGCTGTATTCGAATTTCCGCAAGACGCTGAACCAGATCGGCGGCGTGATCGATCCGTTCAACTCCTTCCTCGTGCATCGCGGCATTAAAACGCTTGCCATCAGGATGGAACGCCACACGGAAAACGCCATGAAGATCGCAGTGTGGCTCGAAAAGCATCCGAAGATCGCCTGGGTGCGCTACCCCGGTCTTCCCTCCCATCCGCAGTACGATATCGGCCGCAAGCAAATGGATTCGCCGGGAGGTATGATCGCATTCGAGATGGCAGGCGGACTCCCGGCAGGCAAACACGTCATGAACAGCGTGAAACTCTGCCAGTTGGCCGTGAGCCTCGGCGGCGTGGAAAGCCTTATTCAACATCCTGCCTCCATGACGCATGCGAGCATGGGCAAGGAAGCCCGCGAACAGGCCCATATCACCGACGGACTCGTGCGGCTCAGCGTCGGAATCGAGGACGCAGACGAACTTATCGCGGACCTCGAACAGGCGTTCGAAGGCGCGTAAGTGCCGGTTTTCACTTGCAGTTAGCCCAATCTGTGCGTATATTGTACAGCTATAGTAAACCTTTTTGTAACATCTAAAATGGAGTGATTCATTTGGTTGGCATCATCGTTCAGGAAAACGAACCTATCGATCGCGCGATAAAGAGATTCAAGAAGAAGTACGAGCGTTCCGGCGTACTGAAAGAGTACAAGAAGCGCACATACTACACGAAGCCTTCAATCCAGAACCGCATGAAGCGGCTCAAAGCTATCCGCAGAGCGAAGCGCACGAGACACGATAACTAATCGCTCGGCAGGACGCTTTGCAGCAGCGCCCTGCAAACAGCGCGGGTAACCGCACGCGGTTCCACCGCAGAAGGTTCTACCGCAGCACATTCTGCACCTAACCCCAGGATTGTTCAATCTACCCTCGGTGGTATTATGGATTACCATTTTTACTATTTCGTCATGTCCGACGGCACCGTAAAGCAGGTGAATCCATTCACAGGGACAGAGGTTTGGACTGTGCCTGGAAGGTGGAACAAACCGATTTCCAACAGCTCGGGGAAACGCCGGGCTGAACCGCTCGAGCAGCGGGAAGAGGAGGACTATTGCGCTTTTTGTGCGACGCGGTACGATGAGACCGGTCCAGAAAAGGCGCGCATTGCATTCAGGGACGGCTCTTTCCAGCTCCTCCGCCATCTGCCTTTCAACGAGATCATGAACGAGACCGCCGTGGTACGGCGCGTCCCGAACCTCTTCGAGATCGTCTCGGTGAACTACTGGCAGAAAAACTACAGCTACAAACTCTCCCCCAAGAACCTCGCCTGGAAGGAAGCGTATCTCTCCGATCCCGCAGGCCTGGAACACGTCCTCAGTCTTATCGACTACCGCCTGAAGCGGTCCGGCAAAAGCGACGACCAGATAGCAAAGGTTTCCATGGAGGAGAAGGTGATGCTTGCCGATGCGTTCTTCGGCGGCGGTCACGAGCTCGTCATCACGCAAAAGCATTTCAAGGATAACGCATCCAGTACCGCCGACCTGTTCTCCACCGGCGACCTCGACGAAGAGAACCACTATCAGTACTTCCGGTTCATCATCGATACGATGGCGGATATCGTCGAAAACAATCGCTACGTGCGCTATATCAGCATTTA
>PABJ01000116.1 GCA_002699105.1 Ectothiorhodospiraceae bacterium | reverse complement strand
GCGGTGATGTCGGCTACGGGAAGACAGAGGTCGCAGTGCGGGCAGCGTTCAAAGCGATCATGGACGGGAAGCAGGTCGCTATTCTTGTGCCGACGACTATCCTCGCACAGCAGCACTACAACACGTTCCGCGACCGGCTGAGCCGCTACTCCGTGGAGGTGGAGGTCATTTCACGCTTCCGGACGAAAGCCGAACAGACCGAGATCGTGAGCAAGGTGAAATCAGGCAAGGTTGATATCCTCATCGGGACGCACAGGTTATTGAGCAAGGATATCGCGTTCGCAAACCTTGGTCTTCTTGTCGTCGATGAAGAGCACCGGTTCGGTGTCGCTGCGAAAGAAAAGCTGCGCATGCTCCGTGAGAACGTGGATACGCTCACAATGACGGCAACACCCATCCCGCGAACGCTGAACTTCTCCCTGCTCGGCGCCCGCGATCTCTCCACAATCGAAACGCCGCCCAAGAACCGCCTGCCGATTATCACGAGTATTGTTCCCTGGAGCAAGGATGTTATTGTAGAAGGTATCCGCCATGAACTCGAACGCGGCGGGCAGGTGTACTTCGTCAACGATAAGGTGAAGGATATCGACTACCTCGCCGATACGCTCCGTTCCATGCTTCCGGATGTGCGTATTGCCGTTGCGCATGGGCAGATGCGTTCGACTGAGCTTGAGCGGATCATGATGCGGTTCATGGAAAAGAAGATCGACGTTCTCGTCGCGACGAAGATCATCGAATCCGGCCTCGACATACCGAACGCGAACACCATCTTCATCAACAGATCCGAACGGTTTGGCCTCGCGGAGCTCTACCAGCTGCGCGGGCGGGTCGGGCGTTCGAATACGCAGGCCTTCGCGTACCTGCTCATCCCGACGGAAGGGAAACTCAGCCGCGACGCCCTCAAGCGGCTTCAGGCAATCGAGGAGTTCTCTGAACTCGGGACGGGCTTTCACCTCTCAATGCGCGATCTGGAAATACGCGGCGCGGGAAATCTTCTCGGGGCAGAGCAGAGCGGATTCATCTTCGAAATCGGATTCGAACTCTACATGGCGACGGTCGATGAGGCGGTACAGGAGTTGAAAGAAGAGGAGTTCAACGATCTCTTCGCCGATCAGCCGAAAGAAAAAATCATCCAGCCGCGTTCGGATGTCATTGTTGAACTTGGACTCGATGCATACTTCCCGCAGGACTATATCGGCAACTCAACCGAGCGCTTTGAACTCTACAAGAAGCTCTACAATGCGCAGAGCGAAGAAGAGATCAAGCAAGTGGAGGAAGAGGTGTTCGACCGCTTCGGACTCTTTACGCAGGAAGCGGAGAACCTCTTTTACATCGTTCGCCTCCGGCTGCAGGCGGCAAAGGTGCGGCTCTCCCGCGTGACCTGGTCGAAGGGCAAACTGCTGCTCGGATTCCCACCGCAGGAAGATGAGGATTTCTACGAGCATTTCTTCCAGCCCCTCATTACATGGATCATGGATAACGACGACCGAATGAAACTCACCCAGGATGCGCAATCCGTGCAGGTTGTTATCAATGATGTCCCGGATCTGAAAGCCGTTGAGGCATTGCTGGAAGAACTTGTGCGCGAAGTTGGCAGCGCAGTAACAACCGGAGAGGCCGTCGATGAACATGCTGGCTAAACAACCCCGGAAATTCCTTTCCCCTCCGCTGTTCATACTGGCGCTCATTGTGCTTGCGCTCGGATACTACCTCGATACATGGGTGATCAATCCCGGCAGCGAGGAGTTGGACTCTGAGACCACTCCCCCGCCCATCTCGAAGCACGATTTTATCCGCGCGATCACACTCCCGTATCAGACCGCTCTGGAATTCGTCGAAGATGAATCCGGCATGAGTCTTCACGCGCTATCCGAACTTGAAGCAAACACCATCGCTATTCCGGTGAAGGGCTGGAAGCAATGCGCAGCCAGCAGCTATATCGAGTATTCGAACTTCGATATCGAACGAATCCATACAGTGGTGCAGGGCTTACGGGAAGAGGGATTCGCAGTCGCACTCGTACCGTATGTCACGCCCCCAAGCACCAGCGACGATGAATTCAATGCCGCACATTTCCTACCATACTATTTTGAGTGGCTGGACGCGTTAGCGCAATCCGGTGCTGATATCATGATACTCGACGGCGAGGACGGCATAGGAGAGATGGCAGTCTCGACGATGGGAGAGCACATCCGCGGAATGAGGGAGAGTCACGGAACGCGCTTTTTGTACGTACCGGCTGAATCCGATACCGCAGCACTCGATGTCATCGCTCCACTTTTCGATGGACTCGTGCAAACGGAACTTGACGATTCACGGCAGATGCTCTATTTGAACGTCGCTGCAAGTGTGAATCGGCCGTTCAGAATCTATCGTATGGAATCACAGCACTATCGAACCTCTGAGCAGGGGGTGTATGCAACGTATCTCCCAATGCTGGCTTCGTTCGAAAACGAGGCAGATCCCCAAAGCGGCGATCATCAGCTCTATCAGGACAGAAATTTTGGTGGTGTATTCATCGACTACAGAGGGAAGTTCGTGAGGGAAAGGTCTGCAATGTACGGTGATGTACAGAGCCTGTTCACCTTGTTGAAAAAGCGCTCCACGAGGAATGCCCTCAACACCGCCCCGGTTCCGTTTACCCAGGTGCCCAGTCCCTAGACCTCGGTCAGCGCGAGTTTCTTGAGCAGCGGCGCAGGTCTGTAGCGGTCGTCGCCCAGTTCGAGATGCAGCACCTGAAGCAGCGCGTAGATATTCCCGAACCCTATCTTTCTTCCCCATCCGAACGGGCCTTCAGGATAATTGACGCCGAGCTTCATCGCCGTATCGATTGCAGCTTCGTCTGCAACGCCCTGCTGCATCGTAAATGCAGCTTCATTGACGATGGTCGCGAGAACGCGCGGGAAAACAAACCCAATGGCATCATCGATGAACTCCAGCTTCTTGCCGATAGGCTCAAAGAGCGGCGTCAGGAACGTTTTCATTGAATCATCCGCGCCGTAGGGAATCGCAACCTCAATGATGTCAGCATCCAGCAGAGTGGGTAAATACCCAAACCCTGCGATGCGGTGTGCAATCCCGAGGGAGGCGCCAAGTTCTGTGACCGTCGTTAGCACAGTGTTGCTCACAACGCTGACGGAACCCGGCATTGCACGGACGACATCGCTCAATAGCTCTGCTTTCGAGCGCGATGAGGATATCGTTGTATCAAAGAGTATCTCCACTTTGCCTGCTTTTTCTTCGTCCAACGTTATGGCGCCGGCTTCGATCAGCCGCTCCGCAGGTTCCGATACGTAACAGGTGTGGTGAGGAGATAACAGTTTCAGCCACTCGATAAGGACGTCTTCAGCGCCGATAAGTAGTATGTGCATTGCTCAGATGGTTCGTGTTATGATTCGTAATTGTAGAATCCGCGGCCTGACTTTTTACCGAGCATTCCAGCATCGACAAGGGCTTCCTGGATATGGGAGGGTCTGTACCGAGCCTCACCGTGGTAGGCTTCGTACAGGGAGCGAGTGACCTCGACGTTTACATCGTTGCCGATCAGATCCATGAGCGTGAACGGTCCCATACGAAATCCATGCGCCTGCATGACTCGATCGATCGCTGCCTCGTCCGCCACACCTTCTTCGAGAATTCGCAGCGACTCTGTATAGAACGACCGCGCCACACGATTGACGATGAATCCCGGTGTGTCCTTTACACGTGCCGGTGTCTTTCCCATCTTCTCAGCGATCTCGCAGACATTCGCGACTGTTTCTTCCGATGTAAATCTTCCTGCAATTACCTCTACGAGCTTCATGATGTTCGCAGGATTGAAGAAATGCATTCCCACGACGCGGCCGGGATTATCGACGACGGCGGAGATGGATGTAATCGAGAGCGATGATGTATTGCTGGCCAGGATGGCATCTTTGCTGCAGATCCCGGAAAGCTGGCCGAATATCTTCTTCTTCAAATCCATGCTCTCCGGAACGGCCTCCACTATGAGTTCACCCGCACCAAGATCGTCGAGACTCATCGTGGTACGGATTCTTGCCAGGATCTTCGGTTGCTCCTCAGCCGGGATTTTGCCTTTCTCTACACCTTTTGCAACGGATTTCTCAATCGCCTGCTGCGCTGCATCCAACGCCTGCTGATCGATATCGTAGAGAGAGACGTCGTAGCCGCCCGTTGCCGCCGAGATAGCAATCCCGCGGCCCATCGTCCCCGAGCCTATTATTCCAATCATGTATTCTCCAGTGTTTTCATTCGCGTGTAGGCGCCCAGCTCGTTCATAGTCATTTCACGCCTCAAGTGCTTCTACAATTTCGAGATCTTCCGCGACCCCCGCTCCTACATGCTTCTGCGGTACTGACCACCGACGCGGTAGAGGGCTGCACTTATCTGGCCGAGGGAGGCATACTTGACGCATTCCAAGAGCTGTTCGAAAATATTCTCTCTGTTCTGTGCCGCTTCTTGAACCGCAGCAAGCGCACTGCCTGAACCATCCGTGTTGCGTTTCTGGAACGCACGCAGATTGGCGATCTGCTGCTCTTTCTCCTCCGGTGTGCTGCGGATGAGCTCGATAGGCTTAACCTCTTCTGCTTCCTCGCGGTTAGACCTGAGGAACGTGTTCACACCGATGATAGGGAGTTCGCCTGAATGCTTGCGGGATTCGTACAGAATCGATTCTTCCTGGATCTTCCCGCGCTGGTACATCGTCTCCATTGCTCCCGGAACGCCGCCGCGCTCGCTGATCCTGCGGAATTCCGCCAAAACTGCTTCTTCCACCAGTTCGGTCAGCTCTTCAATGATGAACGAACCCTGCAAGGGGTTCTCGTTCTTCGCCAAGCCGAGTTCACGGTTAATAATCAGCTGGATTGCCAGCGCTCTGCGAACGCTTTCTTCGGTGGGCGTGGTAATGGCCTCGTCGTAGGCGTTGGTGTGGAGGGAGTTGCAGTTATCGTAGATCGCATACAGCGCCTGGAGCGTCGTCCGGATATCGTTGAAATCGATCTCCATCGCGTGAAGGCTGCGTCCGCTCGTCTGGATATGATACTTGAGCTTCTGCGAGCGCGCATTGCCGCCGTACAGGTTCTTCATAGCGACAGACCAAATCCGCCGCGCCACGCGTCCTATGACCGAATACTCGGGATCGATGCCGTTCGAGAAGAAGAATGATAGGTTCGGCGCAAAATCGTCGATCTTCATTCCGCGCGATAGGTAATACTCAACGTACGTGAAGCCGTTCGCCAGCGTGAAAGCGAGTTGCGTAATCGGGTTCGCTCCCGCCTCCGCAATGTGGTATCCGGAGATAGAGACGGAGTAATAATTGCGCACCTTATGCGTAATAAACTGCTCCTGGATATCTCCCATCATCCTGAGCGCGAATTCCGTCGAAAAGATGCAGGTATTCTGCGCCTGGTCTTCCTTCAAGATATCGGCCTGCACCGTACCGCGGACGACGGAAAGCGCTTCGGCGCTCATCGTGTCGTATTCTTCCTGCGAGATAATGCCTTTCGAGACAAAGAAATCGCCGGAGACGCCAAGGGTGCCGAGACCGAAGTACCTGTGGACTGTCGCATTCGGTTCGAACAGCGACGGATCGTTCAGCTCGCCTAGCATCCGTCGGAAATCTGGCACGCCCTGATATACAGGACGGTCCATACCGAGTTTAGCATACAATGCGTCGATGGCCTGCTGAGCTTCGTCGAACTTCCCGTTCAGCACCAGATGCTTTTCCACCTGCTGATCGATCGCGGTATTGAGGAACATCGCCAGAATCATCGGCGCAGGGCCGTTGATCGTCATAGAAACGGATGTATTCGGCTTGCAGAGATCGAAACCGCAATACAATTTTTTCATGTCATCGAGCGTGCAAATGGACACACCGGAGTTGCCGATCTTTCCATAGATATCCGGACGCTCGTGCGGATCCTCGCCGTATAGCGTGACCGAGTCGAATGCCGTGGATAGCCTCGCCGCTGGCATCCCTTCGCTCACGTAGTGGAATCGCCTGTTCGTGCGCTCGGGTGTGCCTTCCCCTGCAAACATACGCGTCGGGTCTTCGCCCTTGCGTTTAAATGGAAATACGCCGCCCGTATACGGGAACGTGCCGGGGACATTCTCCAGGAGCATCCACTTCAGTACATCGCCCCGGTCGTTGTACTTCGGCAAACTCACCCTCGGGATCTTCGTCCCCGATAGCGATTCCGTGTATAGCTCCGTCACGATCTCCTTATCCCGGATTTTCGTGACGAGCTGGTCCTTGCGGTATGCTTCGTTCGCTTCGACCCACTTATCGAGAAGGTCGCGATTTTCCGCCGTTACGTGGGAGCGGAAGTACTCGATTTGCTGATCGATCGCGCCGAGGAGCTCTTCGCTTACCTCTTTTGCCGCCAACTCGACGACTCCGCCCTCACCGGAGATCGTAATTTCTTTCTTCTCGGCAGCTTCGAGCAACGCCGTCTTCGCACCCTCAAGCTGCTGCCATTTCCGCGCATAGCCTGCCTGCTCATCCACCCATTGCTTGTAGTTCTGCACTGTATCGGAGATCTCGGAGAGGTAGCGGGAACGCTCCGGCGGAATCATTGCGGACTTCGTTGGAAGCAGCGGTTCGGCACCGAAATCAGTGTTCCAACCGTCTCCATCCAGCGCTGCAAGCTTGCGGGTGAGGGAATAAAAGAGATGGTTCGTGCCTGCATCGTTGAATTGGCTGGCTATCGTTGGATACACCGGCATGTCCTCCGAATTTCCATCGAACAGGCCATGATTACGCATATACTGCTTGCGTACATCGCGAAGTGCATCATCTGCGCCGCGCTTCTCGAATTTATTCAGCACAACGAGATCGGCAAGATCAAGCATGTCGATCTTTTCGAGCTGCGTGGATGCGCCGTACTCGGGCGTCATCACGTACATCGAGACGTCGACGAGATCAACAATCTCCGAATCCGACTGGCCGATGCCCGCCGTCTCGACGATGATCAAGTCGTACCCTGCGATCTTGCAGAGATCGATTGCGCGGTGAAGCGCTGCCGATGTTGCGCGGTTCGAAGCACGCGTTGCAAAGGACCGCATGAAGACGCGCTTCATTCCTTCCGGCTCAGGCGTGGAGATAGCATTCATACGAATGCGGTCGCCGAGGAGCGCTCCGCCCGTCCTCCGCTTCGATGGATCGACCGATAGCACCGCGTAGGTTTTGTCCGGGAAGACATTCAAAAAGCGCCGGATGAGCTCATCGGTGAGCGAAGATTTACCGGCTCCGCCTGTGCCCGTTATGCCGATGACAGGCTTCTCCGGGATATCCATTTCGCTGAGAGAAAATCCATCGTCGGATTCGACGAGTGTGAGGGCATGGGATAGCGTCTTCACATCGTCTTTCAGCTCACCGTTAAGCTGGGCAACGGTCTTGCCGTCGATCTTAAGAGCGCCATCTACATGCTTAATAGGACTGAAATCACTGACATCGTAATCGCAGCTCTCGATGACGAGGTTGATCATACCCTGGAGGCCGAGCTTCCTGCCGTCTTCCGGGGAAAAGACCCGGTCGATTCCGTAATCATGCAGCTCGTCTATCTCCTCCTGCACAATAACCCCGCCGCCGCCTGCGAAAATCTTCACATGTTCGGCGCCGCGTTCGCGGAGGAGATCCTTCATGTACTTTAGGTATTCGATGTGGCCGCCCTGGTAGGATGAGATGGCGATGCCCTGCGCATCCTCCTGCACTGCTGCATCGACAACTTCGGCGACGGAACGGTTGTGGCCCAGGTGGATGATCTCTGCCCCGCTTGCCTGCAGGATCCGCCGCATGATATTGATACTCGCATCGTGCCCATCGAAAAGCGATGCGGCCGTCACGATGCGAACATTGTTTGTCGGGGTGTAGATATCAGCTTTCTGCATAGTCTTTTCTCCTACCTCCCCTCAAACTTGGGCGGGCGTTTTTCGAGGAACGCCTTCTTGCCTTCCTTGTAGTCGTAGCTGAACCCGGCTTTTTCCTGCATCTCCTCCTCGAACTGCAGCGCCGTATCCAGATCGCTTGAAACCGCGCGATTGAGCATTTCCTTGATTTGCCCGATGGCCTGCGTCGGTGCGGCGGCGAATTTCTTCGCTTCCGACATCGTGTATTCCATGAGCAGGTCCTTGTTCACGACCTTGTTCACCAGCCCGATCTGTTCGGCTTCGGGGGCACGCACATCGCGGCCGGTGGCGCAGAGTTCGAATGCCTTCGCGTAGCCGATAAGATGCGGCAGGAACCACGACGAACCGGAATCCGGCACAAGGCCTATGCGAATGAACACCTCTATCAGCTTGGCGTTATCCGCAGCGAAACGCATATCGCAGGCAAGCGCCAGGCTCAACCCTGCCCCCGCGCAGGCACCGTTTATCGCGGCGATGATGGGCTTCGGTAAGCTGCGCATCGCGCGAATCAGCGGATTGTAGCGCCGTTTCAGGCTATCGGCAAGGGAGCGGGTTTCATCGTCCGAAATGTCTTTCAAATCCTGCCCGGAACAGAACGCCCTTCCAGCGCCAGTGAGAACGATAACGCGAACGTCGTCATCCTCCGCCGCGCGGTTGAATGCCTCCTGCAAGTCGGCAGTCATCTGCTCGTTGAATGCGTTCAAGACGTCGGGACGGTTGAGCGTAATGGTGAGAATACCGTCCTGCTTCTCAAAGAGAATGGTTTCAAAACTCATGGGAATGTATCTGTAGTTGATCGAATAGCTGCAGAGCACCGGTCACTGCTTCATTTTCACGCGGTGCATAGTTTTCTTATCCACACGGTCGCGCACGATCCAGGCTTCTTCAAGCCCGAGTTCCTTCAACTGCGCGAGCTGCGTGCTGGCCGAATCTCGTGCCAGGTAATCGCCGACACGCAGTTTGTAGTACGGTGCATCGAACACCATGTGGATGTTGACCGAATCGCCCAGTTTTTCCGTGTAGCGGTCGAGCTGCTTCTCAGCGTCCTCAAGGCTGGCGGTCGAATAGATCTGAATCCGGAAACCCATCACCTTCTCCACCCTCTCGATCGTCATATACTCTTCGATGGGCTTTTCCCGGGAGGTGGCCGGTATTTCTTCAGGCTCAATGTCCTTCTTTACCGTTTCCTCATCGCGGTACTTTGAAGGATCGAACTTCTCTTCGTACTCTGTAATCGGCTTCTTCTCTTCGGTCGTTTCTTCGGTACTGGAGCAACCGAGAAGGAGCAACCCGAGTGAGATCGCGCTGAGGACAGGGAGAAAGGCGCTATGTTTTATACAGTGAAGCACCTGTTATCTGCGCACCTCAACGGAAAACGCATCGGGGAAGCCGTTTGCCTGGACGTCGGCCTTGTAGCGGCCTGCATCTTCTTTGTTCGCAAAGGAACCGACGGTAACCTTATAGAATCCCGTTGCAGGATCGAAGTCCTTGTAAATCGGCTGCTTGAGCGTCTGCTTCGCTTCATCTACCATCTTGAGCGCGCCTTCTTCATCCTTGAACGCACCGATCTGGACGCTCCACATCAAGACACCGCGTGCCGTACTGCTGGGCTTCTGCTGTACTTCGGTCTGCCCGGTCTGGGGCTTTTCGTACGCATCCGGCGTAGTATCGACCGTTGTTTTCTTTGGCTTGCCCTGTGGTTTTTCCTGCGGCTGACTCAGATCCGTCGCCGAATTCCGCGGGTTCTCATCGCTGCCAGATACGCGTGCCGGCTCTTCGGGCATCACCGGCGTGTCCGATTCGTCGACCTTCGTAAACTCGCTCTTCGTGCTGTCGTCATAGGCGAACCCGCCTTCCTCGCTCCCGCTGCAGCTTGTCAGCGGTGCCGCCAGGAATGCGAATATAAGAACCGGTATCAATGTCGTAAGCTTCATGGTATTGTACTTCTTCGTATATGTATTCGTACTTCGATTTCTTCCAGTGGACATACTTCTACAGTCCGAACTTTACTCTTACACCCGCTTGCATGGATGCATGTTTCCAATCGCTGTATTCACCGACGAGCGACGTGAAGGGCAGATGGTACGAAATCTCGGGCGAAATGAACATGTTCCGCCCGAACGCAATATCGTACGATAGACCAAACGCCAGAGCAAACCGCAGCGTTTCTTTCTCGTATAACTGGTCGAATCCGCCGTCGAGAAACTGCTTCTCGGTCTGCTGGTTTGTGCCATAGATGATGCCTTCGGTCTTCAACGTCTCGCTCTCCTCGATATAGTCATCGACAAGAATACCGACTGCGGGACCGATGGAAATTGCAACGCCGCTTTTGCCGAATTCATACATACCCCTGAGATCGAGAAGAATGTACGTCGCGGTCACGTTTGCAGTTTTCTCGAATTCCAGCATCTCGATGCTGCCTTCGCTGTTAGGCGTCGATACGTATTCCGGCCGGATCTCGGTATCGCTGTATTCAGCACCGAGCCCCTGCAGCGTTGCCTGTCCGAGCAGCGATATGGATGCCGTCAACGGATACTGAATAAATGCGCCCCCGCCGAAGCCGACGCCGCTCCCGCCATCGTATAGACAATCGCAGGTCGTGACGAATTCTCCCGAACTCATCACGAAATTGGCCAGCAGGACTGGTCCCCAATATGTTTGGAGACGCACGGGACGGAGCACGTCTTCCTGAGGTTTTTCCGGCTCATTTGCAATGCCTGTTTGGGCAAGCAGGATGGCACATAGTACGAGGGGCAGGGTTCGTTTCACGGAATCACGCGGTTGCAAGTGTTTCAATCATGTAATAGGGAAAAATGCTGAAATCAGCGGCGAGAAACAATGTTTCGGAAGGTTGGTACGGCCCTAGATAAGAACCAACTCGTTTGCAGATATCCACCCCTGCTTTCCGTCTGCAAGCCGTATGCGAACCAGGCCGTCCTTCTCTTCGAGCACTTCGACCTTCAAGCCCTCATGAATCTTGAAGCTTTCGACGGCCGTCGCATCCGGAGTAGAGTGCACTATCACCTCGAACGGCATAATGATACCGAAGTCCTCGGCGGCAAGGGATTCGTTTTTTGCCTGGACCAACGCGACTGAAGCTGCGAAGAGTCCTATAAGCACAATCCCGAGCGCTAACACTACCCTGCGGAGGAGCACATTCCGGAAGCCGTAGAACAGGAAGATCGCTCCAGCGAGCAGCCATGCGAGGATAGTAGAATACAGAAACAGCGTGGAAGCGCTGCTCGTCGTTTTGAGATCGTTCCACCATTTGACGATGACAAGGAGCGGGATCGGTTCAACTCTATCACGAATGCGGGCGCGGGCAATCTTCAGGTTTTGCGCTATTTCCGGATCTTCAGGCTGGAGGAGATACGCCCGCTCGTAGAAGAGAATGCTTTTTCCGAGATCGCCGTTCTTGAAATATGCGTTCCCGAGGTTGTAATACAGCTTCGGATCGGCATACCCTTGCGCCAGGAGGCTCTGATAGAGCTCGATCGCGCGTTCGTAATCTGCCTGCGAATACTGCTCGGCAGCCTGGTTCAGTATCCGCTCGGGCGATTTCTCTTCCTGAGCCATCGCCGTCGTTATGATCGTCCCAAGTGTCAGGATGATGAACAGATGCTTCATTTACGCCCGCAGCTCCTGTTCAATCGTGACGATTGCTGTACGCGCCTTATCATAGAGCTCCGCCATCTCAGCATGTTCTGCACGGGTTGGTGAGAACCTCGCGTATTCGATGCCGTCGAGGGCTTCCTTTGTATTGGCGATGGTTGCATCGGAAATGTTCCTGTTCCTCAGCACTGCAAGCACACCTTCCACCGATGTTTCGGATGTCGGTATCGTCAGCTTATGCTGTATATATCCCCATAGCGCCCTGGCGACTTCCTGGTAATACTTTTCGATCATTTTGTGATCGAGATACTTCTTTGATGCCGCCAAATGCTTTTCCGCCGTTTTGGTAGCCCGACGCATCCGGAGTCCGACCGCATCCCCGTGAATTCTATCGTAGCGCCGTTTCCAGGCAATACCGCCCGCTGCAACGAACGCAGGTATCAGGTACATGAGCATCATGGTACTGATAGGAACGGCTGTTTCGCCGCGGCGGCGCAGCTCTCCATCCGCCTGCTTCAGCGGGTTGACGTCCATCGCAAGATAATCCACATCCGCCTGCGTGGGTTCATTCGCCTCATCGCGCGGCGCCCCCTTTGCGATATCGAGTTCGAACTCATCGCCCGTCAGCTCGACATATTCTTCTTTCTTGTAATCGAAGTAGCTGAATTCCACCGGCGGTATCGTCAGTTGGCCGGGGAACCGGGGTATGAAGATGTATTCGAATGTCCGCGTACCGGATATACGCCCGGCTCCGCTTCGCATGTCGTCCTCTATCCGCGGATCGTAGGTATCGACGCTCGTCGGGAAATCCACATCGGGGCCTTCGAGCAGTTTGATATTCCCTGACCCCTGAATCTTGACTTTTAGAGACGCAGTTTCATTTGCCTTGATGTCTTCCCTATCCAACGACACATCCATCGTGTAGGTACCGACGGCACCCTTGAAGGATTCCGGCATGCCCGCTTCAGGAAGCGGCTTCACGTCGATCTTCAATCGCTGCGAGCGCAGCGTGTACTCAACGTTCTGGTAGCGGTCAAAGAATGGATCGCTGAAGAACCTGTCGATCTGGTTGTTCGATGAACGGCGCTTCTGACGTACACGCACAACAGAGCTGACTTCGAAAGGCTCAATGAATAGTTCACCGGATTGCGTCGGGAAATACTGTACCCGCTTGATACTGAGTACCTGGTACTGTTTCCCGTCGATCACCTCTATCGGGTACCGGTTGGGCTGATCGATCTCGAATTCCTCCGCCCAAAATCCGATTGAGCGTGGCAGTTTGACGATCTCCCCGAACTGGAAATTTACCCGTGAAAACACCTTGTATGTCACGGTGATGGGTTCGCCGAGATAGGCTGTTCTCTTGTCGGCCACAGCGCGCATGTAGAAATCGTCGTCGATGTTCAGCGCATCCTCACCGCTTTGCGAACCGCCGCCGCGCTGCGATTGACTCCCCGAACCTGCGACGACCTTTACCTGAACGGAGTTGGTTTTGATCTGCTCGCCGTCGTATTCAATCGTGGCAGGAGGTATGGTGAATGTCCCTTTCTTCCTGGGCTGAACGACATACGTCCACGATATCGATGACGAGGTCCGTCCGTTGATGAACTGCATCTGAGTGGATGTACTCGGACCCATCAGTGTGAGGAAATGCTGGTTGAGATCGGGTGCGCTGAAGTTTCTGTGCTGGCGAAGACTTCCGCCGGAAAGCGTGAAAGTCACCTGGAACTGCTGGCCTTCGGCGACCTCGTTCTGCGATACGCTTGCTGTGAAGGACACGTCCTGCGCGGGCATCCCTATCGGCATGCCGACTGCGCCGAAGGCGAAAAGAACAGCGAAGAGCGCCGCTGCGGTATGTCGCACGCTGTGCACCATTACCAGTCCTTCTCGACCCTCACACGGTTTGCCTTTTGCTCACGGACCTTCTTCTGGACTTCTTTCTCGTCGCGTTCCAGCGCCTTCAGGATTTGCTGAGCCTGCTGCTTCGTCATTTGCTGCTGCTGCTTTTGTTGCTGTTGCTGCTGCTGTTTTTGCTGCTCTTGCTTCTGCTGATCCTGCTGCTGGTCTTTGTTCTGCTCGTTCTTGTCTTCCTTCTTATCCTGCTTTTGGTCCTGCTTCTTCTGCTGATCCTTGTTCTGGTTTTGGTTCTGCTGATTCTGAAGCTCTTTCAGCTTCTCCATTGCATAGACCAGATTGTACCGGGTATCTGTATCCTCGGGATTGAGCTTGAGGGATTCCTTGAACGCATCTATCGCCTTCTGGTAGCCTTCCTTTTGCATTTGGCCGGGATTGGCGCCTGCCTGGGCAGCCTGCTGCGGCGGGACGTTGCCTGCTGCTTCCGCTGCCTGCATGAAGCTGTTCCCCACGTTGTAGAGCGTCTGGGCTATCTCCTTCTTGCTCTTCCCCTTTGTGGCGGCTTGCTTGTATGCATCGATCGCAGCCTGGACGTCCTTCTGGCGGTAGGCGGCATTGCCCATGTTGAAGTACCCTTCAATGCGTTCGGGGTCTTCCCGTGTACCGCGCTTGTAGCGCTCGGTCGCCATGCCGTAGTCTTCCTTTTCGTAGTAGTCGTTGCCCTCGTTCACGAGGGTACGGTACGACTGTGCGGAAACTCCCGCACTGTATACAGTCACAAAAGCCAGTATATATAGTAATTGTCTCATGCTGTGGTATCCTCCTCCCTTGGAGCGAACAATGAAAAGCGTGCAAAGAAGCGGTTTCTCCGCTCCGACATCATTACTTCCAGGATGAGTAAAATGATCCCGAGTCCGAGCAGGTACTGAAACCTGTCCTCGTGATCGGTGAATTCTTTCGTACCGAAATCTTTCTGCTCCATCTTCTCGATCTCGCCAAAGACCTCGGCAAGGTTATCCTGCGCGTTCGAGGCGCGCGTGTAGGTACCGCCTGCTGCAGCGGCAACTTCCCGAAGGGTTTCCTCATCGAGCTTCGAAATGACGGTGTTGCCCTGCTGGTCTTTCTTGTACCCTGCAAGTCTTCCGTTGCGTTTGATGGGGATCGGAGCGCCTTCGACCGAGCCCATACCGATGGTGTGAACGACGATACCAGCGTCGCCGGCTTCTTCAGCAGCGGAGACAGGATCGTCTTCGTGGTTCTCGCCGTCGGTGATGATGATCATCGCCTTGTGCTTGCCGCTCTCCTCTTCGAACGATTCCATCGCAAGGGAGATTGCCGAGCTTATCGAGGTGCCGGCCTTCGGCGCCACGCCCGTATAAATCACATCGGAAAGCAGCATTGCGGCGCTGTAATCCGAGGTGAGCGGCAATTGGGTATACCCGCTCCCTGCAAAGACGATAATGCCGATGCGGTCGCCTTTCAGGTTATTGATGAGGTTGCCGAGTTCGCGCTTTGCGGCAGAAATCCTGTTCGGCAGGATATCCTCCGCGTTCATCGAATTCGAGACGTCTATCGCCACGATAAGATCAATGCCTGTCCGCGTCACCTCTTCATACTTCGTTCCGATCTTCGGATTCGCAAAACCGACAATGAGTACTCCAAAGGCAAACAGGAGTATCCCGGCTCGCAGCCAGAACTTCACACCGCTGCGTTCGGCTATTAGCCGACGAAGCGTCCGTGCATTGCCGAACTTCACCACGGAGCGCGCTTTCCAGAACCACACGAGCCAGAACAGCCCCGCGATCGGGATGAGCGCAAACAGATAGTACAGGTATTCCGGATGTTCGAATCGTATCATATCGAGCCTTAAGGTATCTTCCGAAACACGAACATGGATAGAAGTAATTCCGCTGCCAGCAGACCGAAGGCAAGAATCACGAATCGATAAAACAGTTCAGCGTAGCGGCGGAATTCCGTCACTTCTATACGGGTTTTTTCGAGCCGGTCGATCTCCTCGTATATCTGACGCAGGCTCTGGTTGCCTGTCGCACGGAAGTATTCAGCCCCGGTGATATCGGCGACCTGTGTCAGCATTTCTTCGTCAATATCGACATCCATATTGCGGTACTGCACACCGAACGGCGTCTGCACAGGATACGGCGCCTTGCCGCGCGTTCCCACGCCGACAGTGTACACGCGGATACCGAAGGTCCTCGCAATCTCGGCTGCCGTTGCAGGATCGATTGCACCGCGGTTATTCACGCCGTCTGTCAGGACGATCATGACCTTGGACTTGCTCTCGCTTTCCTTCATGCGGTTCACCGCATTGGCAATGCCCTCGCCGATAGCGGTCCCATCTTCCAGCACGTGCATCTTCACCTTCCCGAGAAGATCTACCAGGACGCCGTAGTCTGTGGTTAACGGACACTGCGTGAAGCTTTCTCCGGCGAAGATCACCAGACCGATGCGGTCGTTGATGCGGTTCTCGATGAATTCCTTCGCCAGATCCTTGGCAGCTTCGAATCTGTTCGGACGGAAGTCTTCGGCAAGCATGGATGTCGACACGTCGAGCACGAGCGTGATGTCGATACCTTCGCGGAAGACATTCTCCCCCCGCGCAGAGGATTGCGGCCGAGCGAATGCAATGATGAGAGCCGCGAGCGCGAGCATGCGCAGTGCAAAGGGCAGGTACCGCAGTCGCACACGCCATCCCCGCGAGATTTCGCCGAAGATTTTTGTCTTCGAATGGGTTATGGCCGTTGTTGCCCGGCGCTGCTTCCAGATGTGCCACCCAACGATTAGCGGGATGACGAGCAGCAGCCACAGGAATTCCGGATTTGCGAACTGAGTAATATCAGCGAACATCGTCCGCCTCCTCAGCCGGTTTCGCAGGCTGCGTTGCTTCTTGTTCCGCTGCGCCGTCGTCTTCAGGTTCCGGCTGAGACTGTGCACGTTCCATCGCAAGCTCTTCTTCTGCGCTCATGCCCCAGCCCTTCGTTTGCTCCACGAAGTAGTACGCGGTCTTCAAGCCTGATCGATGCGCAACGGCATCGGGAACGTACTTCGCGAACTTCGTCAGGTCGGCGCATTCCAGCGCAGTCTGCAGCTCTTTGATAAGCTGCGATTCGACGCCCTTTGCGCGCATTTCCCAGATGATCTCGCCGGACGTTTCTTCCAGCGCCTTCACCTCGAACTTCCGTTCGATATACCCGCGGATGATCTCCGACAGCTCGGACTGGAACTCCTTGTGCATCCCTGCTTCCCAGACCTTCCTGCCCTCAAGCGAACGAAGGTGTTCCAATGCCCAGATATGCGCAGGGATTGGCGGCTCTTCCGGTTCGGGTTCCGGTTCCGGTTCGGGCTGCTCTTCCATGCGCCGCTTGTTCCATTTCCAGAGCCACCAGGCCAGGTACGCCAGCGCTGCCAGCCCGATAATCCACAGCGCGTATACCCACCAGGGTGTCGGAACGTGCAGCACTTCCTTGATGTCCTTGAACGTCTCCGTGGTGTCGATTTCGACGAGACGCACTTCGATGCGTGTATCAGGAGAGGCCGCCACGTACGCCGTCGTATCCCCCGGCTTGTAGTATTCGATATCCACGCCGATATCAACAAGCGCAGTATCGAACGTTATCAACGTATAGTCCTTGGAATACAGAATCTGGCCGCCGGATTCCTCCGAGAACATGGAGTCCTCGCTCACATATTCTGCGTTGCGGAATCCTTCGCTATCATGCGGAAAAACGATGCGATATTCCTCCGGCGCACTGACCCGCACATGTGCCTGCATCCAGTCACCGATCAGGTAGCTCGATGAATCGATGCGAAACTCCACGCGCACATTCTGCGCGGATGCGCCGGTCGCCGCAGCCAGGAATACTATGAATAGAAGAAACCGCTTCACAGGCGCTTCTCCCTTGCCCGGAAAAATTCGATAAGGGGCTGTACATACCCGCCCTGCACATCGACTGCCATCGCATCGACGTTGGATGTCAGGAACATGCGCTCGCGTTTCCGCCGCGATTCTTCCCAGTCGCTGCGGTACTGTTCCCGCACAGCCTTTATGGATGTATCCACCCAAATGTCCTCGCCTGTCTCGGCGTCGGTAAATTTCACGAGGCCGACATTCGGCAATTCGCGTTCTCGCTCATCGTAGAGCTGCACAGCGATAAGATCATGCCTGCGGGCCGCGATCTTCATCGGCATCTCGTAGCCTTCATCCATAAAGTCGGAAACGAGGAAGACGATGGCGCGTTTCTTCAGCACACCGTTCAGGTATTCGAGTGCAGCTTTGATGTCGGTGCCGCTGCCTTCCGGTTCGAACGCCAGGAATTCGCGCAGGATGCGCAGGGTGTGGGAGCGGCCTTTTTTCGGAGGGATGAACTTCTCGATGCGGTCGGTGAACATGATCATTCCGACCTTATCGTTGTTCTTCAACGCACTGAAAGCCAGCACGGCGCAGAGTTCGGATGCGACTTCGTGCTTGAATTTTTCCTGTGAGCCGTACGACTGCGAACCGCTGAAATCCACAAGGAACATGAGCGTCAGCTCGCGCTCCTCTTCAAATATCTTGATGAACGGTTTGTTGAATCGCGCTGAAACGTTCCAGTCGATAGCGCGTACATCGTCGCCGTACTGATATTCGCGCACTTCGGAAAAGTGCATTCCACGGCCCTTGAACACGCTGTGGTATTCGCCGCTGAAAAGCTGGTTCACGAGCCCGCGGGTGCGGATCTCGATATGCCGTACGTTTTTGATTATCTCCTTGGTATCCATGCTTCCGTTATGATCGATTCTTGAAACTCCATGAACGGGACGCGATTAAGGCACCTCCACGGTGTTCAGAATCTCCTGGATGATGGATTCGGAGGTCAGTTCCTCGGCCTCGGCTTCGTAGGTCACTGCGACGCGGTGCCGCAGAACATCGTATGCAATCGCGCGGATGTCTTCGGGGATCACGTAGCCGCGGCGGTTGATAAATGCCATGACCTTGCCCGCGAGTGCGAGATTAATGCTCGCTCTGGGGGACCCGCCGTAGGAGATGTACGGCTTGAGGTTTTCCATGCCGAAGTCCTCCGGCTTGCGGGTGGCAAGCACGAGATCGAGGATGTACTTCTCGATTTTCTCGTCCATGTACACGATGTGAACGGCCTCGCGTGCGCGGATGATATCTTCGGTGGATACAACCGGAGTCGCGACGGGAATAGCGGAGGCGATCTGCTGACGCATGATCTCAAGCTCCTCTTCGCGGCTCGGGTAATCGATGATGACCTTCAGCATGAAGCGATCGACCTGCGCTTCCGGGAGCGGGTATGTGCCTTCCTGCTCGATCGGGTTCTGGGTCGCCATGACAAGGAACGGTTCCTTCAGCCTGAAGGTCTCCTCGCCGATAGTGACCTGGCGCTCCTGCATGGCTTCCAGCAAGGCGCTCTGAACCTTTGCAGGCGAGCGGTTGATCTCATCGGCCAGAATGAAGTTGGCGAAGATTGGACCCTGCTTCGTTTGAAACTCGCCGTTCTTCTGGTTGTAGATCATCGTACCGATAAGATCGGCGGGCAGCAGATCGGGGGTGAACTGGATACGGTGGAACTGGGCGTCCATACACGAGGCGAGCGTTTTGATCGCCGTGGTTTTGGCCAGTCCCGGCACGCCCTCCAGAAGGATATGGCCGTTGCCGAGCAGACCGACGAGCAACCGGTTCACCATGTCCTTCTGGCCGATGATCACCTTCGCGATTTCGGTGCGCAGAAGATCGATGAACGCGCTTTGCTGCTGGACTTTCTCGTTAATTTCCTGAATATCGACAGACATGAGCGAGGACTCCATTGTCTAATGATTCATGAAAAAACGCCTTCTGATCAGGACGGAATCGAGATGGAAAGGCGTATGCTGCTTGCATCGTTTGCAAGAGAGTAAATTATCAGACTTCACTATATGAAAGCAAGCCCGCCGCAGGAAGGTTCCAGGAGCCGCGATATCTTTTACGAAGAAAGAAATCTCCGGCGTCGCGTGCTGACCGTTGGCCCGCCAACTCCGGCGTGCGCCGGTCTTCCGGCATTCACAGCCGCCAACAGTTGTGGGCGAACGCACCTCCCGGGCGATAGTTCATAGACGCATGGAAGCCGGAAATGTTTCGCGGGAATAGACTGGTAAGGCCGTCCCCTCCCTCGTGCCACGTAGACGGCATAATCCTGAACGCAGGCTTATTTCCGGAGTACAATCAACTTCTTTGTCTGTTGGGATGTGGGAGAGCTGACAGACAAGAAGTATACACCCTCAGGTACGTCTCCGAGCTGAATGGTTGCCGTCTGCGATACGCTATTATCAGAGAGTTGCAGATTGTGCACGGTCTTCCCGGATGCATCGTGAATAATCACTGAGTACGTTTGCACGGAGCCGGATTGAACCCGCAGTAGAAACGTACCTGGTCCGGGATTCGGGGATATCGATACATCGAATGCGAGCGTTTCAGGAATTCCATCCACAGAGGTTACAACCACGGGATCAGACAACGAAGTGCAGCCATTCTCATCTACAACGCGAACCGCGTACCGACCATGGTCTTGAATCACGGTAGTCTGTGATATTTCACCTGGAATCTCAATCCCATCGATGAACCACTGGAACGCTGCTCCGTCGATAGTGCATTGAAGAGTATCGCCCGTCCTGACGATCTGAGGCTTCTCAGGTTTGGGGTACGTGGTGATTACGACAGTATCGGATACACCTTCGCAGCCAAACCTGCGGACCACCACCCAATACTCGGCGCCAGCAGTTACACTGATTTGCCGCGTTTGTTCGCCCGTACTCCATACATATTCGTCGTAACCTGCGCCGGCATCCAGGTATGTAGTATCGCCGTAACAAATTGCAACATCGCCCGTTACAACGATCGAAGGTGCCGGTGCTGGATGGAATACCACACGTACCGGACTGGATTCACCCCAGCAACCGTTTGCGCTTCGAGCCTGGAGAACGTACTCACCACTTTGATCGACTTTGATACTCTTCGATCCCTCGCCAGTGGACCATAGATATTCCGAAAAATCGCCCTCTGCACTTAGGGCGACTGAATCGCCATTGCAAGCAATCACAGTATCCGGTTGAGCGATGGACACCTGTGGTATTGGGTAAACCGTAATAGGAACGGAGGAAGAGACGCGCAGCTGCCCCGACGAATTCCGAGCTTCCACCCAGACGTTTTGAGAGCTGTAGACGGTGATACTCTTTGCTGTGTCTCCCGTCGACCAACGGTAATCGGTGAATCCGTCGCTGACCTCAAGAGTAACGCTATCACCATCGCAAAACTCGGTCGCCCCATGCACTACAATACCCGGCGCACTGAGATTGTTCACCACGAACAGTCCCCCATTGTACGAGGTAATGTTGCAGCTCGATGAATACACCTCGTCGAACGAAATCATAGTTTCGCCCGGTGGAGGCGGAGAGATGTCGGCCTGCAGGCGCAGCTTCAACAATGTATCCAGACCCTGTATCCACAAATAGTCCTCTATGGTAACCGATATCAGTCCGGGCTCTAATTGTATAACGGGGGATATATTCTCTAATAGTGTGCCATCCAGTTGAACGCTATAGATATTTGCAATCGCCTTGTTGTAGCTGATCTCGAATATCAGTCCGCTCTCTACAGGTGCGCCTGCAGACTGGGCAGTTACCGGGATTGTTGTACTTGTGCCCGGCGGCAATGTATCGCCGAGAACTGAGATATCAATGCGGGAAAACCCGGTCGTATCAAACGGTGCACGGTAACGCCACGCAGCATTGGCATCCCCGCCGCATAAGTCATTATGCATAACCTCGATAACCCGTTCCCTCCCATCGGTGCAATTGGACTGGTATGTAATCGTTGATATATCGGTACTGATCAATCGGTCGAATATATCCATGTATGCCGAATGCAACTCGGAGACCGTCGTGCAATGAAAGAACACACCGCCTGTATTCGAGGCAAGAGCATCCAGATTCGGTAAATCTGCTCCAGTTCCCAGCCCAATCGTATACACTTTTACCCTGTGCTGGTTTGCTAGAGCAACAAGTTCCTGCACGGTTCTGGTGCTGGAATTATCCGCACCATCGGATAGAACGATTACGGCTCTTACGTTATTCGATGCACCCGATACAATCTGCTGAATACCTTCGTAGGCGCCGTTCCACATTGCGGTCGCTCCTGCAGCAGGCAGTGCATCGACTGCATTATGTAGAGACATTTTATTACTGGTCAGCGACAGCTCAACATTCACCGAAGAATGAAACCAAACGATTGCCGCCTCATCCCCTACCCCGTCCATATTATTGATGAAATTATGTGCTGCCGATTTCGTCCAATCTCGGTGATCCCCTTGCATTGAGGCACTTGCATCAAACACTAGGGATACTGAGAATTCATTCCTGCCATGCGGATTGGACATTGACAAGGTGAATTCTTTGACGGGCCTGCCGTTTTCGAATACAGAATAATCACTTTTCTCCCCATGATAGGAAGGTTCACCATTGCAGTACTGACGAAAATCGACATAGATGGTCGGCCAGTTCACGGTAACGGATTCGATTGTCAGCTCCGGCTGCGAGAAGGCAGACAAGGTGCAGCAGGCTATTCCAATGATGATGAGAATAGAGCGAACGTGCGGCATAACTTAACCCCCGGTGGTATTAAATACGACCACAGGAAAGTACGCACTCATATCCATAGAGTCAACTGGAAGCCTCGACGGGCTCCCAATTGACTCAATCGCACTAGTTCGGGAAAAGAACCACGTAAAATTCTTTGTGGACTGCGCCGTAGGTCACGCGAATCACTGCCTCCGTTCCGTTTTCATCCGTCTTTCCCCGGAGGTAGAACTTCACCATCGTCCCGGCATCCGCGCCTGTTGTCGGGTTTTTCCGATCCACCACCATGGCGTGATCGAAAAGATCCCTGCCGTCCTCCGTCTCCACAACGATCCGGATATCTTCCCTATCGATGTTCTGGATGTTGCCGGCTTCACATCGACCGCAGCGCAACGCTACAAATTCGAACTCATCATTCACAGAATACTCTCCGCCTGTGACGAATGAATTCTCCACCAGATGAGGCATGGCAGCGGTGATCGGAAATGAGAGGCCGTACATATCGTCGCTTGTTTCGCGCTCAACGCGCATCGGCCCGTACGATTCTCCGTCATATTTCGGCTTGACAATTAACTGCTGGCCGATCGCATCCGCCGGAACCATGACCGAGACGTCTACTCCATTCCTTTCTGCAAGAACAGTCTCTCCAATAAGGACGGTATGTGTGTACGTTGCTGCATCTGGCTTACCGTCAAGCGTTATGTTCATTTCGAACACCTCCCCTGCATAAGCGGACTGGGGTGGATCGTATTCGAACTCAGGTTTGTCGTTATGCTGGGCTGAAAGCGGCGAGGCAATGCAAATAAGAATGGCAAGTGCTAAACAAGAGATAACAGGACGCATCTGATACTCCCGGGTTGTGGAAGAGAAATGGGTATGGGTAGAAAATAGCGGGTGTATCGCTAGAATGAAAGCGGAAAGCGCGGAGTACTGAAGCCGCGGGATGAACGATGGGTCCAATAGAAAAGCCCGGCTCGTGCCGGGCTTTGTAATCCTGCGATCCCAAGGGCACTATCCGCCAACGTTCACATCCACGTCCGTGCCGCGCGGGCGCTGGCGGTAGTTGTTGAAGTTGTACGTCAGCGTCAGGTTGAACATTGGTACTTCGGGCTTTATGAGGAAGTAGTTCTGGAAATTCTCTCCGAGAGCATTCACCTCATAGTACGACGATGTAAAGAGATTTGAACCGCTGAGCGTCACCGTGAATGCGCGCTCGAACAGATGCTGCCTCGCAACAACGCTCACATAGAGCCTCGGATCGACCTCGGACTGCGGACGCACCTGCTCGCTCATATAGAAACCCGTTAGCTGGAATAGTGTCGACGGGGATGCGGTGATGGTCGCGTTGAGCCTCGCCGTCCAGGTGAAATCGTCGGTCTCGATACTGTTACCGAACACATCGCCCTTCAACGTGTAGTTGAACAGATTCACATTCGGATCGAGCCGCAGCCACTTCGTGAGCGGATAGCTGCTCGATATCTCCACACCGAGTGATGAGGTCTCCGCGAAGTTGCCGAACGTGGTGGTCAATACGCCGTTATCGTCCACGAACTGCGATTGCCACATTGCGTCGGTGGAGCGGCGCAGGTATGTCTGTACGGAGAAAAACGTCTGCCCGAACAGCCGCTGGTAGTTTAATTCGTAGGAGTTTATATACTCCGGCAGAAGCTCGGGATTTCCTGCACTTGTGAAGTAGGAATCGGAGTAATACGGGAAGGGATTCAAGGTGACCTCGTTCGGGCGGTTTACCCTGCGGCTGTAACTGAACTGCAGTTGGTTCTCGCCGAACTTCCGCGATACGCTTGCCGAGGGGAACCAGTCGAGCTTGTCATACTGGTAATCCTCGCCGAGGGTCTGTTGCTCGAGGAGGCGGTCCATGTACTCCGCTCGGAGGCCTACCTGGAATCCGAAGTCCAGAACGCTGTTCGAATACGTTGCATATCCTGCGTGTACATCGTTCTTGAAGTCGTACTTGTTTGTCAGCGACGGATCTGTGATCCACTGATTCGCATCCCAGTCGAAGAGCTGATTCGCCACGTCGTACTTCCTCATGGATATTCTCGTCTGCGCACCCATTTCAAACTTGCTCTGGGGTGATATCTGATAGAAGTAATCGATCTTCGCGGTGTTCTCGTACCGGGAGTTATCGGTAGTAAAATCTTCCCTGATCGGCGTGGCCGATCTATTCTGGAACGATGGGTCGGTGGCAAACTCATCGGTGTTCTGCGTAAACGGCAGTTCAACCGTGGTGAAGTTGTTCTCTATGGAAAGTTCGCTGATCTTCGGCTCGAATCGGTGCGTATAGGAGAACACCGCATTGGTGTAGGGTGCAGACAGATCGAAGTCGTTGTGAATATATGTATAGTCGTCGGCCTGTGCATCGAAGTTGTGTACCTTCATGATGAACCGGCGCTCCATGTTCACTTCGCCGATACTCCCCGTCAACGAGATAACATTCGATGGATCGATGTTATACTCCGCACCGAGGCGAGCGTTGTACTGCCTGCGGTTATCGCGTCGGTTAACGTCTGTGTTATTTGTTATATCGCCCGCACTCAAAAACGACGAGCGTTCTATCTGCTGCAGCTGCCAGTACGTATTATCGCGATAATCGAACCCGCCGTTGATATTGACAGGACCCAGGCTGTGCGTGATAGATATATCGCCGCTGTATTTATCGCGCGTCCCCGCGGTTGTATTGACGATAGCCTTCGTTTCGTACTGCGCCTGCTGTTTGAGATTAATATTGATTATCCCTGCTGCGCCCTCGGCGTCGTATTTGGCGGAAGGGTTGGTGATGAGTTCAATGTTATCGATCATGTTTGCAGGGATCTGCTTCAATGCGTCGGCGCCCTGGAACACACTTGGCCTGCCGTTCACCAAGACCGTGAAGGTGGAGCTGCCCCGCAGCGTCACATTGTCCGTGGCATCGACTCGGACGGAGGGCTGATTGCGCAGCACATCAAGCGCCGTTCCGCCTGTGGCCTGCGGTGAGCCGGAGACGTTTATCACCTTCTTATCGAGGTGGAACTCCTCGGTTGGGCGCTGCGCTTCGACTGTCATTTCCTCAACCTGCAGGGCTGTCTCCGAGAGCGCCAGCGTTCCGAGATTGACGCCCGGTTCGCTTTCTCCGATGTTGATCTCCTTTACCATCCGTTCTTCGTAGCCGATAAAGCTGACACGGAGGTAGTACTTGCCGGATGGAATATTCGGCAGGATGAACTCCCCGGTTTTCCCGCTGACGGTTGCACGCACCAGCGAGGAATCGGCCGAATTCTTTAGCACGACGTTCGCATATTCCAGGGGTGCTTTTTTCTCAGCATCGACGATGCGGCCGCGTATGACTTTCGGCTCACCGATAGGCGCTGCTGATAACAGGGTTGAGGAGAAGATAGAGATTACCACCGTCACGATGGCGCAGGCATGTGACACTTGCTTCATTATGCGTCCTGATATTGTTACTCGCTGCATCATGTAACGGATGTTTTATGCAATTGTTGCGTGCGTGCGTTGTATATCGGCGAAAAATGCGGAAGAAAATGGCAACCGTTTGGTTTCATTCACCTGCTACATACATAAACGGCGTCCGTGTGGACGCCGTTTATCGGTCTTGCGTTGCTGCACACAATCGCCTATGGCAGTAATACTACCTGGCGATAAACAACGCTTCCAGCTTGATTGAGTCTGTACATATACGTACCGGGCGGCACATCCGCCAGATTCGTAACGACTGTATTCCGGCCTTGCCGCGCTATGCCGTCATAGACGACAGCCATGCGCTCTCCGAGGAGATTGTAGAGCGCGATTTCGGTATGCGCTGCTTCAGGTGCAGAGAACGTCAAAGTGACATTTCCAGCCTGTGCAGCCTGCACTGGGTTAGGATACGCTGATTCGATTTCGAGTACACTCGCTGCTGCATCCATCTGCACGCTGACAATCGGCGAGAATTCGTAACTGCCGTCGGTATCTACCTGACGCAGTCTGTACATGTAGCCGCCTGCAGCAGGCGGTGCGTCGTCGTAACGGTACTGTGCGGAAGCATTCGCAGGAACGAACCCGAGCGCTTGCCAGTCCTCAACATTTTGACTGGTGCGCTGTACCTCGAATCCTGCATTGTTCGTCTCGCTTTCGGTTTCCCAGAGGAGGACGACCCGGTCGTCATCAACATTCGCAGAAAACGTACGGTATTCGACTGGCAATCCGCTTTGCTCGTCTCCAATGGCAAACGGCGAAAACGAAGTTACACCGCTTACCGTACGCTGAACCACCGGTGAGCCTGATGCCGCGCCGGGATTCTGAAGCGAAAGCCAGTCGGTACCGTCGTGATGTGCAACGAAGCACATTGTCCGGTCGAAGCCGGCCAATTCCTCGGCCAGGTTCCACATAAATGTGATCGTAGCGTTACTGCTGCCCGGAATGATCTCCGAGATAAACCAGGTCTTATCGACAACATCGGTCGAAACGGGATTTCCGCTCGTACCGCCGTCGAGCACGTCGTCTGCTACGCGAACGCCGAATTGATCGGCTGTACCGGAATTCGCGAACATGATCGGGGTGTACTCATTCTGATCGCTGCCAACCGGGAACAGAATGTTACCTGTTTTCCCGCCGGAGCCGATGCCTGCCATCCGGAGTTCGCCGGTGCCATTCGTCACGATATATGTACTGCTGCCCGCACCGCTGATCGAGGCAAACTGCCCAATAGTGAGGTTCGAGCTTCCAAGGGTGATTTTACCGTTGGTGAGCACAAGCTGGGATGTGATTTCAAGGTCGTTGGTCAGCGTCAGACCTGAGGCATTATCGAGGACGAATCTGCGCAGTTCAATATTGGGGATATTCTGCGGCGGCGTTGTGCCGGATGGAATCATCACCGTATCGCCGGCTGCGGGAACAGCACACGGGCTATCCCAATTACCGACCGTGCTCCAATCCGTATCAACACCTGCCGTCCATGTGAGCGACGAGGGATCGCCATCGAACACCGTCACCACAACTGCCGATGAGGTCTTCGAGCATGTACCATTTGAAACTTCCACGGTATACGATCCACCTTCCGATGCTGTGTAGCTCGGATTAGTGGCGCCTGGAATGTTCACTCCGTTGCGCTTCCATGTATAGGTCAGTCCGGCGCCGGTATTGGCATCGAGCTGCACGTCCGACCCCTCGCAGAAACTGGTCGGTCCTGCGGGCGTTATCGTTGCACTCGGAGTTGAGGCAATCGTGAGGTCGCTGCCGTTATCGGTCCCTGTAATGACAGGACTCGAAGAGACCACACGAATCCGGTACGCAGTGCCATCAGCGGCGTTCAGCGGAATCGTTGCACTGATATCGCCTGAAGATGTTCCGTTCACTGATCCGATACTTGTCGGCGAGGCAAAGCTTCCATTCTCATCCGAAAGCTGTGCGGTGAATGTGTTTCCGCCGCCGAACGAACCTGTTGCCGTAAATCCGACTGTAAGGTTCGCGCCTTTGCAGTACGAGGATTGTGCAAGAGCATTGGTGGAAATGGTAGTCTGGACTACGGTGATCTTTCCCTTCATGCCTGAACTTGCATGCGGAGAGCACACATACCAATGCGTGCCGGCAGTACTGAACACCGTGGTCCCCCCACCGAATCCATGCGAAAACCCTCCGCTAAGAGGTGTATTCCCGTTGGAATTCCAGGTAGCCTGGCTTACTTCAACGACGTTATGCGCGCCGCCGATATTCCAGGTTACCGTATCCCCGACGTTGATGGTAATGTCGTCGGGACTGAACGTAAACCCCGAGTTAGTAATGATGTGTGTGGTCGCGAAGCCTGATTGCGCTCCCACCAATAGAAGCGCCACCGCGACGGTGTATAGATATCTCATAGAACCTCCGTAGCTCTTATGTCCAGTAGGCGGTCATCCCCGAAGGTATGCCGCCCATTTGGTTGAAATTTATATGTAGGAACATATATTGTACAGACAACTTACTATGTTGATGCATATAAGTTTGTCGGGAGGCTGTCATTATTCGAAGTAAAAAAAAAGCGGCGCCCACTGGACGCCGCCGCCAAATCAGCTAAGGTATACGCCGATTTAGAAGTCAGTCCCTACCTGGATAGAAATATCGTTCGCGCTGTAATCGTACCAATTCGTATTCGATTCGTTGCGGGTGTAGACGTAGGATACACCTACATCAAGCCCTGAAAAGAGCAGCCATGAGCCCGGAACCTGGTACGTGAGCATCGCCCAGCCGCCAAATCTGCGGTCTTCACGAAGTGGTACGCCTGGGAGATCGAGCAGTGATAAGTCGCTTGGGTAGGAGTACCCCTTCACCATGCCAAATCCCGCGACCTTCAACGTCATTCGCTCATTGATGACCTGCGTGATCTTTAGCGTGGCCTCGTCGCTCTCGTAGCTGTACGGATCGTCGAAGAGCTCCTCCTCGCCGATGAAGTCCACCGTCCCGCCGACAACTGCCCTGGAGCGATCGTCCAGGTTTATCCGCTTCACGTAGTTGAGGCTGATGCCGGTGGTTTCAGTTATCGATTGCCCGACCGTGGCTGCAAGGCGAAGCTGGCTCGTTGTCGTGTTGTCGTAGGTGATAAACTGCGTAGAATGCAGTCCCCCGCTCCCAACTGTAGTCTCTCCAACATGCATACCGTTACCGGATCCCATGCCGCTTCCGCCGTTCCCATTCCCGGAGCCGCCTTCTCCGCCGTTACCGGAGCCTCCCTCGCCCCCGCTGCCATTGCCGCCGCCGCCATTACCACCGCCGCCGCTGCCGCCTCCACCGTTACCGCCGCCGCCATCCAGTACAAGCTGCGGCAGTGTGGGAGCTGCAGTGTACTCATTGTCGATCGGCGAGTACTGCTTTGCGCCCAGTTCGGCGCGAATAGTGACACTCGTCCGGCTTTCGAAGGAGGTATTCACGCCTAGCCATCCAATATGCTCTCCGTATGACATATCGTTGAAGTTCTTGTACTGCCGATACCGGAAGCGGTATCCGGCGCGCAGGTTCATGATCTCCCCGATGTAATGCCGGGATCCGAGTGTAATGTAGGCTTGATCGTAATCGTAATACTCGTATTCCGGCGCATCGAGCCTCACCCCAAAACCGCCGTTTGTGTACAGCATGCTGTTCCCGCTGTACGTGAATATATAGGAGCCGACGAGCTGGTGGGTGCTGTACCGGCGCTCAGGGTAGTCGCCATAAGTCGCCAACATGCCGTCATAGCTCAGCGCAAGATTTGGTTCTTCAGGGTAGTAGCCGAGTTCGACGCTGGCGAATCCAAAGGAGCTCGCTAGTGCCGTTGCATTGCTGAATGCGTTATCGTCGTATCCCGAACCGAGCGATAGAGAACCGCTCCACTGCGCCTGCATCTGAACAGTACCGGCAAGAATCAGTATCGCGAACAGCCTCAAATAATTCATTGTTCACCTCCGCCGCCGCGCTTTTTACCCTTACCCTTGCGCTGCAGACCGAAGCCATTACACCTCGAATCGTTGATCCCGTCGCCGTCCTTATCGATGAAGTGATCGCGTTTCCGTCTCCGCATGTGCTTCCTGCCATCATCGGTCTGCTGCCCCTGCTGTACAGTCCTGTCGTCTATCCCATCGCCATCGGTATCAACGAAGCCTTTCATCCTGGCATCAGATTCGGGCTTCTCCTGCTCAACAACGGCGGGTTTTTCCTTCGTCCCTTCGGGCTTCGTGCCCGACTCACCGGACTGGGCATAGGAGCTTGTTGCAAGCAGCAATGTGACAGCAATCAAAAACACTACGCGATTCATCGATTCATCTCCTTTGTTTGAAATGCGAGCAGCGGGACCGTGCCCGCCACTCGCTATCGAAGGTACTACGGGGACTTACTTCGAAGGTGCGTTGCCGCGTTTGCGGCCCTTCGTGGCTTGGCTGTTATTCGTTGCTCCTGAGCCGTCCTGGATCGGGGTCTCACCGCACGAACCGTCGCGTAGACGCTGGTGGATTCCCTGTCCGTTGCCTGCGCCCTGGCCCTTACCCTGGCCGCCGCGGTGCATGCTGCCGGTGCCTGTGCCGGGCTCGCCGGTGTTGTTGTCGCAGATACCGTCGCCGTCTTCATCAACAAAGTTCGGCTTTACCTGGCCGCGATTCTGCTTTCCGGCTGTCGGATCGTCTTGTGCATAGGAAACTTGTGTGAATGCCAGTCCGAAGAGGACGAAGGCGGCAAGTGCGTATTTCAGTAGGTTCTTCATGATGTAATCTCCAGTTTTCGAAGTGAACGTTTTCGTTAGCGCGCTCACTGAAGAGTAATGCAATTGACGTGCCAACCATGAATACTGCTGATTACGGCCCAATATGGCTATTTTCTTCGCTGGAGAGTCTCACCGTTCGACATTATTGTCGAGCGCCCGGCAAGGAATGTCGAACCTAGATTCCGTATTTCCCGAGCTTGTAGCGGAGGGTGCGTTCTGAGATGTGGAGGAGCTCCGCGGCTTTGGATTGGTTGCCTGAGGACTCCTCAAGCGCCTTCCGGATGAGAGCACGCTCAAGGGCTTCAACCTTTTCATTGAGATCGCCGAGCTGCAGATCATGAGACTTTTCCGAGGCGCTCTCGCTTTGTGCGGTAAGTTGTGTCGGGAGGTCTGCAACCGTGATCGTATTGCCGCGGGTCATGACGACCGCTCGCTGGATAGAATTCTCCAATTCCCTGATGTTTCCCGGGAATCCGTATCGCAATAACGCATCCAGCGCTTCCTTCGAGATGCCGAGCGCAGGTTTCCCGTTTTCCTCACAGTACTTCGCGATGAAGTGCTCAACAAGCGGCGGGATATCTGCTTTGCGCGAGCGCAGCGGCGGAAGCTGCACTGTAATCACATTAAGCCTGTAGTATAAATCCTCCCGGAAATCCCCCTCGCGGATCATCTCTTCGAGCTTCCTGTTCGTCGCTGCCACAATCCTGACATCGAGCGAAATTGTATCGGTGCCGCCCAGGCGTTCGATCTCCCGAAGCTGGATTGCACGGAGGAGTTTGACCTGCACCGGCAGAGGAATATCTCCCACCTCGTCGATGAAGAGCGTCCCGCCCTTCGCTTGCTCAAACTTCCCGATCCTTCGCTGGTCGGCGCCGGTGAACGCGCCTTTCTCGTGTCCGAACAGCTCGCTTTCGAACAGCGATTCCGGTATGGCAGCGCAATTCACTGGGATGAACGGCCCATCGCTCCGGTTGCTCGCATGATGCACCGCCCGGGCAATCAGCTCCTTTCCCGTCCCGCTTTCGCCGCAGATCAGCACGGAGGCAAGGCTCGGCGCAACCCGTGCGACGGTGTTGAGCACAGCTTCCATCTCATCGCTTTGCGAGATGATGTTATCGAACGAATACCTCTGCCGCAGCTCCTGCTTCAGCATGGCATTCTCGGAGAGCAGCGTCGCGCGCTCCTCTGCACGCTGGATTGCAATCGTGAGTTCGTCCAGGTCGATCGGTTTTTGCAGATAGTCGAACGCCCCTTGCTTCATCAAATCCACCGCGCTTTCGATGCTCCCATAGGCTGTCATCACAATGACTGGAATCTCAGGCTGAATTTCTTTCAGCTTCCGCAGTACTTCAGCGCCGGTGATATCAGGCATCTTGTAGTCGGTGAGGACGAGATCGAACGATGCATTCTCGAACCCACGCACGCCTGCAGTCCCGGAATCGGCGATCGTTACGGCGTATCCTTTTTTCTTCAGGTAGCCTGCAATCGCGTCGGCCTGTGCCTGCTCGTCGTCGATGATAAGAATGGAGAAGTGTTGACTCATGGCGTTTCTTCTTCCTCCGTCGCGGCAACTGGCAATTCAACGATGAACTCCGTTCCCTGGCCGGGCGCACTCTCGGCTCGTATACTTCCATCATGCTCGCTGATAATCTGGTGCACGATGCTCAGTCCCAGCCCGGTTCCAGTCGGCTTCGTTGTGAAATAGAGGTTAAACATTTTCTTCCGGATATCTTCGGGTATGCCCGGTCCATCATCTTTGATGCGGAGCAGTACGGTTCGATTCGAGCGTTCGATCGTCATACTGATTCTTCCGCCATCTATCATGGCTTCAATGGAATTCTGGAGCAGATTCATGACAGCCTGCTTGAAGATGTTCCTGTCTACATGCACCTCGGCATGCGTGCGTACATCCAGCTCAATATCGATTCCCCGGCTTTTGGCCTGCGATTCTACCGTTCTCAATGCTTCCAGGACGGCTATGTGCAGCCCCTCCTTCACCCGTTGAAGTTTCGGAGGTTTGGCGAATGAAAGAAACTGCGTAATGATCGCATTCACGCGATCCACTTCCTTCCGGATCACTGCAATCAACTGATCGTACTCCTCTTCGCCCTCTTCAGGCGTGAATTCCCCGTGGAGCCTCTGTGCGATTATGCCGATGGCGTTCAGGGGATTCCGGATTTCATGCGCGACCCCGCCGGCCAGTTCGCCGAGCGCGGTGAGCTTTTCCTTGCGCTGCAGTTGTTCGGCGAGCCTCCGCTGCTCGGTGATATCGCGAAAGACAGCAATCACCATCTCGATCTCTCCGCGCTCGTCGCGTACCAGCGATGTACCTACGGCGAGGGTTTTCGTTTCGCTGTCCCTCTGCAACGTGCTTTCGAAGTACCGGATCGGCTCTTCGGCGGCCCAGGTTGCCTTCAGCTTCAACGGATCGCGGTCGTCGAGGACTGACCGTTCCGGGAATAGCTCAGCGGCGATGCTGTTGCGGAATGCAATGGTACCGTCGTTCCCCACTGCAACGACTCCATCGCTCATGTTTTCCATGACCACTTCGCTCGACGAGCGCACCCTCCGGTGTTCCTGCTGCAGCGTGGAAAACCGTTCGCGAGCCAGAACAAACCACACGGCCAGTATGCCGAGCACAATCACGACTACCCCAAGAATGACGGCACGGGTAACACCGCGCTGCTGTATCGCTTTCACGCCACCCATGTTCAGTCCAAGCCGTGCGATATAGCGAGCACCGGATTCGGACTCAATGCGCTGCACGGCTTCAAGGTGCCGTTCGCCTTCGAACTCGATGAACCGCGTCATCGGTTCTCCCGACTGCATTGCATCCTGAAGAAACGTATCAGCCGCGATGGACTCCAGGCTGTCGATCTGTTCCGACGCGGTAAGGATTCCGGCGTCGTCTTGCAGCACGGCGTATAATATCTCCGGGTTCTCACCCAGATTCCGGATCAGCACCCCAACCCCCGTCCGGAGGCGGAATTCAAGCAAACGCGATTCCGGCACACCTGCAACGGCGATCTGTCCGCCATGCATAGGGACAAACAGCGCCACGTACTCTTCTTGCGCTTCTCCGGCAGCCACCGACCCCACGACCCAGGCATACCCGCCATTCCTGGCAGTATCCAGAAGGGCTTTCGTGTCAGTCGTAAGTTTGCCGATCGGAAGACTGGATGCGAAAATCCGATCTTCACTATCGACAGATGCAACAAGCGGCACATCCGACGACAGCGCGGTTTCGGCGCATAAGGATTGATCGATGGAGCGGTGTTCTGCGAGGTGCTGCAGCAGTTCCGCAGCGGTGAGGAGGTTTTGTGTGAGGAGGTCTTCCACCTCGGCGTTCGCAGCGAGCGAGAGCCGTGTGCTTTGCGCGAGAGATTCGACCAGGGTCCTTGCCTCCATGCGTTTGGTGGCGACAAGGTCGTCCCGGCTTGTGAATATCTCGACAAGTACAAACAAAACAACGAGGACGCCAAAAATGGCGCCCGTCGCAATGATGATATACTTACGGCGATTCAAAGCTTCACCAGTGTGCAGGTGAGATATCAAGTTCATGCGGAGTATACGAAAATTGCAGCATGAACTTCAATATGCCGTACGGCTTACGCCTGTCAGGCTTTTACGAACGTTGCCGCTACCGGCGCATGATCCGAACTGCCGGCGGGTGCATCTTCCTTATGGTCGTAATCTGCGAGATGATCGTTGTAGATCTGCATCTCTTTGAACGTGAAAATATGCTTGGAGCTGTAGTCGTAGAATTGCTCCGATACGAGAATGTGATCGAGCGATTCGCGGAAACCTTCATGGATGTAGGTGTAGTACACGTCCCGCAGGCTGCGTAGTTCCTGCAGAGTCGAGACTGCGTACATCCCGCGGTCGCTTTTGCTACCCGTTCTGCTTGCTGCATGGAGCCGGTATGGAGGGTCCGCAGTGATGAGCGAGGTTGTAACACTGTGCTGAGAGTCGTTCAGATCGCCCATAACCACAACGGGCGTATCTGTTTTGTAGAGGAGTTTCGTCAGGATAAGCCGGAGGGCTGCCGCTTCGGCTGTGCGCTTTATCGTCGATAGCGCTGGTCCTATTGCCTCGCTGTACGCGGATTTTGGGAAGTCCTTTGTGAAGTCCTTTACCTTCGGCTCATCGAAAACATCCTGATCCACATCCATCGGCATTTTCGACTTCAGGTGGCTCACGAGCACGTCGATGTTCGGGATCTTCCAGGAATCCGGCGCTTTGATGCTCGCCTTGCAGATCGGGCGGGAGAAACCGTCGATTTGAACGTCCACCTGGTAATCTGGGGGTGCACCGGATCCCTTGCGCAAGATGAGTTCTTCCGGGAAGTCCTTCACCCATTCAATGGTGCTCTTCAGCGGTTTGAACGGCTTCTTCACCGCCAATGCAACGGAGGCTTCGAAATCGTTATCGAGCGTGACGAGTTCATACTTGCTGCTAAGGCCTGCATGCGTAAAAACGTCTTCGAGGCACTTTTCCGCCCAGAGCTCCTGAAATCCAATGATGTCTGCATCGATGGTCTGGAGCATTTTCGCCGACCATGCAACTTTCGCGTCGTACTGTTTCTGCGTGTACTTGTTGCCGTAGTAGGATTTACCCGGCAATTGAAGGTTGTAGAGGTTCATTGATGCAACCTTCAGGAGCTTCTTCGCCATTGCGGCCTCCTCAGAAAAGTAGTAGATGTGTGGAGTGAGTCTCTACTAATATAGAGACCTGAGGAGGCATACCTGTGACACCGGATGAAAAAAAATATTATTTGAACATCAGGGCCTTGCCTGCCGATTGCACAGTCTGAAAGAAATCCAGCAGTTTATCTTCCGGCTCGTCGGTGGAGGCGAGCGCCTGGTACGGCAAGATTGCTGCGGTGAATCCTTCGGTGTGCAGGTACGCATCGGCCGGAAGGGAGATAGAGTCGAATCCTTCAGGTTTCGGATATGCAGTGATATAGATGTAAGGCTCGGGGATTGCGCCGTCGCCGGTGGAAAAACCGAAGTTCATCTGCTCATCCGCATTGTCTTCATCCTGTGGATCGGTGCCCGGGACTGTGTTCCCGGAAAACCACAGCATGGCGAGATCGAAATGATGCGGGAAAAGCTGCACAGGCGACGTCCGCTCCCGCAGCGTTCCCTTGAACCTGCGCATGGTTGCAGCTATTCGCGTCATAGCGTGCAGGTACATCTGCAAGTACTCCTCGTCGTATCCCGCGGGGCGCTCGTTGTTGAACTGCGACTCATCGACATCCAGACGAACACCTATGCTGGATAATATAGATTGAAGCCGCTTATACAGCCCGAGCTGTGTAGCATCACGGAGCGGCAGCGTCCACCTGGAGCCTTTGTTAGCCGTGAGATACAGCTCGCCGGTGAAACAATCGATGTATATATCGAACACCGAGTGATCGAACTGGATCAGATCGGTTGCGAACCCGCGTGCCGTCGGGCGAAGCGCGGCGTGAGCCCAGTGCCGCTGTGGGGCGGCATATTTGAGTTGTATTGCGCCCAAGACCTGGGCGTACGATTGTAAAGTATTACGCGTTTGCTCCCACTCGCTGAGCGGAAGAAGCGGAAGTATGTCCTTCATAGATATAATAGTCCAATGTGCGAATAGTGATTCTACGGACTACGGTGTATTGCGCACCGTATCCCGGATTACAACGGAGGCATTTGCCCCCAGGTATAACCTGTTGTTCTCGGTGAGAACGCTGATACCTGTAATATGAATATCGGTTTCCTGGAATTCAACCTTGTTCTGTCCCGGAGTCTCGGAAGGGAACGGCAATCTGAGTTTTGAGGCGAATTCCACCGGCAGCGGTACCGGCTGGAGGATATCGGTGATTCGGAGATATTCCTTGCGCTGGTATGGGACCTTCCAACCGAGCAGTGAAAACCGCGCTTCTATCAGCAACGGGATATTCCGCTGCAGCGGCAATAAAACCACTCTGCCGTCCTCGTCCAACCCAAGCGAAAAGCGAACAGTATCCAGCACCGAAAGCGCCAGATCCGGCGACGTTTTTGCGGTGATACCCATGTACTTACCCGATACGCTCACTCCGCCGTTTCCTGAAAGCTGCAGCAGTATCGGGATAGACTCATCTCTCAACTCAAGAATGCGGAACTGCCGCAGATTGACGTTGATCTTCCCTGTGTCGATGTCGAGATGGTTCTTGTATCGGATGCCCAGCGTACTTTTCCACTCATGGACGATATCGTTCGACTTCGCGAACGTGAACCGCACATCATCGCTCCTGCTGCTCGCGACTTCCTGCAGAATTCGATTGAACAGAACTGGCTTCATCTCCATCTGAATATCCTGCGACATGTAGAATGCAGGCGCCAGCATATCAAGACTTTTCTCGTACTCTGCAATCTGCGTCTCAAGCCTTGCAATCTTTTCCCGCGAATGCCCGGCATCGGGTAAATCAATTCCGCTGCACCCGGCCAGCACGGAAGAACAAACAAGCAGTAGTACTCTGAATGACCGGAGCATCACTTGACCTCCACGTCCGCCAAATCAACGGCTACGATAATCTGTTTGGGCAGCACAAGGAGTTCTTTCAATATGAAGGAGTAGTTCAGCAAACGCCTCGGCGTCGATATGCGCATATTCACATCGCCGGCTATCGTCGCATTTGTGCCGTCAATTTCAACAGACTGGGATTGGAGCAGCGGCACTTCGATGGGTGGAAAGTCATCCGAGAGCGTAGCGAGTTTCGTGCGGACGATATCGTTGACCAGGTCTTCGCTGCCGATAAGCCAGCCTTCACTCTCCACCACCGGCACAATGTTGTACGGTTCAAATCCTATCCGGAGATTCTCTCCTTCCAGCCGGAAGTTCAACACGCAATCCAGTCGTAGCGATAGGCGCAGCCCATAGCCTTCTTGCGCTACGTTGAGGAGCAGATGCGCAATGGCCGATCCGTAATGCAGCTCCACGGAACTTCCCTTAATCGTGTAGTGCGTGGAGGCATCGAGGGAGCCCCGCCTTCCTTCATAGAGCGATACCACCTCTGCGATGAAGTCGGGCGAAAAGCGCAGGACAAGATCGGAGTCGACGTCGAGACCGCTTTGCAGGCGCCGGGCAATGCTCGCAGTCTCCTCAGCGCGGACCTCCAGCATGCGGGCTTTGCGCGCAAGCTCAAACTGCTCCCTATCGACATAGGTCCCGGTGGCCTTCCGAAACAGCGTACAGCCGCCAAGTCCCAGGAGGAGAAGAACGCAGGCGAGTACTACCGTTGGATATGCACGTCTATAATGCATTTTTCTTGTTCCATGAAATACGGTTCAGAGGTGAAAGGGATAGCCAGTGCTTCGGCCCCCAGGACGCTTGGCAATGTGAGCGTGCGGCTAATTTCTTGGCTGACATCGCCGCCTTTTAGCGCCAGGAGTCTCAGCTCACCGCCGGTTTCCATCAGCGGCAGCACCCAGCGAACCATATCGTGAAGCTTCGAGACCGCCCTGGTAACGGCTGTATCGAACTGCCCGGTTTTCCGGCTCAGTGGCGTGTTTCCCTCGCCCACCCTTGCCTTCACCGCGCTTGCGTTGCTGAGTCCAAGTTGTTCGATCATATCCTCAACGGCGGCGATCTTCTTCCCGATCGAATCCGCCAGGACGAACCCCACATCGGGCAGCATAATGGCAAGCGGGATGCCCGGCAAGCCTCCGCCCGTACCGATATCGAGGACGTTCTGCGCGGCATACTTCTGCAATGCGGGAAGCAGCGTCAGCGAGTGCAGCACGTGGTTGCGAATCGTATCCCGCTCATCTTTCCGCGAGATAAGGTTCACCTTCGCGTTCCAGTCCAGCAGTAGTTCAGTATAACGGCCGAGCGCATCCAACTGCACAGGCGCGGCGTCGATGCCTTCTGCTTCGAATGTTCTCCGGAGATTCTGTAAATCGGGATGCAGCAATGTCGTTCACAGGTCGCTGATACAACAAAGACGCCGTTCGGCGCCTTTGCAAATATACATCGTTGTGCGGGAAGTTACTTCAGGCGCACAATCGCTATTTCAACGCGGCGGTTGCGCTGCCTGCCCTCATCCGTCTCGTTTGTATCGACGGGCATGGACTCGCCGTAGGTGCGGATCTCCATCTCGTTCTTTATCCGGACGCCCGCCTGCTTTAGATAGCGTTCTACGTACTTACTCACGGATTTCGCGCGATTGTAGCCGAGGCGGATGTTGTAGTTCACCGTTCCCTTGGCATCCGTATGCCCCGAAGCCACTACCTTCGAGTCCGGAAATTCCTTCAGCAAGGCGACCACGCTATCAAGATGCTTGCGCTCTTCCGGACGGATGTTAAACAGGTCGAAGTCGAACTCCACGACGAAGGAGTAGATCTTCCGTTCTTCCTCATCCACAGGGATGAGCAGTATTCTCCGGTCCTTTATGCCGTGCGCTTCCGGAGGATAAGAGAACTCTTCAACCTGTGTTTCGAATCCTGGCGCCGAAACCGTTGTCGCGTATTCCTTCCCTGCGAGAATCTGCGTTTGCGCTTTGGCCTCGCCGATTGTCTGTATCTCAATTTCTTCCTGTCCCTCGGTATCGAGCGACAAGTACGCGTGTATCGGTTCGTACGTGAATCCATTCAGCACTGCATACCGGACGATGAGCGGCTTCTTCTCTGCCGGCGGCTTGGGTGGTTCCTTCTCGTCGGGTGTATCGGATTCAAACTTCGAACTGCGGATGATCTGATAGATATCGAATCCACCTTCGCCGCCGTCGCGGTTCGATGCAAGGAATGTCGTATCGCCAGTGGAAGTGGTGGTAAAGAACACATCGTCTTCACGGCTGTTATACGGCACGCCCATATTCAGCGGCGGTGCCCACTGCCTGCCTCGCTTCTCGGAGACAAACATATCGAGCTGACCGTATCCCGGATGATCGTCGGAAGCGAAGTAGAGCTTCTCTCCGTCGTTCGAGATGAACGGGGATTTCTCGTCGCCGCCGGTGTTAATCGGCGGACCGATATTGACGGGATTCGACCAGCCTCCGCCGCCTTTTCTCGTCGCGTAGTAGATCTCGCTCTGCCCGTCGCGCTCGGTGGCGAAGTACAGCGTCGTCCCATCACGGGAGATCGAAGGATGCGCGTCCCATTCGATGCTGTTCAGTACAGGACCTGCATTGCGAACGTTTTTCCACTCACCATCGACGACATCGGCTATATAAAGATCACAGTCGCCATAGCCGTCGGGCATGTAGCATTGCACAAAGAAGACTTCGCTGTTCACAGGATCGTAGGAAACCGCTCCGACCTTGATATCCGGGTCTTTGTTTACGGGATCGTACTTCGCCTTCGTCAGCCCATCTTCCATCCGTTGGCTGATGAAAAGCCGGTCGATCTCATCATCGAATTGGGGCAATTCCCTGTTGGAAGTAAATATCAGTGCGTCGGCAGTCGGCGTTAGCTGCGGAGCAAAATCGTCGGCAGATGAATTGATGGTCTTCCCCAAGCGGACGAGGCGTGCGGTTTTTCCCTCGTGATCCACAAGCTTGGGAGGGGCCCCGCAAGCCTGCAGCAGCACTGCTAGTGCAAGTCCTATCGCGGGGAAATATGTTCTGAGCTTTCTCATGTGCGTATCGGAAAAAATTCCTGGTGTATTCATAGGTGTTAGAGGCGATACCGGAACAGAATAAGACCGTATTCGGTCCCGACGTTCCAATCCTCGTGCGTCGACGACACGGGGGTTAATGGCAGCGTGGCACCGAACTGCGGCGTAATAAAGAACCGGCGCGTGATTTCAAGATCGACCCCTATTCCGAGATGCAGCCCCAGCCGGACGCCGGAGGATTCCGGGATATCGGATTTCTTCAAGAAGTCATACTGGAACGGGTCTTCGCCTGTGTAGTAATCGTAGCCTTCCGGCGAGAGGATGCGCTCGATGTTATCATACTGGGCGTTCATCGTAATGCCTACCTCCGGTCCGCCGATAAGAAACACCGGCGATCTGGGGATATACCATGCGAACATCGGCGTAAACGTGAGGTACTCGAGTTCCACATCGGAAGATTTCTCGAACAGCGCTTCCACGGCTGGTTCATCCTCCACAACGACCGCCATACGTGTTTCCTGATATGCGAAACGCGACGAAAAATCGACGTATTGGACGAGCAACTTCACGCCGAACCCAAGCTTCGGGTACTGTATAGACAGCTCGCCTGCATAATGAAACTGCAGGTCGTCCTGATCGCTGAAAACACATTGACAGATCGATGGATAGGGCGTGAATTCTCCGAGGTGCTGATAGGCCAGCGCGCCGAGACCGACGCCGATGAAATACCGGATAGGCCGGGCGGAGAGGATATCGCTTTCGTATGGTGCTGCAGGAGTTTCAGCGGGCTGATGCTGCATCCGGTACTGTGCAACAGCCTGCGAGCCCACAAACAAGAATAAGAACAGGTACAGGAGTCGATTGATCATAATATATGACGGTAGGTGCCGGGGACTGTGATCGATGGTTCCGGAAGCGCAGCCATTTCGTTGCGCTGCTACTTCAAATGACACTTGAATAACGGGTTTGTTATAACAATCTACAAAATATGTGCATGGAAGGGTATAACCTGCCGCCATTTCGGAAGGAATAAAACCTGGACGCGTAGTTTGTTTCAGCTGCCGCTATTTGGCGAGCACTGCCCGCGTCTCTACGCGGTTTCCTTCGCCGATTGCCTTCACCGTATATACGCCCGACGACAGGTTTGCGCCGTTCAGCGTAAACTCATTGCTGCCGGCTTTGAGGAAGCCGCTATGGAGTCTCCGCAGCTCGACGCCGAGCGTGTTGTAAACAGCGACGTTGTACTCACCCGCACGAGGCACCTGCAGCTGGACCGTAGTCGTCGGGTTGAATGGATTTGGGTACGCGGAGATCGCCAGCTTGTAGTCGGTGGATACCGGCGCTTCGACATCAACGGTGTTCTTCTGAATGAGGAAGCCGGGATTGATGGTGTATGCATCGTGGTAGGTAAATGCATACGCAGTAACGCCGATGCCTCTCGGATCAATCGTCCCGAGGGAATGCAGCAAATCCTGCGATAGGATCTGCGCATAGCTGTATGCCGTGCCCGGAATCTGCTTGAACGTCGTATCCGGGAGATTAGCGCCGTTGAGCGTCACCAAGTCCTCGCTGCCGTTGTGCACGACGATGTTCACAAATGTGGAATCAAACCGGTCGTCGAAATTTCCCGGGAATGTATGACACGCTGCGAAGCGGCCTGTCGGCGAGACCATCACCATGCTGGCGTCGCCCCATTCGTTGCTGGGGAAATCGAACCATGCGGAGTTCGCGTATTGCACGAGCATGAACTTCTTCGTGCCGGTGACCAGCGCCGCTTCGTCGAGCAAGAACTCGTGCGTATCGCCTCTATCGGCCAGGAACACGCCTGCCTGATTTCCGACTCGAACAAGCACGCTGTCTTCGGCAGCGACGGCCTTGAACGTCGATCCTTTGAGGCGCACACGGAACGGGACCGCAACGTATTCGGTACCGAGGTGTTCTTCCGGGGTGATCTGGTCGTAGAGCTGATTGAGGTAGTTTCTTGGCAGGTAGTCGTGGGGCACGTAGCCGCTTCCCATGCCGCCGATCACTGCCACGGGCTTGTCAGAATCTACCCAGGACCCCGTCAGGCTTCCGGTTCTTCCGGAGAAGCCATGGAACATCGTCCACGATTCGCCTTCATCAAGCACCAGTGGAATGGGGACCTTCCCCGGCGTACCGACGAGAGTCGTTCGCTGGGGCCTAATTGTCAGATTCGTATTGTCTTCTGTCGCAACAACCAGCACTTGCTCATAGGAATCGACCAGCGTGTGGTTATACCCCGCACTGACGTATGACCTACCGAGCGCCTTATCTGGCAATACCAGACTGGCATCAGTATGCAGCGGCCGCTCCGAGGCAGAAAACACGGTAATTGGTTTATCGCTGGTGATCTTCACGCTACGGTTTGTTATCGCCTCCCCGTCAAGGAATGGCTGGTAGAATGCGTATGAATCATTCAGCCTGTGCGTGATAGTCTTCCCAGCCGGGACGTTCACCGTGTGGGTTTGTCCAATAAAGGTCTCCTCAATCGTGACGACAGCATCTTCGTTAGCGATGAAGAACAGCGAGAGCCGCGGGGTGACATCTCTGGCCGGATTATCGATGAAGCTCGTGTGGAACGACGTTCCAGTCACGGCGACGCCATTTTGCTGACATGGCGGGAGTTCCAACCCGGGAATTTCAACGTTCACGAGACACAGCGTCTGCCCGATCTGGTCGGTCTGCACCAGGATTCTAATCTGCAGCGTGGTATCCGTGTAGCGTTTCGAGACGGTAAAATCCCACGAAGCGGTTCCGGTTGTGCCCGGGGTCAGCGGATCCGGTGAAAGCTGAACGAAACTCGGACTTCCATCAAGCTCCACGCCTGCAGGAAGCAGATCCACGGCAGCGGTTGGGTTCGTCAGCAGCCCCGTACCGGTATTCTCCAGCTGAAGCGATAGCGTGAACCGGTTATCCATGTAGTCGAGTCCATCCGGTGTTCGTTCGATCACGACATCTTGCGGGCAAACGAGATTCATCTCGAACGTCGGCAATGCCGGCACATCAAGCTGCGCTGCGCAGTCAATCTCATGAAATGCCGTCGTGAGCCGGACAGGAAAATCAAGCTGAGCGCCGTTCTGTGCGTTCTGAATAATGACCTGCCAACTGGTGATGATCGTCTCCTCCGGGCCTACTGGACCTATGTGGTTGTACACCGGGTTTTCCCCAAGTGCCAATGTTGCCCCGCTCGGTACCTGCAACGTGAGTGAGACGTTGTTTTCCGGCACATTCCCCTTGTTGGTGTATCGGGCTATGACACGGGTTGGATTCGGCTCGTAGCCAGTCTGGCTGTTGTTCAGTGCGATGGGATCGACACTGCACTCGAGGTCACCTTTGCGGTAAATCTTGAATCCATAGTCCGACACCACGGTTCTCGTCTCGCCGGGCTGAAGCACGGCTTCATCCCACTGGAGCAGTACGCCGCGGAAGAAATCTATTTTCAGTCCGCTCGGGTTGTAGTCCCAGTAGGCGGCGCCGAGATAGCCGTTCCAGCGCCAGTTCCCGACAACCATCCGGTCGGGTTTCACCAACTCCGGGTGTTCAATCCTGCCGATGAGCAGCGCCGTCGAATCCTGCGCATTCGCGATGAACTCGTTCGGCAGCTCTGCACCCGTGAATTCCCGCTCATACTCTACACGTGTACCTGCAACATCCACTTCCACAAACCTCGTCAACTCTGTCATCATGAAATACAGGTACTGCAGGCCAATGGATCTCGGCTTGATGCCTTCGTTCGACACCGTGCTGCGAATCCGTACGAACGCGAAGTCTGTATCTAACATGGGGGTGAACTCCTGGACGAGCTTCACGCCCTGCGGCTGGATATTGGATTCGTAGATGATCGAGCTGTCGGTCACGATAGCGCCGCCTTCCGGCAGCTGCACGGTGGCCGGGGGAGGCTGCGGGGCACGGAGCCGGTTACCGGTATAGGTCAGATCGTCGACGCGAACGCTCGTAAATGAATGCGCTCCCTCCAATCCCGAGAACATCAGTTTCTCGCCGGCTGCAGTCTCAACCCAGAATTCACCGGTCAATCTATCGACGACAACGCCGATGGCGCTGTTCTTGGTACGTTCATGGTATTTGGGATCGAACAGGGACGGGTCGTCCTGTGCGAAGCTCATTGCACTGAGAGTAAGACAAAGAAAGAGGGAGTAGAAAATGTATTTCATGGTATTGCGCGTACTGTCCAGAATATTACCGGGTGGCATTCCAATGTGCCGGATTGCCTGTTCCGCTCAGATGAACGGAGCATGCGATCTATCTATTCAGCGGCAGGGAGGTCGGTCTGGTAACTGAATACAGAACACGGATCGGAACAAAACCGTCCCGATACCGCTTTTATATGTAGAATGACACTGTTACCGTGAAAAAGATACACGCTTTTTTTCTGAAATCAGTAACCAAACGGTGATTCATGTGTTATTCTTATGATGAACTGTGCGTAAGATTCCCTATTTCAGCCATTTTTTGACCGGGGACGGATTTGCCCCTTGTCTTCATATATGACGAATCGTATATTCCTCGTGAATCAATCCAACCGCTGGATTGCGCAATAAGCGGTGCCTCCGATGATTTTGAAAGATTTGAATAGATTTTTAAACACGTTGCAAGGAGTATTTGCATGAAAACTCTTTCCACAATTGTTCTGGCAGCTTTACTGTTTGCCGGAAACGCACTACCGATGTTTGCGCAGGCAGACAGGACGGTGACCGTCGGTGATACGACGTGCTTCGACCTGACTGCTCGCGACGAGAACGGCTTTATCATCCGGGATTGGGACATAACCGGCAGCCCAATCACCATTATCCTTCAGAATTCTGAAGCGAACACGGACTCGAGCACGATGTCCTGGAACGACGATCCGGATGCATACACCTGGGCGAAGTTCCTGCACAACGGCACCGAACTCACCCCGGATGCAGTCGATAACCAGTGGATTCTCGATAACACGCTGTTTGTCGAAGGCAAGGTGACAATCTGCCTCGTCCACACGAGAGCCGATAGCGGTGTGTTCTACGAGATCGAGCCGAAGAAGCCATTCCTGAATCAGGTTTCAGAGACGATCGACTTCGTCTACGGCGACCTGGATAACTACCTTGTCGATATCACCCGCCCGATCCCCGGGCAGGACGCAGTGTACCACTTCAGGAAATACGAAATCGTGGTAACGCCTCGCGACAGATTCCTCAATCCGATTGAAGGCGACTTCCGCACGCTGTTCTCCGCACGCTTCCCCGGCGAATTTGTGAACAGCCAGCCGGAACTTTCCGATATCTTCTCTGGAACCGTCTTTATCGACAAGCCGACCAACTATTTCCTTGCATCGACAGCGAGCCGCGAATTACCGAACGGCCAGCTGCAAAGTATTACGGCGTATAACGTCGATGATCCGACGATCCGAGGCATCACGCCACCGTATGAAATCCTGCGTCACCCGCCGTACGATTTCGTTCTGCAGACACCAACCGATGGTACGGAAATCATCATTGGCAAGAACGATGCCCGCCGGGTCGATTTCTCCTGGGAACGTCCTTCCCCGCCAGATCCTTATACCGATGTCCTCATCTCGGCTTTCACTGGCGAGCGAGGGACAGACATTATTAACTACGAGGTTTCGTTTATCGATAGTACCAGCCTGACACAGGCACAGGTTCGCGACTCCGACAACCTCGGCTTGGATCCGACCTTGAGTTACTCGCGCACACAGCTCATCCCGATCGGTGACGGGATCGCCGGAACGAATCAATGGTTCCGCCAGCCTGTTTACTGGTTTGCATCTGCTAGCGATGGTCTGTACACAACGAACAGTACGCAGAGCCCTGCAGGCGCGCAGCCGCCAGGCTTCCTCCTTGTACTGATCCGCGATACGACCGTTGCTGTCGATCCGGTGAGCGACGCGCCAGAGTCGTTCCAGCTTGAGCAGAACTATCCGAACCCATTCAATCCGAGCACGACGATCAAGTTCTCGATTGTGAAGGGCGGAGAGGTTTCGCTGAAGGTGTACGACCTCGTCGGTAACGAAGTCGCTGAGCTCGTCAACGAGCCGCTCACACCGGGCGTGTATACGACGGCCTTCCACGGCATCAACCTGCCGTCGGGCGTCTATATCTATCGCCTCCAGGCGAACGGCAACACCATCACAAAGCGTATGGTCCTGACGAAATAGTCCCGGTAATCTGATCTCTGTATGCGAAGGCGGTTCATTTGAGCCGCCTTCGTTGCATATAGGGACGAATTTATGACTTTCGCGCAACGGCGCGGTTACATATCTTCTTTGCAGGAGCGAGGTACCATCCGTATGTTGGATTTAGTTATTCATCATATACGCACGGAGGCACGTCGCATGAACGCCAACTCTTTTTCCGCAGTCCTACTCGGAGCCGCCGTATTTCTTTGCGGCTCACTACTCTTCTCCCAATCCCTGGAATTGCAGCCCACCCGCACCGATGGTACGTACCGCGCCGGTGAACCCGTCGCCTACACGCTCACCGCACGGGATATTCACGGGAACATCTTCCGCAACTGGGATGAGATCGGCAGTACGGTGACAATCACACTGCGCAATTCCACAGCAAACACCGATGATATTGAG